>JAGBEY010000008.1 GCA_017936745.1 Clostridia bacterium
AAACGACGTATACACAGCTGTTGTCTGACCTCACTGCAGGCAATATCAGCAAGGTCACCATCGTTGAGAATACCCTCCGCGGTACGCTCAAAGACGGTACCGAGTTCCAGACAGTCGTGCCCGAAGACCCGACGCTCATCGGCGCGCTCCGTCAGCATGGTGTAGAGATCAAAGCGGAACTTCCGCCGACGCCGCCGTGGTGGGCGACCGTCTTGTCGTCGATCCTTCCGATCCTGCTTCTCATCGGTGTATGGTTCTTCATCATGCAGCAGTCGCAGGGCGGCGGTTCCCGTGTGATGTCGTTCGGCAAAAGCCGTGCAAAGCTCCACAGCGATGATAAGGTCAAAGTGACGTTCAAAAATGTCGCAGGCGCAGACGAAGCGAAACAAGAGCTTGAAGAAGTCGTCGAGTTCCTCAAGCATCCGAAAAAATTCAACGACCTCGGCGCACGTATCCCGAAAGGCGTACTCCTCATGGGCCCGCCGGGTACCGGTAAAACGCTTCTCGCGAAAGCCGTTGCAGGCGAAGCAGGTGTACCGTTCTTCACCATCAGCGGTTCGGACTTCGTTGAGATGTTCGTCGGTGTCGGTGCTTCGCGTGTACGTGACCTCTTTGAACAGGCGAAAAAGAGCGCACCTTGTATCGTATTCATCGACGAGATCGATGCAGTCGGCCGTCAGCGCGGTGCAGGTCTTGGCGGCGGTCACGATGAAAGAGAGCAGACTTTGAATCAGCTTCTGGTTGAAATGGATGGTTTCTCCGAGCATCAGAATATTATTATTGTTGCGGCAACCAACCGTCCCGATATTTTAGACCCGGCGCTTCTTCGTCCCGGCAGATTTGACCGTCAGCTGGTGGTAAATTATCCTGATGTTAAGGGCAGAGAAGATATTCTGAAAGTGCATTCCAGAAAGAAACCCTTAGCTCCTGATGTAGACTTGTCGGTGATTGCAAAAACCACTGCCGGATTTACCGGTGCAGATTTGGAAAATCTGCTCAACGAAAGTGCGCTGCTTGCTGCCCGTCAGAACAGAACCCAAATCAATATGCAGGATGTTTCCGAAGCGATGATTAAGGTGATTGCCGGTCCGGAAAAGAAATCCAAAAAAGCAAGTGAAAAAGAAAAGAAACTGACCGCCTATCATGAAGCCGGTCACGCTATCGTAACAAAGCTGCTTCCCAATCAGGACCCGGTTCATCAGATTTCCATTATCCCCAGAGGCAGAGCGGGTGGCTATACCTTGTCTTTACCCAGTGAAGATAAAATGTATGCTTCCAAAACCGGTATGATGGAAGAAATCGTGGTGCTTTTGGGCGGCCGTGTTGCAGAAAAACTGGTGCTGGATGATATTTCCACCGGTGCTTCCAATGATATTCAGCGAGCTACTAAAATTGCACGGGAAATGATTACCAAATACGGTATGAGTGAAAAGCTTGGTCCTATCTGCTTCGGCAGTGAGCAGGATGAAGTGTTTATCGGTAAGGATTTCGGGCAGACCAGAAACTATTCCGAGCAGGTTGCTTCTCAGATTGACGAAGAAATCAAAGCGGTAATTGACAGCTGCTACAATCAGTGCCAAAGCTTGCTGTCCGACAATATGCCGCTGCTTCACGAGTTGGCAAAATTACTTTTGGAAAAAGAAAAAGTAGAGGGCGACGAATTTTTGGCACTCTATAACAAAATGAACGGTATAGAGGAATCCGTTGCCACAGCAGAAACGGAAACAGAGGCACAAGATGGCAACGAGTAAAAAGCAGAAATTCTATGCTGTGAAAGTAGGGGTGACCCCCGGTATTTATACCGATTGGGCAGAATGTGAACCGCTGATTAAGGGCTATCCCGGTGCAGAATACAAAAGCTTTTCCACAAAAGAGGAGGCAGAATTTTATCTCACAGGAAAAGCTCCCGAAAATGAGGAGCTGCCACCAGAAGGAACTCTCTATGCCTATGTTGACGGCAGCTTTCATGCCCAAACCGGTGTCTATGGCTATGGCGTGGTGCTGATTTTTCCTGACGGTCATATAGAGGAGCAATCCGGCGGAGACAATAAGGCAGAGGTTGCCTCTATGCGAAATGTTGCGGGAGAGTTAAAAGGTGCGATGCTTGCCATGCAGTATGCCATGCGAAACGGATTTAGTGCAGTGAAAATTTTCCACGATTACGAGGGCATTGCGAAATGGGCAATGGGCGAATGGAAAACAAACTTAGATGCCACTGCAGCCTATCGGGATTATGCCTGGCGGATGCAGTCTAAGCTGAATCTTTCTTTTCAGAAGGTGGATGCTCATACCGGCGTTTTTTATAATGAACGTGCCGATATTCTTGCCAAACAAGGAGCAGGGATTTCAGAATAAAAACCACAAAAAATGACAATATTTGTGTTGCAAGTATTGTCATTTTTATTTTATTATGTTATAATTGGCATATACAGAATTTTATTTTATAAAATTCTAAAAAGCCTGACGGCTTTCTGCAGTCTTTCAGCCTGCGTATGCCAATTGACGGCGTCGTAAAAATGCCCTTGCAAGCAAGCATTTTTACTCCTGGTAGAATGATTTGCATCTTTTCTATCGACAAAAAAGCTTGGCATCGGAAGCGTTCACTGATTTTGGTAAGAATGGCGGATATTGTCGAAATTTATAGGTTGACAGTTTTCTGCTAACTGTATATAATATAGGATATATTTATTATATAAATAATAGGAGGCAACGATGAATATAAATACTGAAACAATTACAACTATGACGGAAGCAAATCAGAATTTCTCAAAAGTTGCTAAAGTTGCAGAACATAATGGTCAGGCGGTTATCTTCAAAAATAACAAACCAAAATTTTTACTGATTGATATGGACTCGGGCTTCTACTTTGATATTACTGATGACGAAAAAATAGATGTGGCAGCAAAAAGAATTATGCAAAGATTCAAGCCTGCTTTTGAGGAGTTGGCAAAATGATAAAATGGAGCAAAGAAAAGGTTTACACATTGCATCAGTTAATGGCACAAGAAACGGGAGGCAGTGTTGGTGTAAGAGATGTTGGGCTGTTAGAAAGTGCGCTGAATAATGCGTATGCTACCTTTGGTGGAGAAGAACTGTATAAAACAAAAGAGGAAAAAGCGGCAAGTCTGGGGTTCTCGTTAATATCGAATCATGCTTTTATTGATGGTAATAAGAGAATCGGTGTATATGTTATGCTGACATTTTTGGAAGCAGAAGGAATAAAAATGAATTGCACCAATGCCGATGTTGTTGATTTTGGTTTGTCTGTTGCATCAGGCAATATGAAATATGATGATATTTTAAATTGGATCAATAAATTTAAAAAATAAGCCTTTGGTTGTAATTTGACAAAATCATATAAAGAATGTCGAAAAAAGTCGAAATCATAAAAGCCTTCCTCTTGAGTAAATGATGATGGATTTGTATTTTTGCGAATGTCATTCTGAGCGTAGTGAAGAATCCCGTGAAAATACTGAGATTCTTCGTTCACTTCGTTCTCTCAGAATGACAGACTGTGGTTAAATCAGTGTATACTCCAGGAGAAGCCTTTGAAAGGGTGTGTCTAAACCTTATGTGTCGCATTTAAGAAATTGTCGAATATTATCAGAAACAAGAGGAGAATAGATATGAAAAAAGTTGTGGTAGCCATTGATTCTTTCAAAGGAAGCCTTTCCACCTTTGAGGCAGGAGAGGCAATTAAAGAGGGAATCCGGCAAGTTTATCCGAATGCCGAAGTGCTGATTTCTCCCATTGCAGACGGTGGCGAGGGTACGGTGGAAGCCATTGTATCGGCAACCGGCGGTGAGCTGGTAACCTGCAGGGTTTGCGGTCCTTTGGGAAATCAGGTTGAGGCGTTTTACGGATTTGTTCCCAAAACGCAGACGGCTGTGATTGAAATGTCTCAGGCGGCAGGGATTACCTTAATTAAGGAGGAAGAACGAAATCCGTTACATACTACCACCTATGGAGTGGGAGAATTGATGCTGGATGCTATTTCCAGAGGATGCCGCAAGTTTGTAATCGGCATTGGCGGCAGTGCTACCAATGACGGTGGCTTGGGAATGCTTCAGGCGTTAGGATTTGAATTTTTGGATAAAAGCGGAAATCCGGTTTCCCGTTCCGGAGCAGGTCTTCGTGATATTGCGTCAATTAAGACAGACAAGGCTGTACAGGAATTAAAAGAATGTACCTTTTATGTCGCCTGCGATGTGAAAAACGTGCTTTGCGGTGAGAATGGCTGCAGTGCGGTTTACGGGCCGCAAAAAGGGGCAACTCCCGAAATGATAAAGGAAATGGATTTGTGGCTTGCCAATTACGCAAAGCTGACCAAGGCTGTTCTTCCCGATGCTGATGCGGATACCCCCGGAACGGGAGCGGCAGGCGGTTTGGGCTTTGCACTGCTTTCTTATCTGAATGCTACCTTGTGTTCGGGAATTGAGCTGGTTATGAACGAAACCGGTCTGGAGCAGCTGCTTTCGGATGCGGATGTGGTAATTACCGGAGAGGGCCGCCTAGACGGACAGTCCTCTATGGGAAAGGCTCCGGTGGGGGTTGCCTCTCTGGCGAAAAAATATGGAAAACCCGTGCTGGCATTTTCCGGCTGTGTGACAGAGGAAGCAGTGACCTGTAACAATTACGGCATTGATGCCTTTTTCCCCATTGTGAGAAAGCCATGCTCCTTAGCGGAAGCGATGGATGTGGATAATGCATACCGCAATTTACGCGATACGGTTTGTCAGGTGTTCCGGCTATGGAAAATCCGTGAACAATAAGCAAGCAGATTGTTTGGTTGCTGTCAGGAAGAAAGAGACTTCCTGATGGTATGATAAAATCAGCATACAAGGGTTTGGGTTTAGATAGAACTCTGTATTTTGCAGAATGCAGTAAGTCAGGTTAAAATTATGCGGTAATTCCGCAGTTCAAAAATATAGAAAAAATGGAGGAGTTCAAAAATGAATTCACAGCAAGCAGTTCGTGCGGCAGTTGATGCCCACACCATTATCCCGGCGTTCAACATTCCTTATTTGCCGATGGTTGAGCCGGTAGTTCAGGCAATTTATGACGAGGATTCTCTGGCGATGGTTCAGGTTGCCCGTCTGGAATGGGAAAAATTTGAATCCCAGAGTCCGGAAGCCGTGGCAAAGGAATACTTCAAATTTGCAAAAGAGGGGTATACTCTGCTTCATTTAGACCATGTTCCCGCCATTGACGAGGATATGAAAAAAGTAGACTATATGGATATTATCAAGCGGGCGTTGGATATTGGCTATCAGTCTGTTATGGTAGACGGTTCCCGTTTGCCGTTAGACGAAAACATTGCCACCACTGCGGAGGTTGCAGCATTGGCAAAAACCTTTGGTGCGGCAGTGGAAGCAGAATTGGGTGCGGTGTCCGGTCACGAGGGCAGCGGCATCGGTTTAAGCTATGAAGAACTGTTCACCACCAAAAAAGGCTTTACTGTTCCCGAAGAAGCAAAACGGTTTGCAAAAGAATCCGGTTGTGATTGGTTATCCGTTGCAGCAGGCAGCTTCCACGGTGCGATTGCTGCCAGCACCAAGCATCTGAAAAAGCCCAATGCAAGATTGGATATTGAACATATCAGAACCCTCTCTGAAATCACCGGAAAAATGCCTTTGGTTCTTCACGGCGGAAGCGGTATTGAGCAGGATTACATTTTAAAAGCAATGGCAAACGGAATTGCAAAAATCAATGTAGGAACGGAAATCCGTCAGCCTTATGAATTTGCACTGGAAGAAAAACCGGGTGATATCGCTTTTGCACAGCAGAAAGTGTATGACCGTACCCGTTGGGTAATTCATGAATTTTTACGCACCACCGGAAACCACAGTAAATTAAAATAAAAATCCGTAAATCAATGGGGTAAGGAGCCACTATGAAAGTCGTTTTCATCGTAAATCCCAAAGCAGGCAAGGGCAGTGCCAAGGAGAAGTTGATTGAGACGTTGGAGCATGTGATTGCCGGAAGTCAGCAAAATGCAGAAATTTACATTACAAAATGTCTCGGGGATGCTACCCGTTTTGTGTCTGAATTTTGTGAGACAAACGGCGGTGCCCGTTTTATTGCCTGCGGTGGTGACGGCACCTTGAGTGAGGTGCTGAACGGTGTTATGGGCTGTTATGGTGCTGAAGTCGGTGTGCTTCCTGTGGGAAGCGGAAACGATTTTTGCAGAAATTTTTCTTCTGAGACTGATTTTTCAGACATATTATTGCAGATAACCGCTGAGGCTGTCCCCTGTGACGCCATTCGGTATACGACTGTGCTAAACGGCGTAGAAACAACGGGCTACTGTGCTAATATGTTTAATATCGGGTTCGATTGCAGGGTGGCAGATACCACCAATGGTTTGAAGAAAAACACAGTATTTGGTGGCTCCTTTGCATATATTCTGGCGATTTTTATGGAGCTTTTTCAAAAGAAAACCACCCATCTTACCGTGACGGCAGACCATCGGGAGCTTTTCAGCGGAGAAGCACTTCTTACCTCTGTTGCTAACGGAAAATATTGCGGCGGCGGAATTATGAGTAACCCTATGGCATCTCTTACGGATGGAAACGTGAATTTCAATGTGATAAAAAATATTTCCCGCGGGCATTTCCTTTCCCTCCTGCCATCCTATATGAAAGGAACACATCTTGGCATCAAAGGGATTGAGCAGGTGATTTTGTCGGGTCATTGCAAAACATTGACTGTGACTCCGGAAAACGGTACAATGCGCCTTTGCATCGACGGAGAAATTATCACGGCAGGGGAAACGACCTTTGAGGTTGTGCCTGCTGCATTCCGGCTGGTGTTGCCAACGATTGTAAGCCGAAAAGCTGACGCTGTCGTTTTGTAGATGGAAAAATGTTTGCACATTTATGAAAGCAATGGTTTTTAACTTTTGATTCTGTTTGAATGAAAACACAAAATTAGAGAAATACTTTTTATAAAAAACATACGGAGAAAGGAAAATGCATATAATCGTAGGGCTGGGGAATCCCGGCAAGCAGTATGAATTCACCCGTCATAATGCAGGTTATCTGTGCCTGGATTATCTGGCGGCGAAATATGATATCAAGGTGAATAAAATCAAGTTTAAATCCCTGGTTGGCGAGGGTAGCATCAAGGGAGAAAAGGTGGTGCTGTTAAAGCCCACTACCTTTATGAACTTAAGCGGAGAGGCAGTTTGTGAGGCGGTTCGTTTCTACAAGGCAGACTGGGAGAATGTGATTGTTGTGTACGATGATATTTCTCTTCCGCTTGGCGCGCTTCGCATCCGGGAAAAAGGGTCTGCCGGCGGTCATAACGGGATGAAAAATATTATCTATTTATCCGGAACAGACACCTTCCCCAGAATTCGTCTGGGCGTTGACTCCAACGGAGAACGTGACCTTGCCGATTATGTTCTGGGCAAGTTTTCAAATGAAGATTTAAAAACCTTTTCTTCCGCTGTGGAGGATGCAGTGGATGCAATGGAATACATGGTAAAAGGGGACACCCAAAAAGCCATGAACCTATTTAATAAAAAAGGGCTGGGCGAAGGGAAAGGATCAAAACAATGAGTGATACCTCCGGTTTTTTTTCGATTTTGGAAAAGTATCCGCCGTTTTTAGAGCTGAAAGAAAAACTGCGGAGTACCAAACCGAATATTATTTCTGTCACAGGGCTGACTGACGGTTCCAAAGCACATTTGATGACGGCTTTGATTCTGTCGGAGAACCGCCCTGCTTTTTTGATGGCAAAAAACCGGAAAGAGTGTGAAAAAGCAAAACAATTTGCTCAGTTTTACGGAGTACCCGTTTATGTGTTGCCCGAATATGAATTTTGTTATTATGAGCTGGATGCCAGAGATTCTTTTTCCAAGAAAGAGCGCCTGGATTTTCTGTATGCCTTAAGCAAAAAAGAGCGGGCGCTTTATGTGGTAACTCCCAATGCATTTTTTGTGCCTGTTCCCAAGCGGGAACTGATGGAGAATTCCAGCCTGGTTTTAAAAATTGGTGACGAGCTGGAGCAAAACGCGTTTCTTTCCGGGCTTCGTTCCTATGAACGGGTGGATGTTGTAGAAAGTCAGGGGCAGTTTTCGGTTCGCGGCGGTATTGTTGATGTGTTTCCATATACCTCCGGTGTGCCGTATCGAATTGAATTTTTTGGAGACGAAATTGATTCTATCCGTACCTTTGACCCTATTACCCGTTTGTCTTACGAGGTGGTTATGGAGGCAGAAATAACTTCTGCTGAGGAGATGCAGGCGGTTAACCCCAAGCTTCTTGCAAAACGGTTGGAGCAGGAAGAAAAGGATGCTGTGGGAGAACTGAAGCTGATTTTACAGCGGGATATCGAACGGTTGGAGACCAGAGGGAAACTGACCTCCTATGACCGTTATTTCCCGTTTTTATCCGATGTGTTATCTCCTTTGTCCTCTTATCTTGACGAGGAGTTTATTTGTGTGCTGGATGACCCCTATGCGATTTATGAGGCGCATGAGGCACTATATAAGGAGCATCTGGACTATCTTACGGATTTGTGTGAAAAGGAACTGATTCACAAATCAAATCTGAGCTTTTTTTCTGAGCCGAAAACACAAATGGAGGCAATTTACGGAAACAGCGTGCTTCACCTCTCCTTTATCAAGAGTAATTACGGCGAAAAACTGGCAACGGCAGAAATCAATTTTCCGTCTCAGGCGGCTTTGTCTGTCAGCGGAAGCATCGGAATTTTTGTGGAGGAATTAAAGGGATATCTGGATGCAGGCTATTGTGTACTCATTCCGGGTAAGAGCAGAAGCAAGGCAGAAAAGCTGTCTTATACCCTTTCCAACTATGACATTAGCGCCCCGGTGGTTGAAGCCTTTTCTTATGTGCCAAAAGAGGTGCAGATTCTTCCGGTTCCCGGCTTTACCGAGGGTTTTTCCTATCCGGAACTGAAATTTGTATATTTTTCGGATATTTATACCTCCGATAACACCAGGAGAAAACCAAAAGCGATAAAAAACGAAAATGCCATCACCAATTTTTCCGATTTATCGGTGGGAGATTATGTGGTGCATCCCGTTCACGGCATTGGAGAATATCTGGGAATTACCCGTCTTACAGTAGAAGATGAGGCGAAGGATTTTATTAAAATCCGTTATCAGGGAAGTGATTATTTATATATTCCCGTCAATCAGCTCAATACTTTATATAAATATGTAGGAAACGAATCCAAAACAGTGAAGCTCAATAAGCTGGGCGGTGTGGATTTCGACCGGGTGAAGCAACGGGTTAAAAAGAGCTGTCAGGATTTGGCACTGAAGCTGATGGAATTATACAAAAAACGGGAGCTTGCCGAGGGTTACGCTTATTCTCCCGATTCAGATATGCAAATTCAGTTTGAACGTACCTTCCCTTATGAGGAAACTGAGGATCAGCTGAATTCCATTTACGAAGTGAAAAAAGATATGGAATCTCCGCGGCCTATGGATCGTCTTTTGTGTGGGGATGTTGGCTACGGGAAAACAGAAATTGCACTTCGGGCTGCCTTTAAAGCTGTGTGTGACGGCAAACAGGTGGCATATCTTGCACCTACCACGGTGTTGGCGCAGCAGCATTATAACACCTTTTGCGAAAGAATGAAGGAGTTTCCCGTAACAGTGGGGCTTTTGTCCCGTTTTCGCACCAAAAAACAGATTGACAAGGTGTTGAAAGAATCCAAAGAGGGGTTGTGCGATATTATCATCGGCACCCACCGTTTGCTGTCTGACGATGTGAAGTTCAAGGATTTGGGACTTCTGATTGTAGACGAGGAACAACGGTTTGGCGTTGCTCATAAGGAAAAAATCAAGGAAATGAAAAACGGGGTGGATATTCTTACCCTGTCGGCTACTCCCATTCCCCGAACCTTGAATATGGCGATGGTGGGAATCCGCGATGTTTCCACATTAAAAGAGCCGCCCTGTGACCGTCATCCGGTGAGAACCTATGTGCTGGAATATAACCAAGCCATTATATTTGAAGCCATTCACAAAGAGTTAAACCGAAAGGGGCAGATCTTTTATTTGCACAATCGTGTGGATAGCATTTATTCGGTTGCCGCCAAGCTGAAAGAAGCATTCCCAGATACGGTGGTTGAAGTGGCACACGGGAAATTAGGCCGGGAAAAAATGGAAGAAATCTTCTATCGGATGTCCATAGGAGAGGTAGATATTTTAGTTTGTACCACCATTATCGAAACCGGTCTGGATATTCCAAATGTGAATACCATTGTGGTGGAGCAGGCTGACCATCTGGGGTTGGCACAGTTATATCAGATTCGGGGCAGAGTAGGGCGTTCCAATCGTTTGGCATATTGCTATCTTACCTATCAGAGAGATAAATCCATCACCGAGGTTTCAGAAAAAAGGTTGAAAGCCATTAAGGAGTTTACCGAATTTGGCTCCGGCTTCAAAATTGCACTTCGTGACCTGGAAATCCGCGGTGCCGGTAATATTTTGGGTGCAGAACAGCACGGACATATGGATGCCGTAGGATATGATATGTATCTCAAGCTTTTGGATGAAGCGGTTCGGGAACAAAAAGGAGAAACAATTACGCCCGAGGTTACCTGTCAGGTGGATTTAAAGGTTTCTGCCTTTTTGGATGATGCCTATATTTCCGACCATGCCACCAAGCTGGAAATCTATAAGAAGATATCCCTCATCCGCACTCGTGAGGATATGGAGGATATGGTAGACGAATTAACGGACCGTTTCTCGGATGTTCCGTCAGAAACCATGAATTTGATTGAAATTTCTTATCTTCGTGTGATGTGCGAGGGGTTTGGAATTTACGATGTGTCTGAGGCGAGAGGTGTTGTGACCTTCCGGCTGAATCAGCTGTCTCAGGAGATGATTTCCGCTGTGTTAAACATAGGCAGTCAGTATAAGGGGAAAGCCTTGTTCGGTGCAGGAGCAAAGCCTTATTTCTCCATTCGCACTGTTACACTCAGAAAAACCCGTGAGCTGGTTGAGATATTGGAAAACATCAGAAAACAGCTTCAATCGAAAACAGAAGTATAAAAAATCCCTGAATCCAATCGGATTCAGGGATTTTTTTTTATATGATTTACACGTACTTCAGTAAATCTTTCATGTTGGAGAGGGTGATATCTCCGTCCTTGGCACTGCCTACCGCAAAGGTAAACATACCTGCCGCTTTCCCTGCAGCGATACCTGCATCAGCATCTTCCACGATAGCACAGTTTTCATAAGGCATATTTAAAAAGTCTGCCGCTTTTAAGAATACCTCCGGGTCAGGCTTGGATTTTGTGATGTTGTTCCCGTCGGAAACTGCATCAAAATAGTCAGATAAGCCAATCTGTTTTAAAATGATGGGAGTGTTTTTACTGGAAGAACCGATGGCGATTTTGATACCTTTTGCTTTTAAGCCTTCCAGTGCTTCCATCACACCGGGGAGAATATCAGCGGGAGTGAGTGCCTGGATGAATTCTACGTAGTACCCGTTTTTCCGGGTAGCCAATGCCACTTTTTCGTCCTCGGTGTACTCTTTTTCGGCACGTTCCAAAATGATGTTTAAGCTTTCCATACGGCTCACGCCTCTTAAGCGTTCGTTGATGGTGCGGTCAAAGTAAATTCCTTCTTCGTCCGCCATTTTCTTCCAGCCTCTGTAGTGACAGTCATCGGTAGAAACGATAACGCCGTCCAAGTCAAAAATAATTGCTTTTAATTCTTTAGTATTCAATTTCTATGCCCTCCGTGGTGATTTCATAAGTTTTGTCGTAAATTTCAACGGTAACAGGTGCACCCTCCAACACTTTGAAGGTTGCTTTATTTTTCACAACCTCTACCTTCAGTACGCTGCCGCGAACCAGAATGGTGAACGCGTAACGGTTCCATTTTTTGGGAATATTGGGTTTAAAGGAAAGGATATCGCCGTCACTTCTCATACCGCCAAAGCCGTAAATCATATTCATCCAGGCTGCAGACATGGAGGTTACATGTAAGCCCTGATGAGCATTTCTGTTATAGTCATCAATATCCACACGGCTGCCGTAAGCCATATATTCCTCTGCCATATCCAGGTCTCCGATTTCCGCTGCCATAATGGAATGAATTGCCGGAGACAAAGAGCTTTCGTGAGAGCATCTGTGTTCGTAGAAATAGAAGTTTTCTCTCTTTTGTTCTAAGGTAAAGTCCTTGGAATAGAAGAACTGCATCAGAACAACGTCAGGCTGTTTTAACATATTCACACGGAAAATTCTGTCATACGCCCAGTATTTGTAAACGGGAACCTTGTCGGGGTCCATACCCTTTACATCATATTCGGGAAAATCAAAGTAACCGTCGTGCTGTTCAAAGAGCTTTGTCTTTTCATCGTAGTTGATACGCATTTTATCAGCCATATTCTGCCACTGTGCCAGCTCTTCTTCGGGAACATCATAGCCGTATTTTTTCACCATCTCAATGGTATAGAGGAAGTTTTTCTTTACCATAAAGTTGGTATAGGTGTTGTTATGTACCATCATATGGAATTCATCGGGACCCATTACACCCCACAGACCGAATTCACCGGTTTTCGGACTCCAGTCTCCGCGGGATGCAAAGTAACGGGAGGTTTCCACCAATAATTCCAGACCGTAGTTTTTCAAAAATTCTTCGTCACCGGTGTTTCTCACATAATGCCAAACACCGTATGCGATTGCTGCAGTTACGTGAATTTCCAAGTTTCCGTGCTGCCACACACCGCAGCTTTCGGTACCATCAATGGTAACCATGGGGTAGCAGGAACCTTTACAATCCTGTTCAATGGCTCTTTCTTTTGCCTGAGGTAAGGTGTTGTAACGGTACATTAAAAGATTTTTCGCCGCTTTGGGGTTGTTGAACATATAGAAAGGCAGGCAGTAGGTTTCAGAGTCCCAGAAGGTCCAACCGCTGTATTTTTCACCGGTTAAGCCTTTCGCACCGACATTTAATCTGCCATCATCACCATGGTAGGTCTGATGCATATTGAAGATACAGAAACGAATACCCTGCTGATTTTCGTCGTCTCCGTCAATTTCCACATCGGAATGTTTCCAGATTTCTGCCCAGCGAGCCACGTGTTCCGCTCTGTAATCGTCATAGGATTTTGCAAGATAGGAATCAGCCATTTTTAAATCAATAGAGAGGTTTTTATCCCGTTCTACAAAGTTATAAACCACTTTTTCAAACACTTTTTCGCCCTGTAAGGAGAAATCGTATTCCTGCATAATCATTTTATCTTCGGAAATGACTTTTCCTGCACCGAAGCTGGTTTTCATTTTGGAATAAATCCGCTGACCGCTGGTCTGGGTTGCACAAACAATATAGTCATCACCCTTGTCACATTCTGTCCAGTAGTTTTTGCCTTCTTCCTCGTGAATGGGAGTAAAGTCAATACCGGAAATCAATTTCACATCGTGAGCAGTTTCACTTTGCATCGTGATTTTCTGTCCGCCAATATAGTGATAGTTGATGCTGGTGAACCGTTCAAAGGTGAAAGTGATATCCTTGTATGTAAAACGTCTTAACACCAGACCGGTTTTCATATCCAGCTCACGGTAGAAGTTGGTAAAAGGAACTTTTGCTAAGTCAATTTCAACACCATCTACAAAAATTCTGGTGTAAAGCCAGTTCTGGGCGTTAATCATAAAGCAGCATCTTTTTGCCAGACCGTTAAAATATTCGGGATAAGAAAGGGGTTTTTCTTCATATACACCATTAAAGTAGCAGCCTACCAGCTTGTCTCCTGAATACATTTCGTCAAAAATGCCGCGGATACCCATATATTCGTTTCCCATGGAAAAAATACTTTCACCAACTCTGCCTTCCTTGGGGTCAAAGCCTTCTTCAATAATTTTCCAGGGGTCAACCTTAAAATATTTTTTTGCTTCTTTTGCCATAAAAAATCCTCCGTTACAAAATATCGCTTTTGTCATATTATTACATTATATATAATATAACAAACTTTTCCTGTTGTCAAGACGAAAGTATTTTTCGCTGTCTTTTTTCTCAGATTTTGTGGACAAAAATTGAGTGATGTGATATGATTTTAACAGAAGAAATTGTTTAAAAGGATATCTTATGACGGAGAACTTCTTATGGACATATTAAAAAACTGCACACTGTGTCCGAGAAACTGCGGGGTTGACAGAACCAAAACCGTCGGCTTTTGCGGTGCAACCAATCATACAAAAGTGGCAAGGGCAGCTCTTCATTTTTGGGAAGAACCCTGTATCAGCGGCACAAACGGCTCGGGAACGGTGTTTTTTTCAGGATGTAATCTGGCTTGCCGATATTGTCAGAACTATGATATCAGCATCGGCGGTTTTGGAAAAGAAATCACGGTGAAACAGCTTGCTGATATTTTTGTGAACCTGCAAAATGATGGTGCTCATAACATCAATCTGGTGACACCCACACCCTATCTGCCGCAAATTATTGAGGCAATTGATTTGGTTCGTGAGAAAATACAGATTCCTTTTGTTGCTAATCTGGGCGGTTACGAAAAGCCGGAAACCATTCAAATGTTAAAGGGATATATTGATATTTTTCTCACGGATGTGAAATATCAATCCGCTGAAATTGCAGAAAAATACAGTTCGGCGCCTGACTATTTTCGGTTTGCCATGGATTCTCTTGCCCAAATGATATCTCTTTGCGGTGCACCCAAGCTTGATGAAAACGGAATTATGCAATCAGGTGTCATTGTACGGCATCTGGTGTTGCCCGGTTGTCGTAAGGATTCTTTTGAAGTGATAAAGAGACTTGCAGAAAGTTTTGGAACAGAGGACTTTATTCTTAGCTTAATGAGCCAATATACCCCAAACGGGCATTTGGAAGATTACCCCGAGATAAACCGCAGAATTACCTCTTTGGAATATCATTGTGTAACTGATATGGCGTTGGAGCTTGGTTTTACCAATGCCTATATGCAACAAAAGAGCAGTGCCAAAGAAGAATACACCCCGCCTTTTGATTTAACGGGGGTTCGTTAGGATGCATAGTAGGGGACGGCGTCCTCGACGTCCCGATGTGTAAGCAGTTGGTTGTGTAAGCAGGGACGTCCCTAATTACATATTTTTATGTAAGCGATCAGTTGACACAGGTAAATAATGGTGATATAATAACTACATACAGCTATGATGCCAACGGCAATCTGCTTTCTGAAACCACAGGGGGCAATCATAGTACATTTACCTACGATGATGCCAACCGTATGACGGGATTGGTGAATTCTTATCCGTCAGCAGACATTGAAGGCGAAACAGTAACTGAAACTGAGTCTTATACCTATTATCCCAACGGCAACAAAAAAACAGTTACCGATATGACGGGTAAATTGATTCACTATACCTATGACAACGCAGGCAGATTAACCGCGGAAACCGTGGACGATGCGGTAACTTCATACACCTATGACGGCTATAATAATCGTATCGGAAAAGTCGAAAACGGTGTTCAAACTTCCTATCTGTATGATAATCGAAACCGCCTGACTAAAGAAA
>JAGBEY010000002.1 GCA_017936745.1 Clostridia bacterium
AAAATACTGTGCCCACCGCTGCAAGCCACTTCTAATGCCCGTTTGGCATTTTCCTGCCCTTTCACATCTGCGAAATCCAGACGGGAATCAATTTCATCAAACGAAATCGTTTCCGCTGTCTCATAGGGAGCTACTGCAAGCTCTCCTTGCAAAAATAAAATCACTTCTTTTAAATTTGCAACGGGATATACCTGTAAATCAGGAACAAGCGCCGCCTCCCGTGCATTGTCATAAGGCACAATCACCTTGGAAAAGCCGTGTTTTTTTGCGTAGTCTGCCATAGGAAGCACACCGCTTACCCCTCGGATTTCTCCTGATAAAGAAAGCTCTCCCATCATCACATATTCCGACAGATTGGGAAGCTCCACAGTTGCCCCTAACAGTGCAACCGCCATAGGCAAATCATAATGTGTACCCTCCTTACGAACCGCTGCCGGTGCTAAATTGACGGTGATTTTTCTGGCAGGAAATTCAAAGCCCGAATTTTTAATCCCGCTTCGCACTCTCTCTTTGGATTCTTTGATTGCCATATCCGCAAGACCTACCACATCGTACTGTGGCAGTGCTTTGGTCACATCCGCTTCAATATCCACAATATAGGCGTCAATGCCGTTTAAACCGCAAGTATAACAAGTAACCATGGTAAATTTTGTTCCTTTACTTTTCTTTTAACTGCTCCACACGGGAAGCATCGGGTTCTACAATAATGGTTTCAAAATTGTCATAAATCACCATTCCCGGCTTTGCACCGGAGGGCTTTTTCACATATTTCACACGGGTATAATCTACCGCTGCTTTGGTGTCTTTTGCACTTTTGGAATACTGCGCTGCAATGAGTGCCGCTTCATACAGGGTTTGGTCAGACACGTCTGCGCCCTGACACCGTATCACAGTGTGAGAACCGGGAATGTTACGGATATGAAGCCACAAATCGCTTTTGGAGGCAATTTTCAAGGTTAATTCCTCATTCTGACGGTTATTTTTGCCGCACAAAATCAACATACCATCCGAGGAGAAAAACCGCATGGGACCGGAAACAGCCGCTTCTTTCTTCTTCTTTTTCATCGCCTTTTCGGTTAAGTAGCCGCCCAAAACCAATTCTTCCCGGATTTCCGCAATATTTTTTTCGTCCTCACTTAATTCCAGAGCATCTCTCACACTTTTAAGATAAGAAATTTCTTCCTGTATTTGAGTCAGCATTTCCCGTGAAACCTTTTCCATCGTTTTTTCTTTGTTATATTTTTCAAAATATTTTTTGGCATTTCTTGCAGGAGAAAGGGTTTCATCAAGGGGAATGGTAAGCGGTGCATTTTCCTCATAATAATTGGGCAAGGTAACCTCTTTTTTGTTTTCTGTCAGCTGATATAAATTGGCAGTCAGAAGCTCCGCATAAATGCGGTAACGGTCTTTTTTTGCCCCTTTTTTCAAATTCTTCTCGTGAATATCAATTTTTTTATACAGACGGCTTAGATTTTTCTCAAGAATCAAAAGCACGCTGTCCCGCTTTTCCTCCAAACGGCGTCTGGTTTCTTTGGAGCGATAAAAGGTGTCCACACATTCATTAACAGAAACAAAGGTCTCCTTGTTATAAAAGTCACCATATTGTTCCAGATTCCAAAGATAAAGCTCTTTGGGGGCGTTGTTTTTTTTATCGAAAAACAAGGTTGGAGAAAAGTTTTTCTCCTTCATTTTTCCAAGAAAATCAAGATAAACAGATGCCGCTTTTTCATAATCTCCGCCGCTTTGGTGTTCAATCTCTCTTGCTAAGATGGGAGACATTCCCAAAAAGGTGTCCAAAAGCATCTGAGAAATGCTCTTTCCACCCTCGCAACCGGAGGCAATGGACAAAGCAAGCTCCGCTTGTGACAACTCGCACACGTCTTTTTTATCCGGTTCCGGCGGAAACTCGTAAAACAAGCCGGGAAGCACCTGCCGTTTTTCCGACACGGTGAAATCAATGTGACGGATGGAATCAATAATCCGGTTATTTTCGTCTGTCAGAATGATGTTGGAATGTTTTCCCATAGGCTCCAGCATCAGCTTTTTTTGGGTTACCTCAAAAAGCTCGTTGGTGCTTTCTGCCGTAATCATTACAATCCGTTCATTAGGAACAGCAGAAATCTCAAGAATTTTTCCGCCTGATAAGTGTTTCCGCATCAGCATACAAAACACCGGTGGCGTATCGGGATTTTCAAAGGTCTGACTGGTAAGACAAATACGCCCTTTGGAAGCATCGCAGGACAAAAGCAAGCGATAATTTTCTCCCAAGGAACGAACAGTGATAAGCACCTGAGATTTTGACATCTGATAAATTTTATCTATTCTGCCACCCCGAAGCTTTTCGTTCAGCTCATAGGCAAGAGCAGATAGTGTGCAGGCATCCAATGCCATAATCCATTCTCCTTATATAATCTGAGGCGGTGCAAATGCCGCCATTACATTCTTTTTTCCAAATTCGTCAAACTGAATTTCCAATTTTACATCGTTACCGAGCGGTTGCACCGAAATAACAGTTCCCTCACCGAATTTTTTATGACGGACACGGCAACCAGCCTGATAATCGGGCAAAGAGCCGGAAGCTTTCGGCTCGGGTGCTTTGGCAACAGGAGTTAAATGAATGGCAGACGTGCTGTATGAATCTCCTTTATAGCCGCCAATGGCACTTTGATTTTCGTAGCCGTCAAAATCAAAGAGTGAGGATTTTTCTTTTTTCTTTTCTCTTTTCAAGAGTTCGTCGGGAATTTCTTTTAAAAACTGTGACGGCATACTGTGCATATAAGAGCCATACAGCATGCGCTCGCCCACGTGAGAAAGAAAGAGCTTTTCCTTGGCACGGGTAATGCCCACATAACAAAGACGGCGTTCTTCCTCTAAGCCGCCCGGCTCGGTTTTGGACTGCATGGACGGGAAAATCCCCTCCTCAAAGCCCACCAGAAAGACAATAGGAAACTCCAGCCCTTTGGAGCTGTGCAGTGTCATCAAGGTAACAGCATCTTCTTGTGCATCGTAATTGTCAATATCCGAAAGCAACGATACATTTTCCAAAAAGGAGGATAAATCCTGATTGGCTTCATCCTCTTTAATCATGGACAGAAGCTCCTTCATATTCTGAATTCTGGAATTTGCCTCTTCGGTATCCTCTTTCTGGAGTGCTTCCATATACCCTGAGCCGTAAAGCACGGAATTTACCAATGCCTCGGTATTCTCCACATTTTCTCTGAAATCAGAAATCATTTTTGCAAAATTTAAAAGCTTCGTCTTGGGATGAGAAAGCTCGGAATACAAATTGGCAGTTTCACAAACTTCCAACATAGACTTCCCCTGCTCCGAAGCAAGACTTTGCACCTTTTCTACGGTGGTTTTCCCAATTCCTCTTGCAGGCTCATTGATAATCCGCATCAGCGCCGCATCATCATTTCCGTTTAACACCAGACGAAGATACGCCACGATATCCTTGATTTCTTTTCGGTCAAAGAAACGGGTTCCACCCACAATTCTGTGGGGAATGGCATTCTGTAAAAATGTCTGCTCAAAGGTACGGGACAAGGAATTCATACGGTACAAGATTGCCATATCCTTATACTGGTAGCCATCTCTTCTTAAGGAAGAAATCAACATTCCCACACGGTCTGCCTCCGCATAGTTGTTCTGAGGGTTCAAAACAACAACCTTGTCTCCGCCTGTACGCGAGGTCCAAAGATGTTTGGGTTTTCGCTGTCTGTTATTTTTTATTACTTCATTAGCGGCATCCAAAATATTCTTGGTGCTGCGGTAATTTTCTTCCAATTTGATAATTTTTGTGTTGGGAAACTGTTTTTCAAAATTTAAAATATTGGTGATATCTGCACCGCGGAACCGGTAAATCGACTGGTCA
The DNA here is from genome assembly GCA_017936745.1 of Clostridia bacterium. Lineage (GTDB taxonomy): Bacteria > Bacillota > Clostridia > UMGS1840 > UMGS1840 > SIG452. The sequence goes on from JAGBEY010000002.1 coordinate 3,875, forward strand.
TCGTCCCCTACCACACATAAATTCTGATACTTTTGTGCCAGATAAGACGCCAGCAAATACTGAATTTTGTTGGTGTCCTGATACTCGTCTATCATAATGTGAGTAAACCGCTGTTGATACTCCTCCAGCACCGCAGGAAACCGTTCAAACAGCTTGACGGTGTAAAACAAAATATCATCAAAATCCAGTGCATTATATTTTATCAGCTTGTCCATATAAAGCTGATACACCTTGGCAAGAAGGGTCCGTTTATAATCACTTCCTGCAAGCGTGCGGAATTCTTCTGCATCCACACCATCATTTTTGGAAGCAGAAATTACACTATACGCCAGCTTATGATTGAGAATATCTTCGGAGATGTTCAGCTCCTTGATACATTCCTTGACACAGTTTTTCGCATCGTTGGCATCAAAGATGGTAAAATAACGGTTAAATCCGCCAAGGAGACTGATGTGTTCTCTTAAAATTCTGACACAGGCAGAATGAAAGGTTAACGCCCAGATACCATTCGCCTGTTCCCCCAGTTTTTTCTCCAGCCTGTCTTTTAGTTCATTTGCAGCCTTATTGGTAAAGGTAATGGCTAAAATATGGTAGGGAGAAACGGGATTGTAAGAAAACAATTTTTCTTCCTCCTGGGTAAGTGTGCCTGCCGATTTTTTCTCCAGACGGTTTAAGTCCGTTTCGTCTATAAAGAGCGGACACTCCAGCTCGTTGTAGTAAGAATCACCATATTTTACCAGGTAATGGATCCGGGAAATTAAGGTTGTGGTTTTTCCGCTGCCTGCACCCGCTAAAATAAGAACCGGACCGGTGGCGGTAAAGCAAGCCTCCCTCTGCATAGGGTTCAGGTGGGCAAATTCTTCTTCTAATATTCTTTTTTTCAGTTCGTTAAATCTCTTTTTCATCTAACAGTCTCGCATTTCTTTTCAGTATTTCTATGCCTTTGTAGCAAAAGGCAAAGTCGTGATATATTTCTTGAAATTCTTCTTGGGTTAATGTTTTCAACTTCTCTTTGGTTAGCTCTAAAACCGGCTTTTGAAATGCTTCAATCCCGGTCAGAACGGCATTTTTTGTCACCGGGCAGACAAGCTGACACAGGTCACATCCCCATAAGGTATCCCCTTTTTGGAGCATCGCTTCTTCTTCTGGAGTCAGTGTTTTCTTCTGCGTTAAAAAGGACAGACAGCTCCCTTTGCAAAAGCCGTATTCCAAAGAATTGGTGGGACAAGCCGACACACAAGCACCACAACCGGTACAAAGCTCAGGAATTTGATATTTCTTTTCAGGCAATTCTTCTTTCAAAAGCACCTCTCCGATAAAAACAAAAGAGCCGTAATCTTTCGTAAGTAGCAAATTATGCTTTCCAATCTGCCCTAACCCAAGCTCTTGCGCCAACTGTTTTTCAGGAAACGGAGAAATATCCGTAAAGGAAAGGTACTCTACCCCGAGGGGGTCAAATATGGCGGCAAGCTCCTCTTTTACCACCCGATGGTAGTCCGGAATGGAGGCATATTTGGAAAACGCGTTTGTCTTTTGGGGATAAGAATAAGGAAATACCGCAACAATTAAGGTACGGTATCCCAGTTTATAATATTTCGTGTTCGGATTCGGCATCATTCCATAACGTATCCACTTGGGAAATGCGTTTTCAATCTGCCGGGCAAGTGTCTGATTCATTTCCATACTTTTCCTGATATTTTTTGTCGATATAAGCTTTGAATAACAGATATACCACCGCTGTCAGCGGCACCCCGATAATCATTCCCGCAAAGCCTAACAGCTTACTGCCTGCCAAAATCCCGAGGAGCACTAAAATCGGAGACATTCCGGTGGTTTCTCCCAAAATTTTCGGCCCTAAAATATTGCCGTCAAACTGTTGCAGCAAAAACACAAACAACACAAACCATAGGGTTCTGTGGGGTGCAACAATTAAAATCAGAAATGCTGAGGGAATCGCTCCGATAAACGGCCCGAAAAACGGAATCACATTGGTAACTCCGATAATCACACTGATTAACAGCGCATACGGGCGATAAATAAGAAGCATAAACGGGAATGCGATAATGCCGATAATCAGAGAATCTATAATTTTCCCTAAGATAAAACGGGAAAAGGTCTGGTCTGTCATTTTGCAGATATCGGTGACCTTTTTTGCAGTTTCTTTTTTAAAAATTGCCTGATTAACTTTTTTGATTGCGGCAAGAAACCGTTCCTTGTCGTACAGAAAGTAAATGGAAACGATGACACCCACTAAAATGTTGGTAAAGCCTTTGGTAATCAGAACCGGAATGTTAACAAGCCAGCCAAAGCAGGCATTTACCAAAGCAGTGGCATATTCCAACAGCTTATTAAAGGGAAGAATTTCTTCTATAAAGGAAGAATTCAAATGATTTTGATTGACCCAGTTGGTAACATTCTGGGTAAAAATGCTGACATAATCGGGAATATTGCGGAAGAGAGTTTCCACACTGGTTTTAATTTGCGGAATGAGAAGCACCACCAATGCAGACAATACCCCAACCATAAGAATATATGCAACAAAAATGCTTACCAGCCGCCGCCCTTTGGAATACACACCCCGTCTTTTTTTGGCATCAAGAAAGAAAAACGCTCTATGCTCAAGCAATTTCATCAACGGATTTAACAGATAACTAATCACAAAGCCAATGATAAACGGAGTGAAAATGGAAGTCAAAAAGCCAACCACATTCCAAAAGCTGTCAAACTTTAAAAATAAAAAGTAGGCTGCAATTCCTATTACTGCAACCATAGAATAGAAAAGAATCTTGTGTTTATACTCATTGAAAAACTGTTTCATAATCCACTCTCCTGTTGACACGGGCAGGCACAGAGGTTTTTTCTATGCCTGCCCGACGGGATTTTTCGATTATTCTGCAGTGTCTCTTACCGGAATTTTCTGAATCACAGAATCTTCCTGGCTGACACTCATCTTGGCTTTTAATTCTTCTACTACTTTTTCTTCTTCCAACTGCATATTCAGATATTGAACATTTGTGATATTGTCCTGAAAATCAGTTTCCACATTCAAGGGAATCCGCTTAATTACGTGATATCCGTAGCTGGAGGGAATTACTTCGGAAATACCGTTTTCCGCCAGTGCTTTGGTGCCTTCATAGAACTCGGTTACCATTTCTCCTTCTGTAAAAACATAACCATCGGGAGCTTGTTCTTTACCGGGATCTTCAGAATGTTCCATCATCAGAGCTTTGAAATCTGCACCGTTCTTTGCCTGCACAAGCAGTGCATCAATTTCTGCTCTTTTTGCATCAATTTCTTCTTGAGATAAGGGTTCTCCGGTTTCGCTGTTGACAGTCATTTTTAAAATGTGCTGTGCTTTATAGAAGTTTTCCTGAAAAATGGTTTTCAATGTTTCTTCATCCGGATTAAACCGGGGAGATCCTGCCAGCACTCTTTCCCCGTATTTATTATAAAGCATCTGTTTTCTTAAGATGGATTTCAATACATCCTGAGACACATGGTAGGTTTCCATCGCGTGATCCATAGATTCCTGATTCTGTGCATAATACTCGTCCACTTCGGAAGAAGTAATGGCAATGCCTTCATCCTTCGCTGCCTGTGCCATTACTGCAATGTTCATCAGAAGATCCATCCCTTTTTCACGGATGTAGGTTTCTGCATCCTTTCCGTCTTTCTCTGTGGTCCAGAATTCTTCCACATCATCACCCTGCAGTTGACCTACAGACTGTGCTTTTACCACTTCAATGGCATACTTTAATTCACCAACGGTAATCACTTCATCGCCAACCGTTGCAACGGTTCGGGTATCATCCTGCGTGCCGCAGCCTGCAAACACACTCAGGCATAAAACCATGGTTAATAAAACGGAAATCAATTTTTTCATATTGAATACCTCTTTCTTCTCAGTTTTCCATATTATTTGTTCTTATTATACAACACATAATATACGGTGTCAATTCTTTTTCTCATTGTAACAAAGATTTAATATTTGAGTATATTTCCCGTCTTTTTTTCATACAATGCCATAAAAAAAGAGTGTTGCTACAAGGAGGAAAGGCTGCTTTTGCAGTCTGTTACCGTTATGAAATCCAATCGTTTCTTTGTGTTATCTCTAAAATCCTTTCTCCCCAGGCTTCTTTCCGGCGTATTAGTTCTGGCAGCAGTAGTGCTTTTTGTCGCGCATACACTTCCCTCAGCAGTGGAAACTGCTGCCCTGAAAAACGACTGGGGCTTAAGCTATTCTCAAAGCGGTAGCCAGCCGGTGGGAAACCGCAGCCAGGAAAGTCTGTCTCAGCATAATGCCTATTATCTGGGTAATCCCCAAGAAAAAGTCATCTTCCTCACCTTTGATGCCGGTTTTGAAGCAGGCTACACACCAAAAATTTTAGAAACTTTAAAAAAGCATCAGGTTCCTGCCACCTTTTTTCTGGTGGGCAATTACCTGAATACACAGCCTGATTTGGTCAAACAAATGGTTGCCGGCGGTCATATTGTGGGAAACCACACCTTTCACCATCCCGATATGTCAAAGATTTCCGATTTGGAAAGTTTTAAAAAAGAACTGACGGAGTTGGAGGAAAAATACAAAGAAATCACCGGGCAGAATATGCAAAAATTTTATCGTCCGCCTCAGGGCAAATTCAATGAGGAAAATCTGAAACAAGCAAAAGATTTGGGATATAAAACCGTGTTCTGGAGCTTGGCGTATGCAGATTGGCTTCAGGATAAGCAGCCATCAAAAGAGGAAGCCTTCTCCAAACTACTGCCCCGTATTCATAACGGTGCTGTAGTGCTGCTTCACTCCACCTCCAAAACCAATTCAGAAATTTTAGACGAACTTCTAACCAAATGGAAAGAAATGGGCTATCGTTTCGGAACATTAGAAGAACTTTGCGGGCAAAAAGCAACCTGAACAGGAGCATAAAAAAGCAGAGAGAATGCATCTCTCTGCTTTTTAGCCGTTTTATATGATACCGCTTTTTTTCACTTCCTCTACCGCAAGCATAAGACCTGCTTTGCCGTAGCCGTATGAAAGTGACCCTTGCATAAAGGCAGTATAGGGAGGCTTGATAGGAGCATCGGCAGAAAGCTCAATGGATGCTCCCTGCACAAATGCACCTGCCGCCATAATCACCTGATCCTGATAACCGGGCATATCCCACGGTTCCGGGGAAACAAAAGAATCCACAGGTGCACCCTTCTGTATCCCTTTACAGAAGGAAATTACCCCCTCGGGTTTCAAGAAGTCGATTGCCTGAATAATGCAATTTCTTTTTTCTTCGGGCTGAGGTGTCACAGAGAAGCCCAAATCCTTAAAAATCTGTGCACACAGTGCAGCAGTTTTCAACGCCTGGCACACCACAAAGGGAGCAAAATAAAGCCCCTGAATCATCGAGCGTGTCAACCCCAGAGATGCACCTACTTCTTTTCCCAAACCGGGAGAAGTGAGTCTCATAGCACAAAGGTCGATATATTCTTTTTTTCCGGCAATGTAGCCACCGGTCAGAGCCAGACCCCCACCCGGATTTTTGATGAGTGAACCGCAAACCAAATCCGCCCCGTATTTCGTAGGCTCGGAGGTGTTCACAAATTCTCCGTAACAATTGTCTACAATCACGATAATCTTGGGGTTGATTGCTTTCACCACCGAAATCATTTCTCCGATTTCTTCAGAAGATAAGGAAACACGGCTCTCATATCCTTTGGATCGTTGAATCAGAACCGCTTTGGTATCAGCAGGAACTCCGGTTCTGATAGCTTCCAAATCGGGTGCACCGTTTTTCAGCGGAATTTCACCGTAGGAAACACCAAACTCCTTTAAAGAGCCGGAATTTTCCCCACGGATACCGATGACCTCCTCCAAGGTATCGTAAGGTCTGCCCGTAACAGAGATAAAGGTATCCCCCGGACGAAGCACACCAAAAAATGCAGTAGTCAGGGCATGAGTACCCGAAATGATGGTGTGGCGCACCAGTGCATCCTCACACTCAAAAATTTCGGCATACAAACGGTCTAAGGTATCTCTGCCGTGATCATCGTATCCATACCCGGTGGAAAAATTAAAATGGGTATCCGAAATACGGCACCGGGAAAATGCCCGCAGCACCCTTGCCTGATTATACTCGGAAATCTGCTCTAATTTCCGGAACACTGCTTCCAGCTTTTTTTCACTTTTTTCCACCAGAGCAACTGTCTCCCGGGACACTCCTAACAAATTAGCAAACTCATTCATTACAGTTTATATACCTCGTCTGCAGAAACCAGCTTGATTGTTTCCATTGTTGCAATTTTTTCTACCTTTTCGGGGTCATCAATTTTTAAGATAACCAGTGCATTACCGGCATGATTTCCCAAAAATGCATACATATATTCTACTTCAATCTGATGGTCGTTAAGCTCTTTCAGCACACTTGCCATACTGCCGGGAGTATCGTCAATCTCCACGGCAACCACTTTGGTAATACGAACGGTAAACTTGTTTTCACGAAGCACCTGATATGCTTTTTCCGGATCATTCACAATCATTCTGAGAATCCCGAAATCAGTAGTATCCGCTACCGAAACAGCACGAACATTGATATCATTTTTTGCTAAAATATCTGACACACTGAACAGTCTGCCACTGGAATTTTCCAGGAATACAGAAATCTGACTTACTAACATAATGATTTCTCCTTTTTATGTATTTCACTGCACCGGGAACTTCCCTCTGCATATCTCTATTATACAAATTTTAGAAAAAAAGTCAATGAGATACGCGTAAAAAACTTTTCTATATGAAAATATTTCACCAAAAAGCACAAAAAACACGGGTAAGTCTCCTTGTTTTTGAAGATTTTTTAGAAAATGTCAAAAAATACTAAAATTTTGAAAAAAGTCTTGAATTTTTTAAAATATATGGTATAATAAATAAATGTTAAAAATCTCGAAAACAGATTTGGAGGAAACAAACAACATGAGTATCAAAGTGAAAGATTTAGGAAAAAATCAAGTAGAATTTTCCATCGCGGTAGACGCGGCAGCATTTAACGAAGCAATTGAAAAAGCTTACAGAAAAAATGTAAAAAGCATTTCTCTGCCCGGTTTCCGTAAAGGAAAAGCTCCCAAAGCTATGATTGAAAGAATGTATGGCGAAGGCATCTTCTTTGACGATGCAGTAAATGCCATTCTTCCCGAATTATATGAAAACGCAGTAAAAGAAGCAAATTTAGATGTAGTATCTCAGCCTGATGTTGATATTCCGGAAATTTCCAAAGAAGCAGGCTTTACCGCCGTATTCAAAGTGTTTGTAAGACCGGTTGTTACTGTGGAAAACTACAAAGGTATCACCGCTAAAAAAGTTGTCTATACTGTAAAAGAAGAAGCTGTTGATGCAGAAATTGAAAGAATCAGAGAAAGAAACTCCAGAATCGTTCCCGTTGAGGACAGAGCTGTAGAAAACGGCGATATCTGTAACATCGACTTTGAAGGCTTTGTTGACGGTGTTGCATTCCCCGGAGGAAAAGGTGATGCTTTTGATTTAACCATCGGAAGCGGTCAGTTTATCCCCGGCTTTGAAGAACAGTTAATCGGCCACGGAACCGGCGATGATGTAACCGTAAACGTTACCTTCCCCGAAGAATACCATGCAGACGAATTAAAAGGCAAAGCTGCTGAATTCAAAGTAAAAATCAACAAAGTAACCAGAAAAGAACTGCCCGAAGCTGACGATGACCTGGCTCAGGAAGCGTCTGAATTTGATACCTTGGCTGAATTTAAAGCAGATATCAAAGAAAAAATGCAGAAACAGCTGGATGAAAGAGCAACCGTTCAGTTTGAAAACGAAGTGGTTGACCAGATTGCAAACGGCGTAGAAGTTGACATTCCCGAAGCGATGATTCAGGAAAGAGTAAATATGCTGGCAAGAGATTTTGATAACGGCTTAATGCAGCAGGGCATCAACAGAGAAATGTATCTGAAATACACCGGTATGGATGAACAGACTTATTTAGGTCAGTTCAAGCAGAATGCGGAAATTCAGGTAAAATCCATGCTGGTTCTGGAAGCCATTGCAAAACAGGAAGCAATCGAAGCAACCGATGCTGACTTAGACGAAGAAAAAGAAAAATTGAGCAGTTACTACGGTATTGAAAAAGACAAAATTTCCAACTTCGTTCCGGATGAAGATCTGAAAAAAGATATCATCATCAGAAAAGCAGTTGACTTTGTAAAAGACAATGCAATCTGTCAGGAAATTTCTGAAGAAGAAGCAATGGCAGAACAGGCTGCAAAAGCAGAAGAAAAGAAAGCAGCTCCCAAGAAAACTGCTGCAAAGAAATCCACTGCAAAAAAAGCAGCAGACGGTGAAGAAAAAGAAGCTGCTCCTAAAAAGACTGCAGCGAAAAAAACCACCACTGCAAAGAAAACCACTGCGAAAAAAGCAGCAGACGGTGAAGAAAAAAAAGCTGCTCCCAAGAAAACCACTACCAGAAAGAAAAAAACCGAAGACGCTGAGTAATTACTCCGAAAGGATTTGAAAACTATGAGTTTAGTCCCCTACGTTGTGGAACAAACCAGCCGCGGAGAAAGAACCTATGACATTTTTTCCCGCCTGTTAAAAGACCGAATCATTTTTTTGGCAGATGAAGTAAACGATGCCACCGCCAGCTTAGTGGTTGCACAGCTTCTCTTTTTAGAAGCAGAAGACCCGGATAAGGATATCCAGCTATACATCAACAGCCCCGGCGGTTCTATCACCGCAGGAATGGCAATTTACGACACCATGCAATATGTAAAGCCCGATGTTTCTACCATTTGTATCGGGATGGCAGCATCTATGGGAGCATTTCTCTTAAGCGCAGGTGCTCCCGGCAAAAGACTGGCTCTGCCCAATTCTGAAATTATGATTCACCAGCCCTTAGGCGGTATGCAAGGGCAAGCAACCGATATTAAAATTCATGCAGATAGAATCTTAAAAATGAAAGACCAGTTAAACAAAATTTTAAGTGAAAGAACCGGTCAACCGCTGGAGACCATCCAGAAGGATACCGAGCGTGACAATTTTATGTCGGCAGCGGAAGCTATGGCTTACGGCTTAATTGATAAGGTAATCGAAAAAAGATAACAAAACATAGTGGCGTGACGGAGTGTTCGTTGCGCCATTTTGTTAGAAGAAACAAATCATCCTACAGAAAGCAGGTAAACTATGTCAAACAGAAGAAATGACGAACAGCAATTCTGCTACTTTTGCGGTAAATCTGCCGGAGAAGTAGAGCAGATTGTTACCGGTGGCGCAGCAAGCATTTGTGACGAATGTATCCTCAGCTGCTATGAGCTGATTACCGGCACCGGTGTCGGACATGCCAAAAAGAAAAAGAATAAAGACACCGATGATGAAATTACCATTTTAAAACCAAAAGAAATCAAAGAAAAGCTGGATGAATATGTCATCGGTCAGGAAAAAGCAAAAATTGCACTGTCTGTTGCCGTATATAATCACTATAAAAGAGTGAATACGAAAAAAGCATCCGAGGATGACACTGAGTTGAAAAAGAGTAACGTGCTTTTGTTGGGACCCACCGGTTCAGGAAAAACTCTTTTAGCGCAAACTCTGGCAAAAATTTTAAATGTTCCCTTTGCCATCACTGATGCTACTACCTTAACCGAAGCCGGTTATGTGGGAGAAGATGTGGAAAACATTCTGCTTCGTCTCATTCAGGCAGCTGATTTCGACATCGAAAAAGCGCAAAAAGGAATCATCTACATTGACGAAATCGACAAAATTGCCAGAAAGTCGGAAAATCCGTCTATTACCCGTGATGTCAGCGGCGAAGGAGTTCAGCAGGCACTCTTAAAAATTATTGAAGGAACGGTTGCCAATGTACCTCCCCAGGGCGGCAGAAAGCATCCCCATCAGGAATTTTTGTCTATTGATACCTCCAACATTTTATTTATCTGCGGTGGTGCATTTGACGGTATCGAAAAAATCATTGAAAAGAGAAGCAAAGAATCTTCCCTTGGATTCAATGCACAGATTCAATCCAAAAAAGATATCTCAAAATCAAAATTACTTGCCGATATCACTCCTCAGGATTTATTGAAATTCGGCTTGATTCCCGAATTTGCAGGCAGACTCCCCGTGATTGTTGCTTTGGAAGAACTATCCAAGGAGGCACTGCTCCGAGTGTTATTAGAACCCAAAAACTCGGTCATCAAACAATATCAGAAGCTCATGCAGTTTGACAATACTGAGCTGGAATTTGAGCAGGATGCACTGGAAGAAATCGTAGAAAAAGCGCTGGACAGAAATACCGGTGCAAGAGGGTTACGTTCTATTGTAGAAAATGCATTGATGGACATTATGTACGAAACTCCCTCAGACGATTCCATAAAAAAGGTAATCATTACAAAAGAAAGCATCAACGGTACAGAAAAACCAAAAATCGTAAAAGAATAAACGAGAAAACGGAGCGGCATAAACCGCTCCGTTCTTATTATTTTATCTTGTTATTGTAACAGTTTCACAAGTGGAAACAGGGCTTATATTATCTGTTGAATACCAAGTAAATATTTTTGCATATATGGCATTGCTATTACGATTTCATCTTCTGGTTGTGTTTTCTTGCCGTGTCCTTCTTTTGTTTTTTTCTTATACTCTTGTTCTTCCATAACATCCGCCTCCAAAAATATTATAGCACATCTACAAAAAAGTAAAGAGAGGTTGACATTAAAATCCAATGGTGGTATAATATAGTCACCACATATTTTACTTTAATCTCTTTATTCGGATATTCTTTTGGAATGTCTTTATTTTGCTATGCTATTTTTATCAAATAGTTATCAATCCAAATTTTGTGTTTTGAAAAAAACGCAGGCTAAAATATTGAGATCAATTTGGATTGAGAATATTCGTTAGAGTAAAATGTGTGGTAACATGGAATCTAAAGCCTCGTTTTTTGTGCGTGGTGCAGATTTCTGTTGCCACGCATTTTTTAATTGCGTGAGAATTTAGAAAGGAGTTATTTTATTCACTCATTAAAACTGTCAATTTAGAAAGGACGTAAAAAATGAAACGGATTTTTTTAATTTTATTAGTTTTGTCTATGGTTTTATCTTTTAATGTTTCAACATTTGCAAATGATGAAATCTCAGTCATACTGAACGGTAATAAAATTATATTTGATGTTACACCACAAATTATAAACAACCGAACTATGGTTCCTCTTCGTGCCATTTTTGAAGCACTTGGAGCTACCGTTAGTTGGAATGGTGAAACACAAACCGTAACTTCAACAAAAAACAACACGACCATATCTTTAACAATTGAATCCCCTTCTATGATTGTAAACAATCAACATATTTCACTCGATAGCCCTGCTTGTATTGTAGATGGTCGTACACTAGTACCTGTCAGAGCAATTTCAGAAGCATTTGGCATAAGCGTTGATTGGGATAATGCAACCAGAACAGTATTAATCAATTCTTTTAACGGATATAAAAGATTAGCTGATTTTATGAAACAATCTAATACAAGCAAATTACTGCTATATTCTTTTAGCTGTGCCATAGGTTCTACTCACTGGAGTTGCGACTATCTTAGCGAGGACAATATTAGAAATGTTTATTCATTGCTCTATGACGAACCATACAACCTACGGTTAATTCTTTCCGCTGATTGTGTCACATCAACTTATGAATTAAGAAAAAAAGACGCTGATAGCGGAAAAAGAAGTGTTGTTTTAACAGGTTCCTTTGATAATTCTTCTATCACTTACGATTCTACAACATTGCCCTACGATACTAATAAGGGATTCGATGATAGTGAATCTGTTTATGCCTGTAAGTTAGTAAAAACTGTATTATCCGAATTAGAAAAAAACTTGCCCGAAATTCCGGTAGCAGATTTGGGATTTATCAATTACATTGATCCCAATATCAAACCGCAAAATTATACTGATATCTCTTCCGAAATAAATCAAATCAACACCTATATTGCTCAATCCCTATATCCGGAAGCAATCGAACTTTGCGACAACACACTCAAGAAACCAAATCTATCTCCCGCTATGCAACAACAACTATCCGGTTTATTATATTCGGCACAAACCAAATACGATGATTATTTGGCTAAGAGTTTGGAAAAACTCTTAACAGATGAAAATAAAAACCGTATGTATGAAAACTGTAAATCAAAAATCTTAGTCAAGGTAAACAATCCTTCAACGATTAATTTTATAAAAGCAGGATACACCACGGAAGCAGATGGAATACATGTTTCTGTAAATTATGAAACAGCAAACTCATTTGGAGTTTATTCTAATTATTATGCCTTTTTTGTCTTTAATAAAGATTTGTATATGACAAAACAAGTGATACCACCAGAAAAAAATGTAAATCTTGATGTTATCATAACTCCTAAATAAAAAAGTAGAATTGTTTTTCTGAGCCTGACATAATGATATAAAAAAGTCCCATTATCTAAGATAAATGGGACTTTTTTATTGATTCTATTTCATAAAAAAGAAGACCTTGAACTATTCCCCTTTGTAAACTGCTTCAAATTGCCGTGGATTGTGCCTTTTAAAAAACGAGCTATATTGCTATATGCGAAATTTTTTAAAAAGTGCAAGATACGGTAATTTTAACAGTTTCAATTATTTAGAAGCTTCTTCGATTGCTACTGCAACTGCAACGCTCATACCAACCATGGGGTTGTTACCTGCGCCGATTAAGCCCATCATTTCAACGTGAGCCGGAACGGAAGAAGAACCTGCAAACTGAGCATCAGAATGCATTCTTCCCATGGTATCGGTTAAGCCGTAAGAAGCGGGGCCTGCAGCCATGTTATCGGGATGCAGAGTTCTTCCGGTACCGCCGCCGGATGCAACAGAGAAGTATTTTTTACCCTGCTGGATGCATTCTTTTTTATAGGTGCCTGCAACAGGATGCTGGAATCTGGTGGGGTTGGTGGAGTTACCGGTGATGGAAACGCCAACGTTTTCTTTGTGCATAATTGCAACGCCTTCACGAACATCGTCACAACCGTAGCATTTTACTTTTGCTCTTTCTCCTTCGGAGTAAGCTTTTTCGGAAACTATTTTCAGTTCACCGGTGTAATAGTCAAACTGGGTTTTTACATAGGTGAAGCCGTTGATTCTGGAAATAATTTCAGCAGCATCTTTACCCAGACCGTTTAAGATAACCTTTAAAGGCTCTTTTCTAACCTTGTTTGCAGATTTTGCGATACCGATTGCACCCTCAGCAGCTGCAAAGGATTCGTGACCTGCTAAAAATGCGAAGCATTTGGTGTCTTCTCTAAGCAGCATAGCCGCTAAGTTACCGTGACCCAAACCTACTTTTCTGTCATCAGCAACAGAACCGGGAATACAGAATGCCTGCAAGCCTTCCCCGATTACTTCTGCAGCGTCAGCAGCATTGGTAACACCGCGTTTGATTGCCAAGGCAGCACCTAAGATATATGCCCAGCAAGCATTTTCAAAACAAATGGGCTGGATACCTTTTACGATGTTATAAACATCAATTCCTTTATCTTCACAGATTTTTCTTGCTTCTTCAATGGAAGCGATTCCGTTCGCTTCTAAGCATTTGGTAATACCGTCAATTCTTCTTTCGTAACCTTCAAATAATGGCATAGTCGTTCCCCTCCTTATTCTTTTCTCGGATCTACATAGGAAGCTGCATCTTGGAATCTTCCGTAGGTACCGGTTGCTTTTTTCATTGCTTCTTCCGGAGAAGTTCCGGCTTTAATCATATCCATCATTCTGCCGAAGCTGATGAATTCATAACCGATGATGTGTTTTTCATCATCCAGTGCAATTTTGGTAACATAACCTTCTGCCATTTCCAGATATCTGGGACCTTTTGCAGAAGAAGAGTACATAGTACCAACCTGGCTTCTTAAGCCTTTACCCAAGTCTTCCAAGCCTGCACCGATGGGCAAACCGCCTTCGGAGAATGCAGTCTGGGTTCTACCGTAGATAATCTGTAAAAACAGTTCTCTCATAGCGGTGTTGATTGCATCGCATACCAAGTCGGTATTTACTGCTTCCAGTAAGGTTTTACCGGTTAAGATTTCTGCAGCCATTGCCGCGGAGTGGGTCATACCGCTGCAGCCGATGGTTTCTACCAGGGCTTCTTCGATAATACCGTCTTTTACATTCAGGGTCAGCTTACATGCGCCCTGCTGAGGTGCACACCAGCCGATACCGTGGGTTAAACCGGAAATGTCTTTTACTTCTTTTGCCTGAACCCATTTTCCTTCTTCCGGAATCGGTGCCGGACCGTGGTTGGGGCCTTTGGCTACACAAGTCATCTGTTCAACTTCATGTGTAAACTTGCTCATAAACTTTAAAACCTCCATAGCTTTATGTTGATATAATTTTTTACCAACATATATTATACATAATTTTCCATGGTTTGTCCACTGTTTTTTTGAAATATTTTATATTTTTTTCAAAAAGAAATCATTTCTTACCATTTTACTGAAAAATTGTATTTTTCCTGAATTTTCTTCATATAATAAACAAAGCCGAAGCAATTTATTCGGCATTACTTATCAATACTATTTGGAGGAATCGCAATGATTATACTGAAAGTATCAAAAAATTCAAATCCCGGCTCGGTTGCAGGAGCGCTATCCGGCATTGTAAGAGAAAGAGGCTCAGCAGAGCTTCAGGCAATCGGGGCGGCAGCAGTCAATCAGGCAGTGAAAGCAGTAGCAATCGCCAGAGGTTTTTTAGCCCCCAGCGGATTCGATATTGTTTGTATTCCTGCATTTTCTGAAATCGAAGTTGCCGGAGAAGAACGCACGGCAATCAAATTTTTAATCAGTGACAAAAACAGCTGACAGCCTTCGGCTGTTCTTTGTCATTGGCTGTTCTTTGTTGCCGACCGCTCTTAGCGGAGGGTTGCTTTCCCCCTACCAACAACAGCTACCAACTAATAGATTTGCTGATTTTTAAAAAAATGTGGGCGGTTTAAAAAACCGCCCCAAAAGTATTTTTACATTTATAACAGAAAGGAGATAGTTCCACAGATTATGAGATATTTGTTCCCTCTATATCACAGGAGGTGTCTCCTTCTATGTTTATTTTTGCTTCTGGCGGGTTGCACAGCCAAAGAAAGCGACACCCCTATCCCCACTCCGAATCCTTCTCCCGTTGCCACCGAAAAGCCAAGTGAACCTCCACCGGCTTCCCCCACCGACAACGGACAAGCTACGGCATCTACCAAAATTTTTGACCGGATTCCGGCAAGAACCAATAATCTAAAGCTCGCCATCGCCGCCATTGACGGAACAATATTAGAGGTTGACGAAACCTTTTCTTTCAATGAAACAGTGGGAGACCGAACCGAAGAAAAAGGCTACCAAAAGGCAATCGGTTACGATGAACACGGAGAAAAACAGCCTACAGTTGGCGGTGGAATCTGCCAGATTTCTTCCACCCTTTATATGGCAGCTAAAAACGGAAATTTTGAAATTGTAGAACGGCATTCACATTCTCACGAAGTCCCTTATGCTGATTCCGACAACGACGCCACGGTTTCCTACGGCGGTTATGATTTAAAGTTTAAAAACACGCGGGACAAGCCTGTGAAAATTGAACTTTCTACCGACGAAGAATCGGTATCTGCAAAAATTACGGAATTAGAAAAATAAGGATTCATACTTTCCTTCTTTTCCGAACAATGTGGAAGTGAAAAAAGAGGCTGCACCATAAAAGGAGCATGAAAATCCGGATTTGATATATCCGGGCGATAAAGCAAACCATTCCAAAAAAATCCCGCAACACCGAAGTGTTACGGGATTTTTTTAGTACAACTTATCTTGCGTCTTTGATGATGTAAAGATTGTAGAAGCTGTTGCCAGAAGTGTTGTTATAGGTTCTTACAAACAAGGTGTCATGTGCTTTCGTGGTGTTAGAAGCGTTGTTTTCAACAGTCTGTAAGTTTTCTAAGTAAGAATGAACCAAATCTTTTCCTTTAATCTGCACCAGTTTTTCTGCATCGGTTGCGCCAGCATCATACACATAGATATTAGCAAGAGCTGCTACATTGTAATCAAAGAAGTTATCAGAATTATCCAAATCAGCTTCTAAGGCAGCAATTGCTGCTGAATCGCCCGCCAGAACAGGCATATCAGTTACCGCGTCTTTCGCAATTCTTAAGTTATCAGCACTGTATGCCAACGGAATACCCATATAATAAGTATATACACTGGAAATTTCCGGACCTACCAGATTGCTGGTGTTATTCTGAATACCTAAGAAACGATAATCTCTATTATAGCCACCGGTAGAGTTTTCAACATTATCGGCTGCACTCATAGCACCTGCCGTGGGATAAGTTCCGGTTGCAATTTCATTTGCACGGGCAAGGATAAATACGTTTCTTAAGGTTTCGATATCCACATTAGCAGAAGGAACATCATAATAAGTGAATACATCACCTTTTTGTAAGTTCAGTGCTGACGCTACTACATCAGTCATTACAATTTCAGCCAAAGAAGCGCCGTTGCCTCCTGTGGAAGTACCGGTGAAGGGATATGCTTTTACGGTTACGGTGTTCACATCGCCCTGAAGAACAATACCGCCTACAGAATCAACAATATAAGTGGGAGAATCCTTGGTGATGCCTTCGAAGGGACGGATGATAACATACTGCATATTGTAGTTAGTACCGGATTTCTTGTTGTTCATTTTGTATACACGGCCGGTATATGCAGTGTTGTTAGACATATCAGAAATTCTGGTAAGTGCTTTCGGGGTTACCTTACCGGTATCATAAACAGAACCGATTAAGATAATTTTAGTTGCCTGAGCATTAAAGGTAATATTTTTTCCACCGTCAAAGGTAATTTTAGTGGAAGTGGTTTTGGTAATATCAGAAACCTCGGTAACGGCAGAAGCAGAAGCATCATAGGTGTAATCAGCAGTACCTGCCACCAGAGCTTCCAGGGTATCAATCTGACCGTTTTTAATGGTATATTTGAAGATTTCATCTTTAATTAAGTTACCGGAGCCATCCTTCAATACTGCAACACGGGGGTCCCCGGAGGTTTCGTTGCGGAACCGTAAAGTTTCCACACTGCCGGTATCCACATTGTATATTTCCAGTTGAGTAATTTTGTCAAAACCAGTACCGCCGCCGGTGGTAACATTTACAGGAAGTCCGAATTTGATATCCTGAGTTTTGATATCACTCACATAGCCAACTTCACCGAAGGGGTCAATATGGAATTTTGCATTCACTTCAATCTGAACAGAAGGAGTCATTTCGTATCTGTCTAATTCTCTGGACAGACGAACCTTCGAACCGGTTCCAACCTGAATTAAGGAACGACCGGTTTCATCATCAGTTTCGATTCCGTTTACTGTTCCGCTTAAGGTGTTGGAGGAAATCAGCACTTCATAGTAAGCATTGGAGGTATCCCGTGCGTTACTTGCAACTGCAATAATATTTCCTTTTGCAATGCTGCTGTAAGAGGTCAGCTTAGAAGCATTGGAAACTGCAGCACCCGTACCAAAATCAAAATTACCTTTTCTGATTACAGTTTCGTTGATGTAAGCATCCTTGTGGGGAATGGTAAGATCAAAAGTGGGCTGAGGAGTACCGCCGATAACGCTGCCTTTTACTTTAATTACTTCATTTCGGTAATCATTGGTTTCCACCACGTAAGTTTTGTAAGCTTTTGCTTTAATTAACGTGTTGGTACCAACATATAAGGAAATGACACCGTTTACATATTCGTGGTTCACTACACTGAATAAATCAGTATTGAGCTGAGCAATTCCGTTGGAGTGTAATCTTTCGTTATAAATTACAGTAGGAGTACCACTCAGTCTGAGAGTGTTCTTTCTGTCGTTTGCCTTATCAGTATAGTATACCAATTCGGTATTGGTTAAAGAAATCACATCAGAAAGCTTAATGTTTTCGTAGCTTTTTACACTGCTGCTTTTTGTGATGCTGGTTAAGGTTTTTGTGTCACCCATAGCTTCGTCTACTCTGTATGATACATCAACCTGCTGACCGATGAATGAAAAAGCGTCGGTATAAGTACCCACTTTTAATTTTACATATTCTCCGGTAGAAGTCTTTACAAACATTGCATCATCATTTACACTCTGAATTGCAGTTACACCGGGTTCCAGATTCACTCTGGGAGTACGAACAACAGTAACTCCGATCAATGTCTGGGTTTTCTGGAACTGTTCTAACACAGAATTTCCGCTTTCTGATTTGATGTAATCCACAGTTCCGTCCGGATT
Organism: Clostridia bacterium; assembly: GCA_017936745.1. Taxonomy (GTDB): domain Bacteria; phylum Bacillota; class Clostridia; order UMGS1840; family UMGS1840; genus SIG452. Next base: position 22,141 of record JAGBEY010000002.1, read on the forward strand.
CACCTGAGGAACCAGCATATCCACCTTCAGAGAGTTGAACAGAAGCTGTGCAATGATACCTCTGGGTGCCGGTTTGGTGTTGCCGTAAGCTGCTTTTTGTAAAATGTTCAGCTTACTTGCCTGATTGATGTAACCAGCGGGATATCCGCCCAGTGCTTCTGCAGCGGTTCCGTAGTTTAAGGCACAAACAATCATTTTAACAGCCTGTTCGTAAGTAACATTATCCTGGGGTTTAAAGGTTCCATCCGGGAACCCGTTGATAATTTTCATATTTTTTGCTGCAACAATGTTAGACACTGCCCAATAATCAGTTGCAACATCAGAGAACGGCTGTTCAGTTACCGCAGTGCTGGTTAAATTAAACATTCTGGTAATCAGGGCAGCCATTTCCGCTCTGGTTACTTCTTTGTCCGGCTGGAAAGTGCCATCCGGATAGCCGGTGATGATATCCAGACTGGACAACATATTGATTGCTTCATATCTATCGTGTGTTTCCGGCACGTCAGAATAACTTGCCGCAGAAACAACCAATGACAGAAGCATCATGCAGCTCAATACGAGTGCAAAGACTTTTTGTTTCATAAGAAAATCCTCCTTTTTTACCTACAACCACTTTTTTTAATGTTGAGGCAGATATATAAATGATTTTTTTAACAATGTTATTGATATCTCAAATCCTTCCCCTGAAAGACGAAGATATCGTAATTTCCCAAAATGCGGGAAACCAGACGGGGAGAATATTTTTGATTCAGCTCGTTCAAATCCATATTGGTAGAAATCACGGTGTGCTTACCGTTCATAGTTCTTGTTTCCAAAATATCAAACAACTGAGACTGAGAATATCCAAACCCATATTCCGTTCCCAAATCGTCTATAATGAGCAAATCACATTCAGGCAGCATATCTGCAAGCTGGCTTGCTCCGTTTTCTTCGGGATGGAATTTTGCCATATCAATAGCATAAAACACCTTGGTTGCAGTAAGATAAAGCACAAAGTGACCGTGATCCAAAAATTCCTTTGCAATACAAGAGGATAGAAAGGTTTTCCCTGTTCCGGTAGGCCCTGTAAACAACAAATTTTTCTTGACACTATCATCTTTTTTGCAATAGAGCTTTGCTTTATGTACAATACTCTCCATATATTTTTTTTCAGAATAAACATCCAGTGAGATGGTATTGAAGTTTTCTGTTTCTATCCGATTTCCCAAATTGGAGAGACGATACGCCTCTTTCAGCATCAGCTTTTCGTAGCAACGGCAAACCATCCCGTTGACAAACCCTTCGTCCTTACACAAGGGACAATCATAATAATCCTCCAGACAGTCATTATCATAGCCATGCTCTCTGAGTAAGCTTGTCCGCTCGTTCATCAGACGGGTCAAGGCAGTGCGAAGGGCTTCTACATCTCCATCCCCTGAAGCCAACGCCTGCTTCATCGTGATAGAAATATTCTGATTGATTAACGTCAGCTCAGGAATAGCACGATACAGTGCCTCCTTTTTTTCACGGGTGATTTTTTTGTTTTCTTCCTGCCGTTTTTTCAGTTGTTCCGAAGCATTTTTCAATACCACGTTGGGATATGTCATACCTTAGTCCTCCAACTGTTTCCGAATGAGTTCATCGGTGATTTTCTGAAAATCGGGCATCTCCTGATGAAAATTATTCAAAGGACCTGCTTTAACAGACGATTTTTTCGCAGGTTTGTTCCCGTTTTCGTTCATTAAAATTTTATCCATATACGGAAAGGATACTTTTCCGATTGCCATAATTGTTTTTTCGTAGGCAACACCGACATCCTCTTCTGTTTTCTTGGCTTCCTGCCACTTTTTTATGTATTCCTTTTCCTTTTCGGAAAACTCCCTGCCCGTAATCTTTATGATTTTGGCAATTTTTTTAAGATATTTTCCGTTTTGTTCCATTTTGGTAAAATGCTGCTCCAGAGCTTCGGGAGTATTTAGCCCATTCTCAAAATTCTCAGTCACAACCTTATAAATGTATTTCATATTTTTCTTGCGGATTTTCAGGCAGTGTGACATGGTAATCATAAAAAGCTCCAGCGGAATATCTTTCACTTTAATGATATCGTAAAGCATCATCACATCGTCCTGAGTCAGGAGCTGGGAATAAGATGCCTCCACAATCTGTATCACATTTTTGAAGCTATCATCCTGACGGATTGTAGTAAAAATATCCGAAAACTCCACGGAATCATACACTTTCTTCGCCTGCACGGCACGAGTCTTGGAAAACGTGATTTCTTCAGGATTTTCAAACTCCACTGAGCCATCCTCAGTTGTCACAATCAGCCCTTCCTCCTCCCAGAAGCGCCACGCATTTTTCACATCCACCTGCAAAACACCTAAGCTGGATGCGATTTCCGCATCGGTCATAGACTGATTTTCAAAGCATAGCTTCAATCCATATAAATAAATTTTTAAGTAATCCCCATTCACACGGGGTAAATATCGGTCGAAAAAAGAAACCGGAAGCTTAATCAAGCTCTTTTTCCGCCCTTTGGAAAGCTTAACTGCCATTTTGTTTCATCCTCTGTTTTCCTGCAACAGAGGGAAACCATCTGCTACAGTTCTTTTCGTTCTTTAAATGCCATCAGCAGCGTTGCTTCATCGGCATATTCGATGTCGCTGCCCATAGGAAGCCCCTGGGCAATTCTGGTTACTTTTACACCAAGCGGTTTTATGAGCTTGGCAAGATACATCGAGGTAGCATCCCCCTCTACGGTGGGACTTAACATCAGCACAATCTCGGAAATATTCCCCTCGCTTATGCGCTGAAGCAGCTCCTTGATTTTCAAATCTTCAGGAGAAATGCCGTCCATGGGAGAAATTTCGCCATGAAGAATGTGATACAAGCCGTTAAATTCATTGGTACGCTCCAATGCAATCACTTCTTTGGGGCTTTTCACTACCATAACGGTATGCACATCCCGCTTAGAATTTTGACAAATCGGACAAATCTCCGTTGCAGAAATATTCTGGCACACACTACAATAGCGAATGGTAGATTTGGCATCCAAAAGTGCTTTGCTGAATGCTTCAGCATATTCCATGGGTTGAGTCAAAATATAATATGCCAACCGCTGTGCAGTTTTTTTGCCGATGCCCGGTAACTTATTAAATTGTTCCGTCAAAACAGTTAACGGCTCAAAAAACTCTGCCATAGCATTTCCCTCTGTACCTTGATAATTTTTACTTTTCCTTAGAATAATCCGCCGAAGTTACCCATACCGCCGGCTAAGCCGCCCAGTGTGGATTCCTTATCTTTATCTTTTTCGTCAATTGCCTGATTCACAGCGGCAATCACCAAATCTGCTGCCATTTCTGCATCATCCAGCACGGATTCATCAATTACTAAATCAACCAGCTTGCCGGTTCCGCTAACAGTTACACTCACTGCACCGCCGCCGGAGGTTGCTTTATAGTTTTTGTTTGCCAAATCCTCCTGAGCCGTGGTGAGACTTTCTTGCATTTTTTGTGCCTGTTTCATTAAATTTGCCATATTTGCAGGCATACCGCCGCCCATATTGAATTTACCCTTTGCCATTGATTTCATTTCCTTTCTTTTTCCCTATTTGAATGTTACTTTCCCTTGAAAGCCATCTAACTTGTTTAGCAACTGATGAAACGAATCGTTCCCCGGGGTTTGCTCCTCATTGGCACGGAATTTCACCAGAATATCCCTGCCGGTCACCCTCTGGATTGCAGCCTTGAGCAAGCCGTCGTACTGATTCATTTTCGCGATGTTTAAAAACGATTCGTTCTGGAAAAACAGCTCCACACACTCGGGTGTTTCCGAACGCTTACAATCTGCCATAATGCGGGAAAAGCCAAAATCTGCTTTCTTTTTTGCCTCCTCCAGTACCAAATGCCAAACTGCTGAAATTTCTCCGTTGGTAACTGTTTCCCGGTCTGTAGCCGGTGCTTCGTCAACATCCGGTTCTTCTGCTACGGTCTCCGGCTCCGGAAACACAGGTTCCTGATAGACAGGTTCTTCTTCTATCGGAGAATAATCGGGGATAAAATCTTCAAAATATTCTGTTTCCTCGGGAGGAGGTAACAATTCTTCTTCCGCAAAAAACGTCGGAGACACTTCCGGCGGTTCTGCCACGGAGGATTCCGCATCCACTGCTGTTTCCACGGGCGTTGTCTGCATCGGTTTCGCCGGCTCTGCTACAGAGGCGGTAACGCCCCCTCGTGCTTTCAGGCAGGCAAGCTCCAGCTCCAGTTCCCCAAGACGTTCGGAAAGACCTTTGATATCCTCCGCTTTGGGACGGGTTACCATCGCAGTAACCGAAACCTCCACACAAAGCCTCGGGTTATGCAGATATTTTTGGGAAGAGATTCCCTCTGATAAAATATCCAGATACCGAAGCAATCGTTCTTCGGAAATTCTTTTTGCCTGATTGGAATAAATACCGAATGCCGTTTTTGTGGTCATCAGAATTTCCATTGCTGCTTCCTTACAATCCAGGGTTTTGGTAACCAAAACTCCACGAAAGTGTGCAATCAAATCCTCCAGAATCCGCTCCATATCCCGACCGTTTTCGTAGGCGTTTTTGATATCGGTCAAGCAAGCGGTTAAATTCCCGTCTAATATATGACTGCTGAACTCATAAATAAAATTCGGGTCAGATGTCCCGGTAATTCTGGCAACATGCTCAAAATCAATCGCCGTTACCCCGGACGACAAACACTGGTCTAACACGGAAAGTGCATCACGCATAGAACCGTCTGCAATCCGTGCCAACAGTCCGATTGCTTCATCGGTAATGGAATACCCGTCCTGACTGGTAATCTGACGGATTCTTTTTTCCGTGTCATAAGGGGTTATCCTCTTGAAATCAAACCGCTGACAACGGGACAAAATGGTTGTGGGGAACTTATGAGGCTCAGTAGTTGCAAAAATAAAAATCACGTGAGCCGGAGGTTCCTCCAGAGTTTTAAGCAATGCATTGAATGCCTGCTTGGTAAGCATATGTGCCTCGTCTATAATATAAACCTTATAACGCAAATCAGCAGGGGTATATACCACATCATCCCGAATGATACGAACATCGTCAACACGGTTATTGGAAGCCGCATCAATTTCAATAATATCCACTGCACTGCCATTCAGTGCCGTCTGACAGGCATGGCACTCATTACAGGGGTTGCCGTTTACGGGATGTTCGCAGTTTACGGCACGGGATAAAATCTTTGCAGTGGAGGTTTTTCCCGTTCCCCGTGAACCGGAAAACAAATAGGCATGAGAAAGCTTATGGCTGACAAGCTGACTTTTTAAAGTGTCGGTAATATGGCTTTGCCCCAGCACATCTTCAAAAACCTTTGGCCGCCATTTCCGATACAATGCCTGATACATAAGCTCCCTCCTTTTTTCTGATTTTTCATATAAAAATCCGATACTTTTATGACCTGTGCTTAGACACTACACAAATTTCTTGTTGCTTATCGCTGCTCCGTTTCCGTCCTGACGAGGTTCACAAAAGAAAAATCGTAGGCTAAACACAAGCCATAAAAATACCGGATTACTTTCATTTCATTGTGGAACTCGCATATTATACCACGAGTAACCCGGATTGTCAAGTGTTCCAATCAGAAATTTCCATTGGAAAATTTTACAGATTCAGCACACGTTCCAGCACACACACCGCATCTGACACCAAATCCTTACAGGGGCGTTTCTGATAATAGCCTTGAGTACGCTCCGCAGGAATATGGGTATTCTCCCCTGCCTGTCCCCCCAAAAGCTCGCGGCAGATGATAGAGCCGTTCTGATTTTTAAATTCCTGTGCCAATGCCTGAATCAAACGATAATGCTCGGTTTTTTCTTCCCTTGCTTTAGGGTCAGAATATCCTTTTAAAAAGCCGGCAACCAGAAACATCCCGCTGACAGCACCGCAAACTTCGCGAAGTCTACCCATGCCGCCGCCCATAGAGGACGACATTTTCATCAGCAAATCAAACTCAATGGGAATACAATCAGCAAAAGCTCCCACAACTGCCTGAGAGCAGTTGTATCCCTCCATAAACAACTGAGCAGCATGCTCTGAGCGAACCGACATTTCTCACACCTCTGTTTTAAAATTATAGTACCACATTGAATGATTCAAATCAAGATAAACCGTGTAACAATTTTTTTAAATTTTGGTTACAACACCGCCAGAGCAGCCTTATCCTTGCTCCACAAAACGGTCTTTTAAATAAAATTTCAGATTGTCCACCAAACGGTTGCTGGGAGAAAATAAAACGAGCATTTTCTGACCGTCGGTATTGACCACAGCATAATACGCATCTTCCCAATCTCCGCTGGAAGCATCCAGAAAACGAAAAGCAGGATTTTTGCGATACCGCTCGAAGCCGTTTTCTGTTTTTGCCATCACCTCAACCTGATTTGCCTTTATGGTAATCAGACGTTTGCGGCTGGTTCTGCCAAAAATGACATCAATATCCACCTCTCCGTTGGTGTAGATATATTCAAATTCCTTATTGAGACGCTGAAACAAAAGATATGCCCCGTATATCACGGCAGCCACCAGTAAAAGACCTAACTGACCGCCCAAAAGAAACAAAACAGGGCAAAGCACCATACAAGCAAGAACAATCAACATTTTAATCAGGATGCCCTTAGTGTCTGCTTGCTTTTTGTGAATTTCGTCAAAATAAATTTGTTCCATTGAAAAACAAAACCTCTTTCTTACATACTTTAACAATTATAGTATATCACAACTTAAAATGCTTGTAAAGAAAAACACAAAAAAAATCACAAAAAATACAAATTTCATCACATTTTGCTGTTATGGTTTATCACTTTTTTATGGCATATTTATGACATATTCACAAATTTTTCTTTTTTTCCGTTTCTCTCTTGATTTTCAAGAAAAACCGTAGTATAATGAAATTGGTTATTTAAGCCTTAAAAATTTACATAAAAAGGAGAAATGTTTATGAAATCGTTTAACATTCAACTTAATTCCATCAACGATGTGAAAGTATTTGTCAACACCGTAAATAAGTACAGCTTTGATATCGACCTGACCTCCGGCAGATATGTAGTTGATGCAAAATCCATTATGGGTATTTTCAGTCTGGATTTGGCAAAGCCCATCAAAATTGAAATTTTTGACGATAACTGCGACAATCTGGTAAAAGAATTGGAATCCTTTATCGTTTAATTTGTATGCTTTCCGCACAAAGCCGTAACACTCCCGGGTTGTTACGGCTTTGTTTTTTTCGCCCGGTAAAATGGAAACTCTGTGCTTTTTATGAAGTTTTTTCAAAAAATAACTTGCAATCGGAAGTGAGATATGTTAAAATGGGTGGGAAAGGTGTGATGGAATGAAGAAATTTAGATTCATATTTCCCTTATGCATCCTGATACTTCTCACCTGCGGATGCCGTGCTACCCCACAAAACGAGGACGCGACCCCCACCTCTCTTTCTCAGACAAAAGCCACCGAATGGGATCGGATTGTGCAAGAAAACGAGCTGAAAGTCGGTGTCCCCTCTCTGGAAGACTCAATGGACAACCGTCTCATTGATGCCTTTGCCAAAGAAGCAAATCTGACTGTAAAAAAAGTTGTTCTTCCCTGGGACAATACCCTTAAGGATGCCGTTTCCAACGGCGATGTAGACCTCCTTTGGGGGCAAATTCCTGCCACCTCGGATTCCAGCACGATGTTTCGTCTGTCCAATCCGTATTTTCACAGCACTATGCTGTATCTCGCCCGTTCAGCCGATATCACGGCAGAACAAAGCACTCCGGTAGGAGTATTGCAATATTCCGCCGGTCAGTTTATGGCAGAAAACTATTTTGATACGGTTACTGCATATCAAACAAAAGAGGAGTTACTTTACGCCCTCCGGCAAAACCTGGTGGACTGTATTCTTCTGGACAATGCACTGTTCCCCAATATGCAGATGAAAAAAGACTTTTGTCACATCATAAAGGAAGTTCCTTATGATTTGGTAGTGGCATTTGAGCAAAACAAAACCTCGGTAGCAGCTGAAGCAGAAAAAATCATCGCAAAAATCAAGGCAGACGGCACTGCAACAGACATCTGTCTGCAATGGTACTTAAGCGACTATATTAAAAAGTAATTTTTATGAAGGAGTTAATCAATATGAAACAAGTTTTTAACGATTGTCAGGACAAAATGAAAAAATCCGTGGATTCTATGCTGCACGAATTTGGTCAGCTCAAAGCAGGCCGTGCCAATCCCGCAATTTTAGATAAAATCACCGTAGAATACTACGGTACTGCTACCCCCATTCCCCAGATTGGCTCTGTTTCCGTTCCGGAAGCGAGAACACTGGTAATTCAGCCCTGGGATGCTTCCATTTTGGGAGACATCGAAAAAGCAATTTTAAAAGCTGATATTGGCATCAACCCCACCAATGACGGTAAGGTAATCCGTCTTATTTTCCCGTCTTTAACCGAAGAACGGAGAAAAGATTTGGCAAAAGAAATTCACAAAATCAGCGAAAATGCAAAGATTGCTATCCGTAATATCAGACGTGACGGGATGGATAAATACAAAGATATGAAGAAAAAATCGGAAATCACCGAGGATGATTTGAAATCCTGTGAAAAAGACATGCAGGATTTAACCGATAAGTTCACCAAAGAAATTGATACTCACACCCAGGCAAAAGAAAAAGAAATTATGACCGTATAATCGGTAATATTCAATACAAAATATAGGGTAACTGCAGCTTGCAGTTACCCTCTCTCTTTGTTTGTCAGAGAAAAGGAGGAGCTTATGAAACTGTCCAAACAAACACTTCGGGGCGATATTATCGGCGGTATCACCGTCGCTATCGTTGCCCTTCCCTTAGCACTGGCTTTCGGGATGCAATCTATGCCGGGAGATCCAAACGCTGCCGCAGCCGGTCTTTACGGTGCAATCTTCTGCGGTATTTTTGCTACTTTATTCGGGGCAACTCCCGGGCTGATTAACGGTCCTACCGCCGCTATGATTGTGGTGCTCGCCAACGCCTATCAGAATGCAGGCTATCACGGCTTTATTATGTCCATGCTGCTTGCCGGTGCACTGCAAATTATCTTAGGTCTTTTAAAACTGGGAAAATATGTCCATTATATTCCCAAACCCGTTGTAGTAGGCTTTACCAACGGGATTGCCATCACTATTTTTACCGGTCAATTCGGTGATTTTTCCACGTCTCCCGTTCTTGCATTGATTGTCATTGCCATTATGTTCATTCCCATCGTTGCAGAATGGGTAAACTTCTTGAAAGAAAACAAAATTTCCGGCAACATCAAGGGCTTCTTTAAAATCATACCTGCCTCCTTAATCGGCTTGATTGCGGCAGTAGCCGTGGCTATCTTTTTCGTGCCCGGGGCGGAAGTGATTACCGACAGAGCGGTGATTCCCACCGGCTTCCCCAAATTTTTAATGCCTGTGTTCTCCGGACTCAACTGGAGTGTGATTCTTTCCAGCGCAGTTTCTCTGTGTTTATTGGCAAGCATTGAATCTCTCTTAAGTGCTGTCATTGTTGACGATATGTTAGACCAAAAGAGCAATCCCAATCGGGAGCTTGTGGGGCAAGGAATCGGTAATATCATTGCTCCCCTCTTTGGCGGTTTAATCGGAACCGGTGCGATTGTACGAAGTGCAGTCAACGTAAACAACGGAGGAAAAACCAAGCTTTCCGGCATTATTCACGCGCTCATTATTTTACTTATCGTAGTCTGCTTTGCATGGATTACCGCCTACATTCCCATGGCGGCACTGGCAGGTATCCTGATGGTAACCGCGTTCAAAATGATGGAATTTGACAGTTTTTTGAAAATTGGAAAAGTTCCTCTGGCTGACTCACTGGTTATGATTGTAACAATGATTGTAACCGTTGTAGAAGATTTAATCGTGGGAGTTGCCTGCGGAACAATCTTAGCTTTGATTTTAACCGTAATCCGTATTCAAATGGCGAAAAAACAAGCAGGCGAAAAACCCGCATCCCTGTTCTTCGGAAATGTGAAAAAGCTCTGCGAACAGCTGGAGCAGGAAACCGATTCGGTTATCTATTTCGATATGAGCAAATTCTCCCTCATTGACGAAACAGCAGTAGAAAGTCTGGTTGGTCTCAGAAATAATTTCGAGAAAAAAGGACAAAAGCTGGTTTTATATGGAGCAAACGAAGCAATTACAAAAATATTCACCAAGCTGAAATGCGACAAAGATTCCCTGTACGACTCCTTAGAAACCGCACAGGTACAATAAAACGCCATCAAAAAAGGAACTGTGAAAACACAGTTCCTTTTTTTCGATTCAAATCACTGTTTTACAGGTGCTTCAGTTTTGGGTTTGCTTTTAACTAAGAACATACTCAACAGCATTGCAACAATGTAGAGAGCAATGGTAACATAAAGCACAGTTTGGTAACCCAGAGGATTTACCACAATACCGTTTTGCACCACAACCTCACCGAAGTTATTGACAATCCAGGTTGCCAGCTGATTGCCGGAAAGTCCTGCAAATGCCCAAGCAGACAAGGTAATTCCGTGAATTGCGCTGATGCTGCCCATACCATAATGGTCGGACAACAACGTGGGAACATTGGAAAATCCTCCGCCATAACCTGCATTCACAAACATAATGAGAATGAGCACCAATGCAGCGAGAATGCCGCTGGACGCACCATTTCCGATACCGTTTGTTGCAATTACGATTGCAGTGAATAAAATGGAAAATGCAAAAATGATTTTATAAATGGTGTTTCTGTCTTTCATTTTATCTCCCCAGGCAGAAAAGCCCAGACGTCCCACTGCATTAAAGATTGCAGAAACAGTGGAAATAACACCCACAAAGCTTGCAAGACCAATACATTTTACAATCATTTTTTCCTGAGATAACAGTGCAAGACCGCAAGTGATGTTGATGTAGAACATCAGCCAGATACCGATATAGTTGCTGATCGGTCTGGTTTTTAACACGGTCATAATGCTGTCTTTCTTTTCATCCCCGGTAGGCTCGTGCCAGTCATCAGGCTTTTTCAGAAGCAAATGTCCAATAAACATCATCACAAAATAAACAACTGCTAAAATGATAAACATTTTGTAGATGCCGCTTTCCCCCATAGAAGAAAGCATAGACTGCATAATGGGGCTGGCAATTGCTTTTGCAGCGCCAAAGCCTGCCACTGCAAGACCGGTTGCAAGCCCTTTTTTATCGCTGAACCAAATCATCAGAGTTTTTACAGGAGACAGGTAACCGGTACCCAGCCCAATTCCCATAATCACACCATAGCATAAGTAAATGCCAATCAAGGAAACCAAGCTTCCCTGATGGAGACCGCCGTAGTAAATAAATCCGCCGGTACCAGCCATACCAAGTGCAAAGCAGATGGTAGCAATCAAGGAGGATTTATGAATATCCTTTTCTACTACATTTCCTAAAAATGCTGCCGACATTCCAAGGAAGAAAATTGCAAGACTGAATGCCCATTCGGTTGCACCCTTGGAAAATCCGATATAATCAGCAATTTCCTGGCTGAAGATAGACCAGCAATAAACCGTACCGATACTGCAATGAAGCAACAGTGCAGGAATTGCAGCTCTCAGCCACTTGTTCTGACGCCAGCCTTTTTTTGTAACTTGTCCGTCCATCTTTGTTCTCCTTCATCTTTAGTTTTTTCTACCTGTTTGACAAAAATCTTGTTACATTTTTCACAAACGGAATACATTATAACACATCTTTTTTCAATTTTCAAGAGAAATTGAAAGTTTTCCCCAAAAAAATTTGACAAGCAAAAAAATTAGTGGTATACTACCATACAGATAAAATTATTTAGTGAAAGGAAGTTTAGTCTACTATGAGTGAAGCTTGTAATCACGATTGCAGCAGTTGTCAGGAAAACTGTGCACAAAGAGACCCCAAAAGCTTTTTAGAAGCTCCTCACTCCCTGTCGAGCATCAAAAAAGTGATTGGTGTTGTCAGCGGAAAAGGCGGAGTAGGAAAATCATTGGTGACCTCTCTTATGGCAATCGCCTCACAAAAAAACGGATACCGTACTGCGATACTGGATGCGGATATCACCGGCCCTTCTATTCCGAAGGTGTTTGGCTTAACTGAAAAAGCATCTGGTGACGATGTGGGAATGTATCCCGTTATCACCAAAACCGGGATTCAAACCATCTCCATCAATTCCCTGCTCCCTGATGAAACTGAGCCGGTAGTGTGGCGTGGCCCCGTCATCGGTGGTGCGGTAAAACAGTTCTGGACCGATGTAATCTGGAAAGATGTTGATTTTATGTTTATTGATATGCCTCCCGGAACAGGTGACGTTCCTCTTACCGTGTTCCAATCCATTCCCGTAGATGGCATTATCATTGTTACCTCTCCTCAGGATTTGGTTTCCATGATTGTGACCAAAGCTGTAAAAATGGCAAGGCTGATGAATATTCCCATTCTCGGTTTAGTTGAAAATTACAGCTATCTGGAATGTCCCGACTGCGGAAAGAAGCTGTCTGTTTTTGGGGAAAGTCACATTGATTCTATTGCAAAAGAATTTGATATGAAAGTGTTAGCCAAGCTTCCCATTCAACCGGAGATTGCTTCTCTTTGTGACAAGGGTGAATTAGAATCGGCAGACCTTTCCTTCTTTTCGGAAATAAAGCCTCTGTTAGATAGCATGATTGGATAAAAAAGTCCCAGCGGTAAAACAATGCCGCTGGGATTTTTTTACTTATTATATACTGCCTCACAGGTTAAGTTGATGCCTAATTTTTTGAACACGCTCTCATCCACAGGAGCAAGCAAAACAGAAGAATGTGCCTCAGAGCCTTTTAAAAAGCTTAGCCCCTCCAGCACTTTTTTTGCCACGGGGTCATTTGCTGCACAAATGGATAATGCAATCAGCGTTTCATCCGTATGAAGCCGTGGATTTTTGCTTCCGAAATGCTTGGTTTTCAATCCTTGCAGCGGCTCAATAACATCAGGAGAAATGAGATGTGTTTCCTCATCAATTCCCTGAATTTCTTTTAATGCATTTAAAAGTGCTGCACTGGATGCTCCAAGCAAAGCAGAGGTTTTCCCGGTGACAATACGCCCATCCGGCAAAGCTATGGCACAAGCAGGAGCAGATGTTTCTTCCGCCTTTGTCAGTGCCGCACGAACCACACTGCGATCCTCCACGGTTGCCTCAGCCTGCTTCATAATAATTTCCATTTTAGAAATTACATCATCATCCACTTTTCCGTTGATACGGTCCTTTTGAACCTGATAATACCGACGGATGATTTCGTCTTTGGAAGCACGGCAAACCACTTCATCGTTCACAATACAATTGCCTGCCATATTGACACCCATATCTGTGGGTGATTTATAAGGACTTTCCCCTAAAATTTTTTCAAAAATTGCATTTAAAACAGGAAAAACCTCAATGTCGCGGTTATAATTTACGGTAGTTTCCCCATAAGCATCAAGATGGAAAGGGTCAATCATATTCACATCATTTAAATCAACAGTTGCAGCCTCGTAAGCTAAATTCACATGATGCTTCAAAGGCAAATTCCACACGGGAAACGTTTCAAACTTGGCATAGCCCGCTTTCACCCCGCGCTTGTTTTCGTGATAAAGCTGAGACAGGCAGGTTGCCATTTTTCCGCTGCCGGGACCAGGAGCAGTTACCACCACGATGGGGCGACTGGTTTCAATAAATTCGTTTTTCCCAAAGCCGGCATCACTTACGATATATTCCACATTAGCGGGATAGCCGGGAATGGGATAATGCAGGAATACACGGATGCCCATATTTTCCAGACGTTTTTTAAACATATCCGCGGCAGCCTGACCGCTATATTTTGTAATTACCACACTACCCACCAAAAGCCCTAAATCCTGAAATGCTTTGATGAGACGGATGGTATCCAAATCATAGGTGATATTATAGTCACTTCTGACCTTATTTTTCACAATATCAATCGCGCTGATGACAATGACAATTTCCAGCTTGTCTTTCATATTCATCAACATTTTGATTTTACTGTCCGGCTCAAAACCGGGCAGAACTCTGGAGGCATGATAATCGTCGAACAGCTTACCGCCCATTTCCAGATACAGCTTATCTCCAAATTTGAGAACACGTTCCCCAATATATTTGGACTGCATTTCAATATACTTTTTATTATCGAAACCGATTTGTCTGTTCATAGATTACCCTCCCTTTTTCCCAGTGTTGATACACAACAGACTTATTATACTATATTCTCCTCGCAAATGCAAGCGAAATTAAACAGTTTTTTACAATTTAACAAAAATACTGCGGCAACAAACTCCATTGCCGCAGTATTTTTTACTGAATTGATTGTTTTGCTTTTTCGTTCAGCTTGTGCTGACGGCGATTCTTTACTTCCTCGGACATCGGCTTGATATCTCCGGCAGACAGAAGTGCCTGACGGGTCATCAGAGGACCGACCAATTCGTAAATCAAAACGGCAAACAAGGTAATGTTACGCACCAGATTTCCTGCCGTACCGAACACCGGTTCCGCTGCAACAATGGCACACATACCCAGTGCAACCCCTGCCTGCGGAAACAAGGTAACTCCTAAATACTTCTGAATTTCAGGAGAACATTTGGTGGCTTTGGCACTGATAAATGCACCATAGTATTTTCCCAAACAACGGAAGAGAATGTATACAATCCCGATGACCACAATTGCCCAGTCGGCAAACACACCCAGCTCCAGCTCTGCACCACTGATCACAAAGAAAAGTGCGAACAAAGGAGAAGTCCATTTATCTGATTTTTCCATTAAATCGTGAGATAAGGGACAGATATTACAGAACACAGTGCCCAGCATCATACATACCAAAAGAGAAGAAAACGCGATATGTACAGGCCCGATATGGAATTCAATCATAGAAAGCGCAACCGTTAAAAATACAAACGTAATCGTCATATTGAGACGGTTGGTGTTGGAGTTAAACATTTTTTCCAGCTGAGTAAGCACCCATCCCATAAATGCCCCCAAAGCAAGAGAACAAAGGATTTCCAAAAGCGGATTGATAATAATAGAAACATAATCAACCGCACCCACAATTACACTTTTTGCAATTCCAAACGATACCGCAAACACAATCAGCCCAACGGCATCATCCAATGCAACAATCGGTAACAGCAAATCAGTCAACGGCCCTTTTGCCTTATACTGACGAACCACCATCAGGGTAGCAGCAGGTGCAGTAGCAGTGGCAATAGCCCCAAGAGTAATCGCCTGAGAAACAGATAATTTATCCGGCATAATCAAATGCACGATATACAATGCCACATCGACCATAAGTGCAGCAACCAGTGCCTGAACAATCCCAATAATCAAGGCTTGCTTCCCGGTCTGCTTCAATTCTTCCACACGAAATTCATTTCCGATAGAAAAAGCAATAAACCCGAGGGCAACTTTGGAAATCAATCCCAATGCTTCCACTGCATTATGGTCCGGGAATCCAAGCCCGGAAATTCCCAATCTGCCGATACAATAAGGACCGATTAAAATTCCGGCAATCAGATACGCGGTAACCGAAGGTAATTTCAACGGTTTAAATGCTCTGGTCATCATAAGGCCGACAAACAGTGCTACGGAAACCGACAATAAGATACTCACAGTTCATTTCCCCTTTTCAGATAAAAATTATTGGATTTCATTGGAAAAGCGACTTGTCGAAACAAGCCGCTTTCTTTTGGCAGCGGGAGAAGGATTCGAACCCTCACAAACAGAGTCAGAGTCTGTCGTGCTACCCTTACACAATCCCGCTAAAAATATTCCAATGTTTTTCACTTGTGATATTATAACACCACTGTTTCCAATTGTCAACCTTTTTTTGAAATTTTTTTCAGATTTTTTTTACACCCCGAAAAGAAAAGATTTTCTGCTCATGTTTGGGCAGAAAATCTCACTTCTTTTACACTTCTCCACGGATTTCGTCAATATAATCCATACAATATTCGTCATTTCCCAAAAGTGCATTGATGGCACGGTAGCTTTTTTTCATAGAATCGGGAGCCGGGTCCATAATCGCACTGTCCAACCCCTGACACATCGCCATTGCCAAAAAAGCAGTATTTAAAATCATACGTTTTGGGAGGCCGAAAGAAATATTGGAAAAACCACCTGTAGTTTTAACATTGGGAAAAGCTTCCTTCATCAAACGAAGGGTATCTAATACTACTTTTCCGTTTTCGTCTCCCACCGCCAGTGCTTCAACCAACACATCTAAATAAATTCTGTCCTCAGTTATGCCATTGTCGACTAATTTCTGAATCAGCACTCCGGCAACAGCGACCCGTTCTTCTGCTGTTTTGGGAATGCCCCCCTCCCCAATGGGAAGCCCAACCACACCAAGTGCCGGATTTTCCTGCAAAACAGGAAGCAACTCGTTGATACGGTCAGTTAAAGTAACCGAATTGATAATCACATTTCTGCCTTCGGCTTCCTTAATTGCCTCCAGGATAACAGGAACATTGGGAGAATCTATCATAATATCCAGCCGGGAATGCTCTTTCACCAGACGAATTGCATACAGCATAGTCTCCAGCTCGTTTTCCTGAAGCAGAGCAGTGTTAATATCAATATATGCTGCTCCGGCAGCTTCCTGTGCTTTGATCACATCCACCAGATAGGAATCATTTTTCGCCTGAAAGGCTTCTAAAACGGATGGAATGGAACTATTTAACTTTTCTGAAATAATCAGCATTTTTTATCCCTCTTTCTCAAGTTTTCGGATTGCCGTAAGCAGCTCGGCAACAAGCTCTATTTTTTTCAGTGGCGTCATAATGTAAAAGCCATCTGCTTCATAATACACCGAGCGGATTTTTTCCATGCTGTAGGAAACCACGGCATGTTTTACCTCCTCCGGCTCTAATTGCTTCAATCTTTCAATCAAGGCTTCGGGAATTTGTATGCCCGAAACCTCATTATTTAAAAAACGCGCGTTTTTCCATCCGGCTATGGGCAAAATTCCGGCTAAGATATAACAATCAAGCGTTTCTTTGGCTTTTTTAAAATTCTGTGCCGCTTCCTCTGAAAAAATGGGCTGAGTAAGCAACACTCTTGCACCGGCAGACAGCTTTTTCTCCGCCCGCTTCAATTCGGCATCAAAATTTTTGGCATTCACATTCAACGCACCGCAAATCGTATAGGGATTTTGTTGAAACATTTCCTGATTCAATGTAGAAATCAAATTCATCAAAGTATAAGAATTAAACTGAAATACTCCTCCGTGACCGCAGGCAACCGGATCCCCCGTCACCACCAGAACATTATTCACCGCCTCTATGTTGGCACCAAGCAATGCACTTCGGATTGCGATATCATTTCTATCACGGCAAGAAAGATGGGGCATGGTTTCAATCCCGATTTCCCGCTTGATTTTCGCAGAAAGCAGCATACTGTCGGCACGGCTTCTCGCCAGAGGAGAATCGGCAACCGTAATCAGGTCAGCCCCCGCGTTTTTCGCCATTTGTGCAGCATGAAGCAAAAAGGAAGCATCTGCATTCACCGGTGGGTCAACCTCAACTGCCAGAAGTTTTTTGCCTGACTGAAGCAGCTCCATCATTTGATTGACAGTCACCGAGCCGGTTTCTGTTTTGATTGGATTGACAACATCCCGAACCGGAATTTTACCGTCAATCACTTTTCTGAGATGTTCAGGCGTAGTACCGCAGCAACCGCCAACGACCGATACCCCCAATGCTGCAATTTTCAAAAGCTTTTCAGCATAATAGTCCAGATTGTTGGAGTATACGGTTCTGCCGTTTACTGATTGGGGATACCCTGCATTAGGCATAGCAGAAAACCGCGGATAATCACTGACATTGAGCTTTGCAATCAACTGATACAAATGTGCAGGCCCGCACCGACAGTTTAAGCCAACAATATCTGCATCCTTTGCCGCCTGCTCCAACAGTGTTTTGTAAAAATATCCTTTTTTGGTGTACCCATCCTGAGAAACACTGAAAGAAACCAGTACCGTTGCAGTGGGTGCTTTCTTTCTGAGATACGAAATCACCTCGGGGAGAGGCTCATATTCCTGCAAGGTTTCAAAGATAAAGTTTCTTCCTCCAAGAGAAAGAAAAATATCCACATTTCTCAGATATTCCTCCCGACTCTGCTCGCTGTCAATGTAACCGATATCACAAAATACTTCTGCAGCCGTGTTTTTGGTGGCATCGCAGGCTAACTGATAACCTTTTTTTATGATATCTTGCAGCTGATTTTCGTCACGGGTTAAGGTAAAATTTGCACCAAAGGTATTGGTTTTAATCGCATTTACCCCCACGTCAAGATACGCCTTATGAATTGCCAGTACCCGCTCGGGATACAGCAAATTAGCAAGCTCACATGCTTCGCCTGACGAATAGGTTTCATTGTATAAGGTGCCAAATGCACCATCAAAATAAAACAGTTTCACAAAAGTTCCCTCTGATGTTAAATTCCTTCATTTACTTTCATTTCGTAATATTGCTCTTTGGTAATCAAAACCTGACGGGGCTTACTGCCTTCGGAGGGTCCCACGATACCGCGTTCCTCCATCTGGTCCACAATTCGTGCCGCTCTGGAATACCCCAGCTTAAACCGCCGCTGCAGCTTGGAAACCGATGCTTCTCCCAAATCCACCACAAATTCAATACATTCAGGCAGCATCTGGTCGGCATCCCCTGCATCGTTTGTAGGAGAAGGACCGTCCTTCACACTGCTGGTTTCCACGTGGGAAATAATATCATCATCATACGCAGTCTGGGAGGTCTGTCGCAGGAAGGAAACAATTTTTTCAATTTCCCCATCTGTTACCAACGCCCCCTGCACACGAATGGGCTTGGATTCCCCGATGGGAGCATAAAGCATATCCCCTTTTCCCAAAAGCTTTTCTGCACCGCCCATATCTAAAATGGTACGGCTGTCAATCTGAGAAGATACCGCAAAGGCAATACGGGAGGGCATATTGGCTTTAATCAGCCCCGTAATAACATCCACAGAGGGACGCTGGGTTGCGATAATCAAATGCATTCCCGCCGCTCTGGCAAGCTGTGCCAACCGGCAGATGTATTCTTCTACTTCCTTGGGAGACGCCATCATCAAATCCGCAAGCTCGTCTACAATAATCACAATTTTGGGAAGCGGTGATTCTCCGTTTGCAATCTGATGCTCATTGTAGCTTTCCAGGTCTCTTACATTGGCTTTCTCAAACAAATGGTAGCGGTTGGTCATTTCCATCACCGCCCAGTTCAGTGCGCCTGCCGCCTTTCTCGGGTCGGTTACAACGGGAATCAGCAGATGAGGAATGCCGTTATATACCGAAAGCTCTACCACCTTCGGGTCGATCATAATCATTTTTACTTCTTCCGGACTTGCTTTGTATAAAATGGAAGTAATCAGCGAGTTAATACACACACTCTTACCGGAACCGGTTGAACCTGCAATCAGACAGTGAGGCATTTTTGCAATATCACCCACCACAGTGGTGCCGGCAATATCTTTCCCCAAGGCAAAAGAAATTTTGGAGGAATGATTTTGAAATTCCGAAGAGGTGATAACATCACGAACATAGACGGGCATTACCTTTTTATTTGCAATTTCCACCCCGATTACGCTTTTTCCGGGAACAGGAGCTATACGGATGCCTTTTGCAGCCATACGAAGTGCAATGTCTTCACTTAAGCCTAAAATCTTAGCAATTTTTACCCCAATCTGAGGACGAATTTCGTATCGGGTAACTGCCGGCCCCTCCTGCACACTGACTACTTCAGCCTCCACACCGAATTCACGCAGAGTGGAAATCAGCTTGATGGCATTTTGATTCAGTTCTTCCTTAGACATCCCGGTGGGACGGTTAACCCCCTGGTCCAAAAAGTCAATGGGCGGATAGATATATTCTTTTACTTCCTGCTCTTTTGCTTCATCCAGCTCCTGAGAAACCGATTCCAGCTCCTGCGCGCTCAGGGCAGGCTGCTTTCTCACTTCCTGACGCGGTGTAACTTCCTCTGTAATTTTCGGAGTTTTTTCCTGGTCTTCATTGGAAGCAAACTTTTCAATAATCACATCAGCAGGCAGCTTTTCTTCCATTTCAATAGGAATTTCCAGGCGTTGCTTTTTTCGTTCCTTTTCAATTACTTCATCGGACCGCACCGGATCTGCTTTTACACCGGGAACACGAAATACCTTGGAGGTTTTCTCCTGACGGAAGGTTTTCTTTAACCATCCCCAAAGCTTTAAAACGATAAAGCTGATGATTTCATTAAACATTACAAACAGGCAGAACAAATTTCCCAACACCACCAGGATATTTGCACCGATGTCTCCTAAAAGGGCACGGATCCCCTCTCCCAGATAAGTCCCGAAAATACCTCCGTTCAAGCTGTTTTGTGCATTGGTAATCAATTCTCCCAAATTTTTCAGGGCAAGACTGTCTACATAGGCATCGCTCAGCAAATGACTTCCTGCTGCCACAAACAGCATCAGCACACAGGCTGCAACAATTTTCCCAAGCCCTTCTTTATTTCTCATATACAAAATACTAATTACCAAAAGGTACACGCTGATAAAGGGAACGTAATACAAGCCGTCTCCGAACAATGCAGCTAACAGCCACCGGAACCCCACTCCCAGCACACCTGCAACCTCGGTATATACACTTAAAAACATATAAACCAAAATGGCACAACCGCACAAAATCTTCAAAATCAGTGCCAATGCCGGGTCTATTTTCATCTGAATCTGCTGTTTTTTAGCACTTCTGGGAGTTTTTTTTGCAGCAGAGCTTCTTTTTGTTGTTTTTTTCGTCGCCATCTATAATTATCCTTTCTATCCTCTCATACAAATCAATAATATCACAATTCCAAGCACCAGACAATAAACACCGAACCGTTTGCAATAGCCCTTACGCACTGCCTTCCGTACAATGCTGATAGACACCACACCACTGATAAACGCGGCAACCATTCCCAAAAGATAGGGAATCCAATTCATACGGATGCCATCGTGCAAAACGGTTATCAGCTGCATCGCAATCTTCACCAAAAGAACAGGAATTGCAGATAAAAACGCATATTTCACCGTAACGTCACGACGAAATCCGGCAAATAAACCGCCTAAGATTGTCATTGCACAACGGGATAAGCCGGGAATGATACTCGACAGCTGAAACACCCCCACCAAAACTGATTTCTTCAGGTAGTTTCCGGAGGTTTCTCCCTCTGCCTCTCCGATACCGGGAAAATCCGCCATCCATTTAAGCGGCTTTATTTTGTCTATCAGAAAATTCACAACCCCCGTTATCATAAGCGTGCAAGCAATGATAGGTAATGTATTGAGATATGTACCGGTGTAATCGGTAAGAAAAACTGCCGGAATCAAAAACAATGTGGTTACAAAAAGCATATACAAAAGCTTCCGGTAGGGACGGTTTGTCCGAAAAGTAAACTCCCGATGCCATAGCTCGGAGCATATACAGCAAAACTCTTTCCAAAGCAGCTTGATATCTGTAAAAAACACGAAGAAAATCGCCAGAACTGTCCCCACACGGAGCAAAATATCAAAGGTTAGTGTGGGAGAAAAGAGTGCCTCCCCAAAAATGGTTTGATTAAAATTTTGAATCATAGCAAGGTGTCCGCCCACCGAAATCGGTAAAAATTCGGTTGCTCCTTGCACAACACCGAAAAAAAGGGCAATCAGAAGCTCCATAGCCTACTCTCCTTGTTCGGCAAGATATTTTTCTTTCATTTCAGCTCGTTTTCCGCAGCTCATACCGCCCTCAGGGCAAGCTCCGCTCACACAGGCAGGCCCTGCAAAACGGAAAATCACCGGAGCTATTTTTTTGACCTGAAACAGCATTTCATCTGCCAATGCCTGAATTTCCCACTGGGCACGGTTACAGCACCGCAACCGGAAGAAATTGAGCAGACTTCTGGCATTCATCGTCATAATCAGCTTGGTTTCACAAGCATTGGGAAGCACAAAACGGGCATCCTCGATTGCTTTTTTCTTAGCTGCCTTTTCATTCATTGTGGTTTTATGTTTTTGAAACAGCACTTCAGTCAGCGCTTCATAAGCCTTTCCGATATCTGCCATAGTATCATCATACAATTTCTTGGCTTCCGGGTCTTTTAAAATTTCGGGAGGCGTGATATAGGTATACCCCGCTTCTTCCACATACCGCTGGGATTTTACACTGTAGGAAGCAATTCTGTGACGGGTCAGCTGTGCCAGCAATGCACGGGACACTCCCTCCACCGCAAAGGTGAAGCTGATATGCTCCAGCGGACTTTCGTGACCCAGTGCTGTTAAATGCTCTAAAAATTCAGCAGTTTTTTTGTCATCCAATTTATCTAAAATATTAGCTGCCCCACTGTTGGAATAGCACATTTTTGCCGCAGCGGCAACCACTTTTTCAGGATTGGGGCTATGTGAAATCAGCATTACTTTCAACATGATTGTTCTCTCCTTTTTATCTATCTGTTTCCTTTCAATTTTTCCAAAACAACCTGCCATAGAAATCGAGGCAATGCCAACATTCTGATAAATCGGCTGGGTTGTTTTATGAGACGGTAAAACCATTCTAAATTCAACTTAATAAAGAAGTCCGGCGCACGCTTTACCACGCCGGCAAACACATCCATACTGCCGCCAATGCCTAACAATGCCGTGCCCGAAAACAGATGCTTGTTCTCATAAATCCACTGCTCCTGTTTTTTTGCACCCAGGCAGACAAACACCACGTCCGGACTGGTGCTTGCAATCCGTTCCCCCACAGGCTCTTTTGTGTATCCGTTTTGTGTGCCGACGATTTCAATTCCGGGATATCTTTTTAAAAGATTTTCCTTTGCTGATTGACACACTTCCTCCCGGGAACCGTACAGAAAAAAGCGGAAGCCCTTTTTCGCACCGATTTCCAACAATCTGCAAGCAACGTCATAACCGGCAGTCCTCCCTTTTAAGGGAGTGCCGAGTATTTTCGCACCATATACTACTCCAATGCCGTCTGCCGTTAACACATCAGCGGAATTCAAAAGCTCCAGCAATGTCTCATCCTTGCGGAACTGCTCGATAATTTCCGAATTGGGAGTGTATACCACTGTGTTTTCCTTTTGTGCAACCCGAAGAGCCAGATAATCCGCTACTTCGTCTACAGTTGCATTGGAAATTTCTGCACCGAGCACATTGATTTTTTCAAACATAATGTGTTACACCTCTTTATTTTTGAATCCTACAAAATCTCTATTTTACATTATAACATTTTCTTCCCGAAATTGCAACCATTATTTCATATTTTTAAAGAAAAGGTCAACTTCTTTTTGCATTCTCCCGAAAGACTTGACGAAAAGAACATTTTCCCTGATAATTTCATAGGATAGTAACAAGGTCAACTGAAGAATGAAAAGCAGAGGTGAAACAAAATGAAAATTTGTATTGATGCCGGACACAACGATTCGGGCTGGGATACCGGAGCAGCCTCCAACGGGCTGCGAGAGCAGGATGTCACATTTCAGATTGCATCTTATTTGCAGGAAAAGCTAAAAAAATCAGGCTTCCAAACCGTTATGACAAGAGAACAAAAAAATCAAAACTTAGGAAACTCCGTTTCCCAAAGCATTGCAAAACGGGCAGCAATTTCCAACCAGGCAGGCTGCGACTATTTTATCAGTATTCACTGCAATGCCGGCGGCGGTACAGGCACAGAGGTTCTGATTTTAAAAAAGGGCGGCAACGCGGAAAAGCTGGCACAGCAGGTACTCGCATCCCTGACTTCTCTGCTTCCGCTCAGAAGCCGGGGCGTAAAGGAGGCAAATTTAGGCGTTCTCAGGGATACCCTATGTCCTGCCATTTTAGTAGAGACCGCCTTTTTGGACCATCCGGGGGATGCCTCCTTATTAAAGCAAAGAGGTTTGGATTTTGCAGAGGCAATCTACCGTGGGATACTGACTCACCTGAATGTTCGCCGTCCGGTCGACATCTGTGAAATGAAAGAAATTATTGCACAGAAATGGGGGTTGTCCCATCCGGAGGAGGTCTTCCGCTTACTGGACACACACCCATATCAGGAAGAACTTTACCGAAAAATTTACGAAAGCTATTAGAGGGAGGATGCCATGGAACTGAACACACTCGTCGAAATGGTAATGGGGCAAGGCGTCTTTGCAGCGTTATTTATCTGGCTGTTTTTTACTTATCAGAAAGAATCACGCGAACGGGAGGAACGCTTGATGTCCATTGTGGATTCTCAGGGAGAACGACTGGAAAAGATTTCTGCAACTCTGGAAAAAATTGCAGATGATTTTCAGTCCATTCAAAAAACAAGCTTAGGCTAACTCATCCGAAAAAAGCATATCTTTTCTCAGGTAACACAGGAAAGGATATGCTTTTTTTATTGACTTTTTGTAAGAATATGGTATAATAAAAAAGAGGAAACTTTTTATATTTAAAAGGCTCTCATAATTTTTAAGAAAGGTAGGGATTCCTATGAAAAAAAGATTATTCTCCCTGTTTCTTGCCCTGTTTTGTATGCTCAGCTTTACCGGCTGTTCTACAAACGCAATTTCGCTCCTTCGAGCACTGCAAAAAGATGCAGATATCACTTCTGTCAAAACAAATGAAGTTGTTTCTGGCAGCATGAAGATAACCCTACCGGAAGAAATCAAGGAAGATATGGATGTTAATCTGCAGAGCATTTTAAACATGCTGTCTTCTTTCCAGCTGGAAGCAACCACTCTGCAACAAATAAAAGGAAACTCTGCTGCCGTAAAATCCTCGTTCTCCATTTTCTCTGAGGATACTTCGTTTGACAGTGAAATTTACGTTTCTACCAACGGTGGCAATGCAAAAACCGTGCTGAAAATTCCCACTGTTGCAAAAGCACTGCTTCCCGAGCACTATGAAAATGCTGCATATTTTACAATCGACACTGCCGATATGGCAAAGTTGACCGAGAAACAAAACGAGCTGGCAAAACTTCAGGCTGAATATTTTGGTTATGACTATACTCCTGTGGAACTTCCCGTTGCAAACCAAACAGTCGCCTTTGAAGAAGTTTTGAAGTTAAACGAAACCATATTTGATTCTTTGCGTGAGTATGCGGCTCAAATGACGGATGCTCCCAGCATCGTAACAAAAAAAGGAAATGTATATTCGGTGGTTCTCACTGACGAAAGCTTCAAAGAACTGCTTTCTTCTCTGGTTCTGACCTATTTCGACAAGCCCGAAGCACGGGATGCTGTGAAAAAGCTGTGGGACGGTGTTGCAAACTATGCATTTAGCCTCTACGGCGAAACCACAGACGACTTTTTCTTCCCCGTGCTGCCTGAACTCCCGCAGGATCCGATTCTGGCAACCAATGCGAGAACACAGGCAGAGCTGATGCTACAGTTATTCAAATCCGCTCGCATCCTCGGTGAAGACGGAATCCAAATTACCTATACGGTCAATTCCAAGGGCTTTATCACAGAGCTTGATGCCGCAATCCATCTGGATTTTGACATCAATGCTATCACCGAGCTTCTGACCGGTTCCGCAGACTATGAAGAAGATTTCGCCTTTGAAATTCGACTCAACTATAATCAGAAACGACAGAATATCAACGGCGTACAGCAAATTCCGTTGCCCTCTCTGACCAAAGAAAACAATCTGCCTTTCTACCAGTTGCTCTCCGAAACAATGCAAGAAGAAATTGACCGTCTGAAAGACAAAATTGAAAACGGTGATGACAGTTGGAACGAACCCTACGAGCCGGATTTCACCTTGCCTGCTCCCGATGGAAGCACCAGCATTGTGGTAAATTATGGTGACTGGCAGGAATTGATGTCTTTTGAAGGCCAAAAAATTATCAATCAGAATGGCACACTGTATGTTCCGATGGAAGCACTGATGGACTATCAAGGAATCGAACATGACAAAAATGAGGAAAACGGCTACCGCTTGTTCCGACATCCCTACACATACCAATGGATGTGGTTTTATCCCGGCAGCAACGTGATTTGCAGCGACGAAGCCGAAATCACAATGTCTGCTCCCACCATGGTAAAAGACGGGCAGACTTATCTGCCGCTTCGGGCGTTTGTTTCCGCCTTCACCGACTACAGAATCCGTTGGAGTCAGGAAGAAAACGCAGTGTATCTCACTCCCTGGTACTATTTTGAATAGTCTATTCCAATCCCCACATAAGAAAGGTACAAATCTCCTATGCTTTATGATACCATTGCCGCACCGGCAACCAAAAATGTGCAAAATGCCGTATCGGTTATCCGCATAAGCGGTGACCGTGCAGTTGCAATTGCAGACAGCATTTTTTCCAAAAAGCTGTCTCAATCTTCCGACAGAAGCCTGGTTTACGGAAAAATCAGAGATACCGAAGGCAGAATTTTAGACGACTGTCTTGCAGTAAAAATGCTTGCCCCGAAATCCTACACAGGAGAAGACACCGTGGAATTTTACTGTCACGGGGGGAAAACCGTTACCGAATGTGTTATGCGGGAGCTTGTAAAACAAGGTGCACGTCTGGCAGAAAAAGGGGAATTTACGAAGCGGGCATTCTTAAACGGAAAAATGGATTTGACCCAGGCAGAAGCCGTGATTGATGCCATTACCGCCGATACAAAATCCGCCCTCTTTATGGCACAGGAAAATTTAGACGGAAAATTGCGGAAAAAAATTGACACCTTACGAAGCCGGATTATGACGGTAATTATGAACATTATGGCAGGAAACGATTTCCCCGATGAAACCGGCGGCAACAACAACTCTGCCATCATTGAAACGCTTTCGGGCATTTTATCAGATACCCGACAACTTCTTTCCAGCTACGATAAAGGAAAAATTGTCAAAGACGGCTTTACCTGTGCAATCTGCGGCAAACCCAACGTGGGAAAATCCTCTCTCTTAAATGCCATTTTAGAGGAGGACCGTGCCATCGTAACAGAAATTGCAGGCACAACCCGTGATGTCATCACTGAGCGGATTGACATTGGCGGTTACATTATGAATCTCGCTGATACTGCCGGGCTTCGGGAAAGTGACGATATTGTAGAGCAGGCAGGGATTGAAAAATCGTACCAATATATTGAACAGGTGGACTACATTCTGTATCTTCTGGACAGCACCAAGGAAATTCCGCCGGAGGAAGCAGAATACATCCGCTCCCTCCCCGCTCATACTCTGGTGGTATATAATAAAACCGACATTTCCCCTGCCGTAGCTGAAACCTTTGGAAAAAAGGTGTGTGGTATCAGTGCAAAAAATAAAATCGGGATCACAAAGTTATTGGACACCATAAAAGAGGAAATTGAGGCTCGACTCTCTCAATCAGAAAGCGAAGAAACCCTCTTTTCCGAACGTCACTATGCTGCTCTGGTTCAGGCGGAGGAATGTCTGGTAAGAGCCATTTCCACCTTAGAAATGAACATGGAAGCAGACCTATGCTCCATTGATTTGGAGGATGCTGCTTCTCACATGGGAGAAATCACCGGTACTACCGTAAACGACGAAGTGATTGACAACATTTTTAAAAACTTTTGTATCGGGAAATAATTTCCAAAAAAACACATATCACCGAAATACTTTTTCATATACTGAAAGAAAAAAGTATTTCGGTGATTTTTTATGAACTATATTTTTTCGTTCTTTTTGCTTTCGGGATTAGGCTTTTTCCTCGCCCAGGGAAAAGGAGAAGAAATTATTACGGTAATTACCGATGCCACTGCCTCCTGTGGTGGCTTTGTCTTAAAACTTCTCTTTCTCACCGCTTTCTTTTCGGGCATCATTCAAATCGGAGAGGATGCCGGAATGGTATCAGCCCTTTCCAAAATACTCGCTCCGTTGCTGAAACGGCTATTTAAAACAAAAAACCCCGATATTTCAGGAAAAATTTCCGTAAATATCAGTGCCAATCTGATGGGAATCGGCAATGCTGCAACCCCCTCGGGTCTTTCCGCAATGAAAGCCTTGGATGAAGCAAACAACCATAACGAAACACCAAGTGATGATATGTGCTTATTTATTCTATTTAACACCTGTTCCATTCAGCTCATTCCCACCACCATTATGGGACTTCGGGCAATGGCAGGGTCAACGAATCCGGCATCAGTGGTGTTACCGGTCATTCTGGTCAGCTTTTGCAGTCTGTTATGCAGTATCACCTTGTGTAAGCTGCTGCTGTGGCTTCGGGCAAAAAGGAGCACACTATGATACATAACCTTTCGGAACTGGTATTCCCGTGTTTTTTAGGACTTTTTATTCTGTTTGCACTGAAGAAAAAGCAGAATGTGATTTCTTCTTTTACCGTTGGTGCAAAAAACGGGTTTTCTGCCATTTGTTCGATTACGCCAAACATTCTTGCCATTATGGTTGCCTCTGCATTGTTTCGGCAGTCCGGTGCATTCTCTTACTTTCTTCGCTATCTGCTTCCTTTGCTTAGGGCTATCCGGATTCCCGACGGGATTGCAGAACTGATTTTGCTCCGTCCCGTTTCGGGGAGCGGTGCAATGGTATTATTGTCTAATGTATACGAGCAATTTGGTGCTGACAGCTATGAGGGACTTCTTGCATCGGTAATTTGTGCTTCCACCGAAACCACTCTTTACACCATTATGGTGTATTTTGGTGTAACGGGGGTAAAAAAAACAAAGCTTCCTTTGCTGGTGGGACTCACTGCCGACGGGATTGTGATTTTGCTTTCCGTACTGTTTGTGAATTTGTTTTTTCCCTCTCCTTGACAAGAAAATAAGGATATGATATCATAATAAGTAACAAATCAGTCAAGAATCGGAGTCTGAATTATGAAAAAAATTGCACTTGTAACCGGCGCAGGCAAAGGAATCGGAAAAGCCATTGCAAGCCGTCTTTTGGAAGATGGTTTTACGGTTATTGCCAACACCCGAAACACGCCCGTAGAGGCACAACAAAATCTCATAGAATACCGTGCCGACATCACACAAGAATCACAAGTCACCAAAATGATTACAGATGTCATCAACACCTACGGTCAGATTGATGTTCTGGTCAATAATGCAGGAATTGCCGAGCAAAAGCTTTTTACAGACATTACCGAAGCCGATTGGGATAATATGATAAACCACAACTTAAAAAGCATGTTTTTGGTCACCAAAGCGGTGCTTCCCAATATGATTCATAATAAGCAAGGAAAAATCATCAACATTTCTTCCATCTGGGGGATTTGCGGTGCTTCCTGTGAGGTGCATTACTCGGCAGCAAAAGCAGGCGTTATCGGTTTTACCAAAGCCCTTGCCAAAGAAGTCGGCCCAAGTAACATCACGGTAAATTGCATTGCACCAGGTGTCATACAGACCGATATGCTGCAGTCCTTTTCCAAAGAGGATTTAGATGCCTTAAAAGAGGAAACTCCTCTCGGAAAATTGGGAACTCCCGAAGATATTGCCGCTGCTGTCAGCTTTTTTGCAGATAACCGGTCTGATTTTATTACCGGACAGATTTTAAGTCCCAACGGAGGCTTTGTAATATGAAGTTAGTTGATTTTACACCGCAATACGAAGAAGCATTTTATACAATGTGCAGCCAGTTTTTTTCCTCCCCTGCAGTGTGTCACCCTATCAGCCGCGAAGCAATGAAAACCACCTTTCAGACTGCTCTTTCCGACTCTCCCTATATGAGAGGACTGATGATTTTAGAAGAGGAAACACCAATCGGATATCTTCTGCTTTCTTTTACCTATTCCAACGAGGTTGGCGGAATGGTGGTCTGGATTGAAGAAATTTTCATTTCGGAAGCACACCGCAGCAAAGGATACGGCAAGCAAGTGCTTCAGTGGATTATTTCCACCTATTCCGATAAGGTAAAACGATTTCGTCTGGAGGTAACCAAGGAAAACGCCTCGGCAAGAAAGCTATATGAGTCCTTTGGATTTTCCAATCTTCCCTACGAGCAAATGACATTGGAACAATAACAAAAAACCGTAAGAACTGATGTTCTTACGGTTTTTTTCTGAATGAATCCGAGGATTAACCTTCAACAGGCGCTCCTACAGGACAAACACCTGCGCAAGTACCGCAATCAATACAAGCGTCAGCGTCAATTTCGTATTTGCTGTCACCTGCGGTGATGCAGTTTACGGGGCATTCCGCTTCACAAGCGCCGCAGCTGATGCATTCGTCAGTAATTTTGAAAGCCATGGGAAATACACCTCCTAAAAAAATCTGTCTATATCTTACTACATTTTTTTTGAAATTTCAATAGTTTTTGGGAATTTTTTTCGTTTTGTCTAAAAGTTTATCAAAAGTCCTACGGGGCAATGGTCGCTCCCCAGAACCTCAGGATAAATCACACTGTCTGAAACAGAAGGCATCAACGCCTCCGATACAATGAAGTAGTCAATCCGCCAACCGATGTTTTTTGCTCTTGCCTGGAAGCGA
Organism: Clostridia bacterium; assembly: GCA_017936745.1. Classification (GTDB taxonomy): domain Bacteria; phylum Bacillota; class Clostridia; order UMGS1840; family UMGS1840; genus SIG452. The sequence goes on from JAGBEY010000002.1 coordinate 52,544, forward strand.
TAAGACCACCAGCTGTAGGCATCGGTTTTATCAGGATAAAGACTGCGGAACGTATCAGAAAAACCGGCAGATAAAAGCTCCGTCATTTTATTTCGTTCTTCATCAGAGAAACCGGGATTGCCCCGATTGGTTTTCGGGTTTTTCAAATCAATCTCCTGATGTGCTACGTTCAAGTCACCGCACAAAATAACCGGCTTTGACAGAGAAGATAAATAGCTCCGGAAATCATCTTCAAATTCCATCCGATACGGAAGTCTTGCCAGCTCCTGCTGTGCGTTTGGCGTATAGCAATTCACCAGATAAAACCGGTCAAACTCCAGCGTCATGACTCTTCCCTCATCATCGTGCTTTCCGTTGATGCCATATTGCACGTGAAGCGGTTTTTCCTTGGTAAACACAGCAGTACCGCTGTAGCCTTTCTTCTGGGCACTGTGCCAATATTGATAGTACCCATTTGTTTCAATATCGGCTTGTCCCTCCTGCATTTTTGTTTCCTGAACACAGAAAATATCTGCATCCGCCTCTTTGAAAAAATCAAGGAATCCTTTCCCAAGACAAGCACGGAGTCCGTTTACATTCCAGGATATCAATTTCATATTACACATCTCCTTTTAACTCAAATAAAACAATACCGCACCAATCAGATTGATGCCCACATTTGCTCCAAGGTGAATCAGCCAGCCGGCATAAATATTCTCGCAACGGCGGTCCACTTCGCAAAAAAACAATCCGGCAACCGCTAAGCCCAGTAAACAAAAGAGAACCATACCGTGGGAAAACCAGTTTCCGAAAATCCCGATGTGATACAGTGCAAAAAGCACGGAGGAAAACACATAGGCGTACACCTTTTTTCCACGAAGCCACAAATTGCGGAACAAAAATCCCCGAAAGAAAAACTCCTCCAAAAAGCTGTTCACGAGAACAATATGTAAAAACACAAAGGGATACACGCCCTTGGTAATCTGCTGATTGTTGAGCCCCGACAAAATCCGGTTCGGGTCAAAGAAAGAAGAAAGCAGAGTATATCCCACTAAAATAGCTCCGGCACACAAAACCCCGAGAATGGCAGGTAATTTCAAACTTCCTTTCTCTCCAAAATACATCACCCGGGAAAGCTCTTGTTTTCTTACCAAAAAGTATAGAAGCGGAACTCCGCCGAATAAAACAAGCTTCACAAAGGATGTCATCCAATATCCGTTATCAGGAGAAAACAAGCTGAGGGTATACAAAACACAAGATAAAATCGCCAATAAGCTGACCATAGGCTTAATCCTCCGTTACTCTGCCATCTGTAGTTGATACGGGAATGGGATCTCCTAAAAATTTGGGTTCCGGATGCAGAATTTCGCACTGTAAAAATGCTTTTACTCTTGCAAACAGCTCTCTGCCCTTTTGTATGGTTGCCTCCGGCTGAGGATAGTTTCCGCAGGAAATACCATATGCAGGGATATCCAGTTGATTTGCAATATAAAGAGCGCGAATGGCGTGCGGCTCCTGACTAACGATAATCGCATTTTTGAGCCGGAAAATTTCTTTGGCACGGTATACCGTATCATAAGTGGAAAACCCTGCATGGTCCATAAAGATATGAGAAGCAGGAACCCCTTTTTTTACCAGATAGTCCCGCATTGCCCTTACTTCATTGTAATCCTTTGTACCATGGTCTCCCGAAACGATAATCCGTTTTGCAAACCCTTCCTGATACATTCGGTATGCTGTATTTAACCGGTCTGCCAAAATAGCGGAAACGGTATTGCCGTATACCGATGCTCCGGGCACAATCACCGCATCACAAATCTCCGGCTGCTCACATAAATAAGCTTTTCCTACCGTTTCTACATAATAGCTAATACCGAAAATGCTGATGACCCCCACAAAAAGAAGCACTACTACAGCAAGAAAAATTGTCTTGAGTCGTTTTATCATTTTTCTATATTCCTTTATTTCGATACTTACAAACAGTATAACATATTGTTTTGAATTTGTATACCATTTTCACAGATTTTACATAAAAAAGAACAGCTCACCATAGAAAATGAGCTGTTCTTTTTTGGGGAATGAATTAATTCGGATGTAAAAACATCCGCAGATAAAGTAGAAAAAACGGATTTGAAGTCGTAAAAAGGGCTGATACTGCCCTTTCGTTTGAAATGAAACAGTTATTTCTTTGCGAAAGATTTGCAGTCGGTGCACTGATCCATTGTCGGGTCAGCCTCGTGAGTACCGATGCTTACGCAATCCAGAGAACAATAGTTTTCTGTGTTGCAATGATGTCTGCACTGCTGAACAGTACATTTGATGGAACGGTTTGCCTGATTGTTCATACGAAAACGCCTCCTCTTAAGATTGTAGAAAAAAATAAATTTCTTTTCTCATTTTCAGTATGGGCAATTTTCGTGTCTCCTATACCTGCTTTTTAAAAAAACAGCAAAAAAGCAAGCAGCAAAACAGGAATCAAATCATCCGAATCTTCACTTAGGAGAATCAATATAATTCCGATTAAAATAATATCATCGGATTCCAGACCCGAAAACAATGACCCCAGGCCCGGTTTCTTTTTTTGCGGCGGGTCCCGGAGTGGCATTTGAGGCATTGCATTTTCTTTTTTGGTGTAAACCGTTTGCGGAAAAGACTGATACATCATGAAAAGTCCCCTCTGTATGTAACATTATAAATATTTTCTTGATTTTCTCATAGTATTCAACACTTCATATGCTTGCAGAATTTTTAAGCAAGAATCCACCTTCGGCTGTCTTTGAGAACGAAGATAAGGCTTAAGTGCTGATAATAAAACCGCCTCTTTGGTGTTCCTTGCCTCCTGGAAACGGCTCATAATGCCGGAAATTTGCTGCATCATTGCAGCGGTGTCGGCAAATTCATTGTTATGCCCGGCGGAAGAAACCTGCCCAACAGAAGTTTTTTCCTCCTGATTTGATAAAAAGGATTGGATCAGAGGACCTGCTTCCTTGGCTTTTTCTTCACCCAGAACACCCTGCAGCAACCCCAATATGGAATTTTTATCCATTTCTGCCATGGTATCACCTCCCAAGCATTTTTCTACTTCAGTTTTTTGAGCAACTCCACGAGTTCACGATTTTCTGATTTTAAAAAGGTTTTCATCAGTTCATTTTTATCGGTGCTGCTTAAATTACGGAGCATATTTATGATATCCTCCTGATCCACCCTTGCAAATGCCTGTTGCACCTGCGGATTTTCGGAAAGCATTTTCGCACGCTTCATCGCCTGCTCCACCTGCGACCGGTTGTAGCCTTTGAAGAAATCTTCTAATCCTGCCATAATCTGTCTCCTTTATCTTATGGAGGGATTGCAGATACAACCGATATTTCACTGATAATTGTATGCTGCAATCCCTTTTTTTATGTTTTTTTAATAAAATAATAATAAGAAAATCAAGATAAAAAATAATAAGGAAGAATCACCTTTCATCTGTCTCACCTCTTTCATTAACAATATATGTCAACCGTGTCATTGTGTTATAAATTTGTAATTTTCGGGACACAATACAGAGGAAAGAAACAATACTTTAAGGAGATGGATACTATGCAAAATCGTGATTATTTTTGGAATCTTTTTTTCAAAACTGGGAGTATTGATGCCTATCTTCTTTTAAAGCAAGCATTTCCCACAGAAGAAAAAAACAATAAAAATAGGGAAGCTTAACAAGCATCAGGCTTCCTCTTTCCATCTTAGTGATATAAAAAAAGGCAGTGATATCGGAATATCACTGCCTTACATACATTTAGGAAATTACAGTTCCATCTTTATGAAAGAGCGGAAGCGGCTCAAGATAGATTAAATCATCTCTGCCGATAGCATCTCCTTCTGCCAGAACTGCCATTTTCCCCACGATGTTACCGCCGGCAAGGGTTACAAGCTTTTCCAATGCTAAAAGAGACTCCCCTGTGCTGATAACATCGTCCACAATTAAAACGCGTTTACCCCGGAGCATTTCAGTTTCCCTCTCTCCGATACAAAGAGTCTGCGTTTTTGCTGTGGTGATAGAATCCACATCTGTTGTGAGAAGATTCTTCATATAAAGCTTTGGACCTTTTCGTGCAACCACATAGTGATTCACGCCCTCCTGCCGTGCCATTTCGCAAATAAGGGGAATCCCCTTTGCCTCTGCGGTAATCAACACATCATGCTCCGGTGCTTTTTTCAAAAGCTCCCGTGCACAGCACTCGGTCAGCTCCACATCACCAAACATGATGAAAGCTCCGATATATAAATCCTCCCCGATGGGACAAAGCGGAAGCTGCCGGGTTACACCGGCAATTTCCATCTCGTAATGAGATGCCATAAAACATTCAACCTTTCAATCTTACATTACAAGTGTTGCGATATAGCAAGCAAACAACGCAAAGGATATCCACATAATTACGCTGATATCTTTGATTTTACCGGTTACTACTTTTAAGATAACCCAGGATACGATACCAAACATAATACCGGTTGCAATAGAATATGCAAAGGGCATCATAACTACTGCTAAGAAGCCACCGATAACGTCTGCAATATCCCCTTCAAATTCCATATTCTTGATGGCAGAAAGCATCAGGATACCAACATACAGCATAGCCGGAGTGGTAGCAAAGCTGGGAATTGCCAGGAAAATGGGTGCAAAAATAATTGCAATGATAAACATAATACCAGTGGTCAACGCAGTCAAACCGGTTTTACCGCCTGCAGCAACCCCTGCAGAAGATTCTACATAACTGGTAACAGTGGAAGTACCTAAGCATGCACCAACAACAGTACCAACTGCATCTGCCATTAAAGCACCGCCGGCATTGGGCAAGGTACCGTCTTCTTTGGTCAGACCTGCTTTCTGAGTTACACCGATTAAAGTACCAACGGTATCAAAAATATCGGTATATAAGAAAGTAAATACAACAATTGCAAAAGAAGCAAAGTTTTTCACAACATAACCAAAATCAAACTGGAACAGCGCAGGAGCTGCAAAGTTGGATTTGATTGCATCCCAGGATAAGGACGGAATTACGGAATAAACACCATTTGCCGGATCCGGAACATACCAGCCAACCAGTTCAAAAATGATGCCTAAAATCCAGGTAGCGATAATACCCAACAGAATGCCGCCGGGTACTTTTTTATACTGAAGCACGCCGATAATCAATAATCCGACAACAGATAAAATTACGGGAACAGAGGATAAATCTCCCAGTGCCACAGTGGTAGCAGGATCTGAAACGATTACTTTAGAGTTAATCAATGCGATAATGGTGATAAACAAACCAATCCCTGCGGTAATACCGAATTTCAAGTTGGTGGGAATTTTGTTTACCAGTGCTTCTCTGAACTTGAACAGAGATAAAACAATAAAGATAATACCTTCAACAAAAACTGCGGTTAAAGCAACCTGATAAGAGCAACCCATTGCACCGCAAACCGTGAAAGCAAAGAATGCATTCAGCCCCATACCGGATGCCAGAGCCACCGGATAGTTTGCAAAAAATGCCATACAAATGGTAGCGATTGCTGCGGAAATTGCAGTTGCCATAAAGATAGCTGCCGGGGATGCACCCGGGATGTTGCCCAGATAGCTGGGGTTAACTGCCAGAATGTAAGCCATTGCCAGGAAAGTGGTAATCCCTGCAAGAATTTCAGTTCTGACAGAAGTGCCGTGTTCTTTCAATTTGAACAGTTTTTCCATTTTGAATTCCTCTCCTTTTACAAGAAATATTTCAATAATATTATACAAAAAACGACGATTTTTTTCAATAGTTTACTGTGAATTCTTTACAAATTGTCACTTTTACCAAAAAAATTCAATGGCAATTATTAAATTTACCAGTAGCTTGTTTTAAAAAATCTCTTTTTGTGTTGCAATAAAGGATAATTTCACATCATACACATCAGGCAACACCGATTCCGTCAGCAATTCCTCACGGCATAGCCCAACCGTAATACCGCTGTAATCCGAAAGATAACGGTCATAATACCCTGCCCCGTATCCGATGCGATATTTTCTTTTGTCAAAGCCCAGACCGGGTACTATAATCAAATCAATCTGCTCTTTCGGATAAGAAACATCGGAAATCGGCTCAAAAATGCCGTATCTGCCTTCCTGAAAGTCTCCGGAGCTATCCGCTTTTACGGCTATCATTTCCGTTTTGGAAATGCATTTGGGAAACAGACAAATTTTCCCTGCTTCCATACATTTTTGCCATAAATAATCGGTTATCACTTCGCTTCTTGCCGAGCGGTAGAGCATAACGGAAACCGCCTCCCCAAAAAAGGGGGCATGGAGAATTTTCTCTGCAATTTTTCGGGATTCTGCTTCGTTATCCAGAAGAAGGTCTCGTTTTTTTTGTAACTGAATTCGCAATTCCTCTTTTGTCATAGTCATTTCCTCTGTATGAAAAAAGACGGGAAAAACCCGTCTTTTACTCAAGCTTATTTTCTTATTTCTGTTCGCATTTCTGGTTTGCAACGGTGCAGGAAGTCTTACAAGCGGACTGGCAAGAAGTCTGACATTCGCCACAACCTTTTTTTGCTAAGTTTTCTGCTAAATTTTTGGTGGTTAAGGTTTTAATCTGTTTCATCGTCTTAAAATTCCTTTCTTACTTTTTGCTTTTGTTTTCTGATTGATTCCCACAATGCCTCCAAACACAGAAAGCACAAGCAGGATAATTGTATTCCAGATTTTAACCTGTGACTGCATCAAAAGTGCCACAATCAAATAAACAACAACAAACAACACACCTGCCCAAAGCCCTTTTAAAAAGCCTTTTTGCTTTACACCCTTTGCAGCAAGATAGCCGCTGAGAAATGCTGCTATGTAGCAGAGAATGGCACTCACCCAGGGAATCGCTCCCTCCGGCAGTGAAAAAATATGGAACACAAACGCCGACAGAAGAACTCCGGCAAATAAAAACAACCAGCCGACTATAACAGCACCTAAAATTCGTTTACTCACCGAAGATACACCTTCTTTTTCGGGTTGATTCATGTTTGTTCCCTCCCTCTGACAGTATGATACTATCATTATAGGAGGAAGCTCTCATTTTTATGCTTTTTCTTTTTGCATAACATCTTTAATTGCCCATTTGTGGAATACGATTTTGGTGTTATCTGCACCTACTTCTAAGGTAATGGTAGTATCTTTAATCTGAGACACCTTACCCTCAATTCCCCCAATGGTGATAACGGTATCGCCTTTTTCCAAAGCGGCAACCATTGCTTTAAACTTTTTATCTTTCTTTTTCTGAGGCATAATAATCAGAAAATAGAATACCACAATCATAATAATCAGCGGTAAAAAAGAGCTGAGCATTGCTCCCATATCCTGAGCCGGCATTTGATTCACCTACTTTCTGTTTATAGCTTTGATTCTATCAGGAAACATTATACACTATTTCCCGAAACTTTTCAAGTGATTTTATGAAAATTCTTACATTTTTTAAATCACAATGGCAGATTTAGTCTGCTTTATGCCATTTTACCCCCTCACGGGTATCTTCAATCACAATGCCCATTGCAAGAAGCTCTGCACGGATTTCATCAGCTCTTGCAAAATTTTTCTCTTTTTTCGCGGCGGTACGCTCCTGAATTTTTGCTTCAACAAGTGCCACATCCACATCGGATTCTTCTTCCTGACGGGCAATATTTAAAACACCGGTCAGCTCTTTTAACACACTGTAGGCAGCATCCACATAGCCCTTAGTGGCATTTTCTTTGGTTTCGGTGTTTATGTCACGAACCAATTCAAAAATAATGCCGATAGCTTCCGCGGTATTCAAATCGTCATCCATAGCGTCAATAAATTTCTGACGATATCCGTTCAGCGCTGCGGTCTGTTCCTCTGTTACTGCCGCGTCTGCCACTTTATCTTTTAAAAATTCCAGATTGTTAATGCAGGTAACAATTCTGTTCAAGCCTGTTTTTGCCTGCTCTAAAAGGTCATCGGAGAAGTTGATGGGACTTCTGTAATGAGCGGAAAGCATAAAGAAACGCAGCACATCATAAGGGAATTTTTCTGCCAAATCGCGAACAGTGAAGAAATTGCCCAAGGATTTTGACATCTTGCGGTTGTCAATATTGATATACCCGTTGTGCATCCAGTAATTAGCAAAAGGAACACCATTTGCCGCTTCGGACTGAGCGATTTCATTTTCATGATGCGGGAAAGATAAATCCTTACCGCCGCAATGAATATCAATGGTTTTTCCTAAATATTCATTGACCATGGCGCTACATTCGATATGCCAGCCGGGACGGCCTTCGCCCCAGGGACATTCCCATGCCGGTTCCCCCTCTTTTTTGGATTTCCAGATTGCAAAATCCATGGGGTCTTTTTTATCCTCATTCACATTGATACGTGCCCCAGCTTCCAAATCCTCCAAAGGCTGATGAGACAATTTCCCATAGGGCTTGAATTTTTTGGTTTCAAAATAAACATCTCCGTTTTTCTCATAGGCATAGCCCTTTTCAATGAGAGTTTCGCACATTTTGATAATCTGAGGAATCACATCGGTTGCTCTGGGATGAACATCCGCTTCTTTTACTCCCAAGCCCTTGGCATCGGTATAATATTCCTTGATAAAACGGTCAGCCAGCTCCCGAACGGTAATTCCCTCTTCGTTAGCACGTTTAATCATTTTATCGTCAATATCGGTGAAATTTTGCACAAATTTCACTTCGTAGCCACGATATTCAAAATATCTTCTCAAAGTGTCAAAAATGATAAACGGACGAGCATTCCCCAAATGGAAATAGTTGTATACGGTAGGGCCGCAGGCGTAAATTTTAACTTTATTTTCCTCCAGCGGCTTAAATTCTTCTTTCTGCATGGTTAATGTATTAAAAATTTTCATAGCTTACTCTCCTTTATTCATATTCTGTGCTGCCTCAATTTTTTCAATGCGGGCAAGCATTCTGCAAAGCTCCTGAGATAAGGGGTCCGGAATGTGAGTCTGGTCCATCTGCCAATCGGTGGCAGAAACCTTTACATTATTCCGCACCACAATTCTTGCCGGAACGCCCACACAAGTGCTGTTTTCCGGAACCTCCCGAAGCACCACCGCATTGGCAGCAATTTTGGAATTATCTCCAACGGTAAAGGGGCCAAGCACCTTTGCACCGCTTCCAATCATAACATTTTTTCCGATGGTGGGGTGACGCTTTCCGGTGTCCTTCCCTGTACCGCCTAAGGTTACATTCTGATAAATGGTACATCCGTCACCAACCTCAGCAGTTTCTCCAATCACGACTCCCATCCCATGGTCAATCATCACGCCGTGTCCGATTTTTGCACCCGGATGAATTTCAATGCCCGTAAACAGTCGCACCGTCTGAGAAATCCATCTTGCGATAAAGAACAACCGCCACTGATACAGCCGATGAGCTGCCCGATGCCAGAACAGCGCATGAATGCCCGGACAAAGCAAAAACACCTCTATTACATTTTTAGCGGCAGGGTCTTTCTCCATCACCGCTCTGATATCTTCCCGAAGTCGCTTGAACAAAGAGCTTCGCCCCCTTTTCGTAACATCTTGTTATGCCGTATGCCGCAACACACATCAAAAGTGCCAGAGCAGGATAAGAATACCGTTCCTGCACTTCGGCAATCAAATGCTGTGCCGTAAGCCCCAGCACAAATAATACAATAAAAAACACTCCCGTGTTATATGATTTTCTTTTGGGTACGCTTCCCATTAAAACACTCAGCAATAAAAACCAGTGGAATCCATTGGCAACGTTTTTGGTGTGAAAAACTGCATCCACCCGGGCAAACTCTCCGGAACGGTTCAAATAATCGCAGGGAAGCATTTCACTGCCCCATAGCACGGAAAATTTCTGCAAAAACAGCTCCAGATTTTTACGGATGCCGTTTTTTTGATATCGTAAAACCGCCTCCCTCTGCAAGGTTTGATGAAAGACATCAGGAGGAAGATTTTCCCTATAGATCAGCTCATTTGCGTGAGCATAATCCGTCGGATTCCACTTTCCCGAGTATTCATAGTTTGAGCCGATATAAAGATTGTATCCCACAGGTGCTTTTGCAATCTCCTGCCCGTTGACAAAAGAAATGCCGTGCCAAAGACTTTCCCACACAATGAGATAACAAATAATAGTTGCAGAAACTGCGAAAAATCGCCGTTTTCCGCTAAGAAAGCATATACTGTATAACCCAAACACCAATAGCAACAAAAACCCCATAGGGCGAATGGCATTTCCCACGGCGGCAAGAACGCCGAACAACACCGCATACCGCATTTTTTGCTTCTTGGTATACAAAATTATAAGATACAAAAGTAACGAAAGGAGAAGCGTAAAGGGAATCTCTGTTGCGCTCAATTCGGAATAAAAAATAAACGCAGGAGAAATTCCGTATAAAAACGAAGTCAGAATCCCGACTCTGTTTCCAAAAAGCTCATTGCAAGACAGGTATAAAAGGTATGCCGTCAGCGTTTCTGCCAACACATTGAAAAGTTGTATAAAAATCGGATGTTCTCCAAATAGCCGGTACACCAGGCTAATCACCCAGGAAAACCCAACGGTATGAGGAAACACCGCTCCGTACTGAGAAAAAAGCGGTTGCCCGTTTGCTATCGCCGATGCCATCCCGTGATACAGCCGGAAGTCTGAAAAGGGTTCCAGCTTCATCACAAATACAAAAACAAGACGAAGCACAAAGCAAAGAACCAAACTAAGAAACAAGCCATAGCATTTTGTGGTAAACCAGCGGTAGAACAACAAAGAAGCACCGAAAAACAAGAGTGCATACACCGCCGTTACCGTCATAGAAACATTCCCATCGTGCAATGCTGCAATACCGCATACCACCAAGGATGCCACGGTGGCACAAAGGGAACCCATCAAAAAAACAAACTGAAAAAAAAGAGCAGACCGTTCTTGCAGCTTATTTTTCAAAAAATCATCATCCTTTTGATATCTCGTTATTCATTATATTGTATATGATAATTCCAAAAAAGTCAATCTTTTTGGAAGATGTTGCCTTGTTTTACGGGCAAAAACTTTAATTTATAACTGACTCACATAAGAATGCCGGTCAAACATTTTTTTAACCCCCTGGGCAATCTGTTTGTTTTGGGGCAAGATAAGCTCCGCATCCTCCAAAAGTATCGCTTCTGCCGCTTCTTTTGCAAGACGAACCGTTTCCATAGAGTAAGTCAGGTTAGAAAGCTTGGTGGAAGGAAGCCCGTGCTGACGAGTACCAAAAAATTCTCCCGGTCCCCGGTGCTTCAAATCAAACTCACTGATTTGAAAGCCGTCAGTGGTTTTTTCCATAATTTCCAACCGCTTTCGTGCTTTTTGGTCGGCAAGGTTCAAAAAGCAGTAAGACTTTTTCTGCCCTCTGCCCACACGGCCACGAAGCTGATGGAGGCTTGCCAAACCAAACCGTTCTGCATTTTCTATCACCATTACCGTGGCATTGGGAACGTTTACCCCAACCTCCACCACGGTAGTGGACACCAAAACATCGTAGTCACCTGTTACAAAGCGATTCATCACATCATCTTTTTCGTCCGCTTTCATTTTTCCGTGTAACAGCCCAATTCGATAGTCTTTTAAGTAGGTTTTCTGTAGTTCCTCCTGCACGCGGATGGCGTTTTCAGCATCCAGTGCATCACTTTCTTCAATAAGAGGACAAACCACAAATGCCTGATTTCCCTGCGACAGTTCTTTTGCCACAAATTCATACACCAGACCACGCTGATTTTCGTTTGCGATTTTTGTCTTGATGGGGATTCTTCCTTTCGGAAGCTCATCAATCACCGAAACGTCTAAATCTCCGTAGATAATCAATGCTAAAGTTCTGGGAATCGGTGTTGCCGTCATAACCAGACAATGGGGATTTTCTCCTTTTTCGGTAAGACGGGAACGGGCTTTTACCCCAAAACGATGTTGTTCATCGGTGATAACCAGCCCCAGCTTTTGAAACTCCACGGTATCGTAAATCAGGGCGTGTGTACCAATCACGAGAGAAATTTCTCCCGATTGGAGTCCTGTCTGCACGGCCGTTTTTTCTTTCTTTTTCATAGAAGAAACCAGCAATTCCACTGATATTCCAAACTCGTCAAAATAAGGTTTTAATCCTTCATAATGCTGTCGGGCGAGTATCTCGGTGGGAGCCATCAGCACTGCCTGATAGCCGCTTTTGGCACAAATGAGCATTGCCATTGCAGCAACCATGGTTTTTCCGCTTCCTACATCTCCCTGCACGAGACGGTTCATCTGATACCCTTGTTTAAAATCATTGCAGATTTCACGGGTGACTCTCTTTTGTGCATCGGTTAAGGGAAAGGGTAGTTTGTCTGCAAATTCTTCTGCAATTTTATAGTTTACAAGCTTGGGGCCCGCCACTTTTTTCTGCTGTAACTTCAGTTTTCCCAACCCCAGCATCAAATAAAACAATTCCTCAAAGGCAAGTCGTTTTTTTGCCGCAGAAAGTTCCTGTTCTCCGGTGGGAAAATGGATATTCTGGAGGGCATAAAGCAGTTCACAGAGGTGATATTTTTTGCGGATATCCATGGAAAGGGTTTCTCCGATGTGTTCTTTCGCCACAGTCAATGCATCGGCAACCGCTTTTTGCACAACTCCTTGCGTTAATCCCTTGGTCAGCGGATATTTCGGAATATAATTTTCTGAAAAATTGCCGCCCTTTGTAGATTTTTGAATAGAGGGATTTGTCATCTCAAAATAGCCGATACGGCGGCTGACTTTCCCGAACACCGTAATCTCTTGCCCTGCCTTTAAACTGTTGATTAAATATTTCTGATTGAAAAAGGTGAGCTTTAAACTCCCCGTTTCATCCTCTGCCATCACAGAAATCAAGGTAAGATTCTGCCGTACTCTACGGGAAGAAACCTCTAAAATCCGAACAGTAACCGTAGCGGTTTCCTCGTCTGAAAGCTCGGCAATATATTTCTGATTCATTCGGTTTTCGTAACTTTTCGGAAAAAAATAAAGCAAATCCCCAACCGAAAAAATGCCAAGCTTCTGAAAATACATCAGCCTGGCATTGGAAACTCCTGATAAATTGGAAATCGGCATCTGAAACAAATCCATTGTGTCACCTTTTCCTACCTTGTTTCCCCTATTTTAAAATAAGCTTTCAAAGATTATTCCAAAGATACGAAATAGTAGTATACCGGCTGGTCTCCACGATAGAAAGAAAAGTCGATATTTTTGTACTTTTTGGTCAGCATTTTTTCCAGTTCATCCATTTCTTCACCGTTGATATCTGCACCGGCATAAACAGTAACCATAGAAACGCTGTCATCATTCAATTTATCAATCACTGCAGCACAAACCTTATTGGCATCCTTGCCCTTGGTCAGAATCGCACTGCCGCTTAAACCCATAATTTCGCCCTCTTTGATTTCGATACTATCAAACACAGAATCTCTTACCGCATAGGTAATCTGTGCAGATTTCAAAGACGAAATAATATCTTTCATAGTGGCTAAGTTATCCTCAGGAGATGCTCCCTCATCAAAGCCTACCATACACGGCAATACATCCGACATATTCTTGGTGGGAATTACCACCATTTTACCATCGTAAAGCTCTGCCGCCTGCTCTGCCGCCAAAATGATATTTTTATTGTTGGGGAACACATAAACCACATCGGCATTGGTGCGGTTTGCCGCATTTAAAATATCATCGGAGGACGGATTCATAGACTGGCCGCCGGACACGATATGTTCAATTCCAAGCTCTTTATAGATATTGGAAAATCCTTCTCCTGCCGCAACAGCAACAAAGGAATAGGGCTGGCGTTCCTTGGGAATAACACTTTGAATCTTTTCATTCTGATATTTCATATTGTCAATTTTAATATCAATGAGGCTACCGATTTTCAGTGCTTCGGAAATCACAATCCCGGGGTCATTGGTGTGGATATGCACCTTGATGATATCCTCCATCGCAACCACAACGATGCTGTCACCTAAGCCCTCATAGCGCTTGGTCAGCTCATTCTTTTTCCGTTCGGGATTCTGAATAATAAACTCCGTACAATACTGGAAGGTTACATTTTCGTGATTGTCTACAAATACTTCCGCAGTTTTTTCTGCTTCAAAAACAGTTTCTTCCGGCATAACACCGGTTTTATAGTACTCTGCCATACCTTCAATGATATAGCAGATTCCCTTTCCGCCGGAGTCTACTACCCCTGCCTGCTTCAGCTTGGGCAGCATTTCAGGAGTCTGCGCCAATGCATCAAAAGCGGCTGTTACAGCTTCGGTAAAGAGCATATCCAAATCGGTAATTTCTTCCTGTTTTTCTTCCAGATGCTCTGCAGTCATACGAATGACGGTAAGAATAGTTCCCTCAGTGGGCTTCATAATCGCTTCGTAAGCGGTTTTTGCTCCCAAACGGAATGCATTCACCATATCAGAGACATCCAGCTCGTCTTTTCCTTTTGCAGCTTTTGCCATACCACGTAAAATCTGAGACAAAATAACACCGGAGTTTCCTCTTGCACCACGAAGTGCCGCCATAGAAACCCCATCCAATACGCTGCCGGCAGATTCTTTTCTGCTGTGTGCAGCAGATGCCGCAGAAGTGAACGTCATAGACATATTGGTTCCGGTATCGCCATCCGGCACCGGAAATACATTCAATGCATTGAGTTCTTCCTTGTTGTTGCATAAATGGATTTTTGCTGCCTGAAGCATATTGGCAAGCAATTCTCCACCAATCAATTTATTCATGAAATGTTTCTCCTCTTTAAAAAAGTTGATACCGGCTGTTATTTGTTAACCACGATATCGTCAACACAAACGGTAACATTCTTTACTTTGGTCTGTGTCATTGTTTCCACAGCATAAGTGATATCGGTTTTTACATTTTCACACAGTGCTTTGATGTTCACACCATAGCTGACTTTAATGTGAATTTCGATGCTCACCGCACCGTCACGGCAAGAGACCTTAATTCCTTTTCTTAAGCTTTCTCCGCCGAATACTCGTTTTAATACTTCTGCTTTGCTTTTTTCACACATACCAACCACGCCATAGCAATGAGTTGCCGCATAGCCGGCAATTTCCTCAATGGCTTTCTCGGTAATTGTAATATCGCCTACGTCTGTTAATTTTTTTAACGGCATAATTTTACCATCCTTTCTGTCACATTTTTTTATCGAACAACTTCTCCCTGCTTTCTTGGTGCAGGCATCAGTTACAGAATATGCAAATTTATAAGACTTTATTGAGAAATGCTTTGGTTCTTTCATTCTGAGGGTTGTTAAAAATTTCTTCCGGAGTGCCCTGCTCCATAATGACACCCTCATCCATAAAGATAACCCGGTCGGCAACCTCGCGGGCAAAGCCCATTTCGTGAGTTACCACAAGCATTGTCATACCCTCGGACGCCAGTTTTTTCATAACATCCAGCACTTCGCCTACCATTTCAGGGTCTAATGCCGAGGTAGGTTCATCAAACAGCATAACCTCCGGCTCCATACAAAGAGCACGCACAATGGCAACACGCTGTTTCTGTCCGCCGGAAAGCTGATTGGGATAAGCTTCCGCTCTGTCCTCCAGGCCTACCACACGAAGAAGCTCCATAGCTTTTTTCTGTGCTTCTTCTTTGGTTGCTTTTTTCAGCTGAACCGGTGCTAAGGTCATATTTTGTAAAATCGTCATATTGGGGAACAGATTGAAGTGCTGAAACACCATTCCCACCTTTTGTCTGTGATAATTGATATTCACCTTACGGTCGGTAATATCGGTATCTTCCAGATAAATATGCCCGCCGTTGGGAATTTCCAGTAAATTCAAGGAACGGAGAAAGGTGGATTTTCCGCATCCGGAAGGGCCGATAATTACAATCACTTCCCCTTTGGACACTTCCAAATCTACTCCGTTCAATGCTTTGATTGTTCCGTCTTTATAGTGCTTTTTCAAGCCGGAAACGCGAATCAGCTTTTTATCGTTCACTCTTTCTCAATCTCCTTTCCAAAAGCTCTACCAGCCAGGTAAAGAACATTACCATCACAAGGTATATCACTGCAATTGCCAACAGAGGGAACAAGCTCTGATATGTAATTCCGCGGATGATGTTAGCTCCACGGGTTAAATCTGTTACCCCAACGTAGCCGGCGATTGCAGTTTCCTTAAGCAACACGATAAATTCATTTGCCAGTGCAGGTAAGATGTTTTTAAAGGTTTGAGGAAGCACGATAAACCACATGGTCTGCACATAATTGAGACCAAGAGAGCGACCGGCTTCGGTCTGCCCGTCATCAATACTCATAATACCGCCGCGAATGATTTCTGCAACATAAGCACCGGAATTGATACCAAATGCGATAATTCCGCACAGCATCTTATTATCCGAGCTTGCCATAATGACGAAAAAGATAATGAGAATCTGCACCATAGCGGGAGTTCCGCGAATGACAGTGAGATACACCTTACAAAACCAATTGCCCACTGCCAAAAAAAATCTTCCCACAGGGTTCTTAAGCTCGTCATACTGTTTATCATATGTGGTTCTGACCGCCGCAATTACAACCCCCAGCACAACCCCTAAAATCAAGGCGAAAAATGTGAGGATTATAGTATTTTGAATCCCTTCCACCAGATATTTCCAGCGGTTGTCTTCAATAAATGCGGTGATAAAATCCTTTTGCAGTTTTAGAATCCATTCCGGCATAGCGTCTGTTTCCTTTCAAGAAAAGGACAATCGTCAACCGCAGGGAGCTTCCCCGCGATTGACGTTGTCTTACTGTAAATACTTGTTTTTTTCGCTGAAAATTATTCAGCAGGAATGTATTTTTCGATAATGGTTTTTACAGTACCGTCTGCAATCAGTTCGCCCAGAGCTTTGTCGATGTCAGCTTTCAATTCGGGCTGGTCTTTGGAAACTGCTGCTGCATAATCTTCGGTAATGTATTCGGTGTCTAAGATTTTTAAGCCGGGGTTGTTCTGAACAAACACTTTTGCAGGTTCATTATCAATAACCACACAGTCAACCTTGCCGGAGGTCAGTGCCATAACCGCATCTGCACCTTTGTTGTATCTTTCCACAGTGCCTAAGCCTTCATCTTCGATATCCCAGGTGCAGTATAAATCACCGGTGGTAGCCAGCTGAACACCGATTTTGTTGTTTGCACCATCTTTAAACAGATCATCAGCAGTGGTAATAGCAGAGCCATCTTTTACGATGATAACCTGAACGCCGGTTGCATAGGTCTGAGTGAAGTCAACCTGTTCTTTTCTTTCGTCGGTTACAGTCATACCAGCCATAACGAAGTCGTATTTACCGGTCTGAACACCGGGGATTAAAGAATCAAAATCAACATTTTCAATTTTTAATTCCTTGCCCAGTTTGGTTGCGATTGCCTGTGCGATTTCCGCATCAATTCCAACGATTTTTCCATCTTCCATATATTCATAGGGCGGAAATTCTGCGTTGGTTGCCATAGTCAGAGTGTTTTTTTCGCCGCCGGTACAGCCTGCGAACATAGACAGCACCATAACTGCTGCCAGAACAAATAGTAATGCCTTTTTCATAATAATTCCTCCTTGCACTTTCGTGCGCTCATATGTATTCCGTTATATTATACTATACGTATCCGAAATTTTCAATAGATTTTGGAAAATTTATTCTTCTTTTTTTCATTTGTATTACAACAACTGCAAGACTACTGCAACACGATTTTCACCGAGGATGCATACTCAGACGGCGTCATTTGTGTGATTTTTTTAAATTGCTTGGAAAAATAGTGAATACTGTCGTAACCTAAAATACCTGCAATTTGTGTAAAATTATAATTATCCTCCCGGATGAGCATTTTGGCACGGTCAATTTTCAAAAGATTAAAGTACTGCATAACTCCCATTCCCGTTTTCTCTTTAAAGAGCATTTTCAAGCCTGTTCCGCTGGTTTTGGAGTATCTTAAAACATCGTCAAAGCACAAGGGATTTCCGATATTTTCGTTTAAAAATTCAATGACATCCTCTACAATGTCGTTATCCATTCTCTCCTTTAAAACAGAAAGAGAATCCTTTCTTGCTCCCGAAATAGCATTACTGCGGTATAAGGACAGCAAAAACTGCTGAAGCCCCAGAAGAATCATCTGCTCTGCCCCGAAAAAGGCATCTTCTCTTCGGGTCAGGCTGCCTGCGTAAGGGTCGTTGAGGTCGGTTGAAAAGGCTTTTGCTCCCTCTTTAATAATGGAGGAAAGCAAATTTTTTTCTTCCTTTGTGACATGAAATACCTTGTTTTTAAAAAACTGCATCGCTTTCGATTTGCACTCAAAGGAAACGATGGCAATATTGGGTGCAATCACTCCGTTTGAAAATACATTATGGTATTCATTCGGCTGATGGAACACCACCTCCCCTTTTTGCAAACGGTGGGTGGTATCCCCTGCAATCACATTGATTTCTCCTTTATCTACATATAAGAATTCCCAAAAATCGTGCGCTTCTCCCGTAAATTTAAAATCCTTTGTGTATTCCAGATAGTGAATGGTAAAGATGTTTTTTATGACAAATTCTTCCTTCAGCTTTGTTTTGTGATAAGAAATAAAATCCAAAAAAAGCCCCCCTTTTTTTTAATTTTGCACTTCTCTGATAAAAGGTAAAATTTCTCCCACAGGGAGCCCGACAACATTATCGAAATCTCCCTCAATTTTCTCCACAAATTCAGAAGCAATCCCCTGAATAGCATAACTTCCGGCTTTATCGAATGGCTCTTTTGTTGCAATATACTCCCGGATTTTCGATTCGGTTAATGGTTTGAAATACACCTTGGTTTCACAAACCATTTTCCGATATATTGGTTCCCCTTGGGTAACTGTTGCCAGGGTAACCCCCGTGAACACACTGTGTGCCTTACCGCTCAGCTTGGAAAGCATCAAAAAAGCATCCTGCTCATCTTTGGGTTTTCCGAAAATTTCATTTTCCAGTGCAACTACGGTATCTGCAGCAATCACAAACACATTCTGAGTCTGAAACTGTCTCGCTGCACTTTCTGCCTTACGGTAAGATAATTCTGCCACCAATTCTGACGGCGACATAGGTTCTGTCACAGTTTCATCCGCATCAGTAACAAACACGCGAAACGAAATGTCGTGCTTTTCCAGCAATTCTTTTCGTCTGGGGGATTGGGATGCCAAGATAATTTCAAACGATTTCATTCTTTTCTCCTTTTTCTTTTATACATACAACGAAATGCATCAGCAATAAATATTCATCTTGCATTATACTATAATTTGTAAAAAAAGTCAATTCTCTTTGACTTTTTTTCATAAAAAGAAAGAGAGACAATCTGTCATAAGTACGGACAGCCTCACATATAGTGATAAAAAAAGGAGGATGTGTATGATAAACGAAGAAATCAAAGCCTACCTGCCGGAAATTCTGCATCCCTACTTTGCCTCCGACACTGAGGAAATCCGTTTTCGACGGAATCAAAAAGTAATGTTTTTATCTGCAACCGAAGAAACCATTTCTCCCGTTTTGTGTGACAAGCTTTTCTTAGAAGAATTGCTGGACAGACTGACCAAAAGCTCTCCGTACACGTATTTTGACGAAATGAAAAACGGATATTTCACTTTAGAAGGCGGTCATCGTGTGGGAGTTTGCGGAACAGGGGTGTACCAGAATGGTACCCTGTCGGATATAAGAGAAATTTCTTCTTTAAATTTCCGTATTGCCAAAGAAATCAACGGCTGTGCAGACCCTCTATTTCCTTTGTTACAGCAGGAAAAGCTACCCGGAATCCTGCTGATATCACCGCCGGGATGCGGAAAAACCACGTTGCTCCGCGACCTGACGCGTCAGGCTTCTGATTCCAGGGCAGGCAGTAAGGTTGCCGTCATTGATGAACGCAGTGAGCTGGGCGGTGTATACCGAGGGGCATCTCAAAAGGATTTGGGAATGCGGACAGATATTTTAAACGGATATCACAAGCCGGACGGCATACAACGGGCAGTAAGAAGCTTATCCCCCAATTTAATTGTGGTGGATGAAATTGGTTCCGCGGAGGATATAGAGGCACTGCTTTGTGCTGCCTATGCCGGGATAACAATTTTTGCCACCGTACACGGAGACATCCAGGGAGACTTTAAAAAAAAGATTAAAAAGCTGGAAGAAGAACAGGTGTTTGACTATTATATTTATTTATCTGCAAAAAATCCCAAAAACCGAATTGAGGTAATCAGAACCCGGGAGGAGGAAACCCAGTGAACAAGATTTTTGGTGTTATTCTCATGCTTTGCGGCACTGTTTCCCTGATTTTGTTACTCAACCGACAAAAGAAAAAACGGTTGGAAACCCTCTCTGCTCTGATGGAATTTTTGCGGAATCTGACGTATGATGTTACCGATTGGAAGCTGCCTCTGGAGGAAGCTGTGCTTCGCCGTTTAAAAGGCCTTTTCCCGCTTCACGACATAAGAACCCGGTTTCTCACCGAAAAAGACAGGCTGGGAATCAGAAAAGCACTTCTTTTCGCCATCGAAGCCGAAGCCTCTGTTGAAACAGCACCCAAAGAATTGGTTGTAAGCTATCTGTCTGAGCTGGGACTGGAAAAACGAACCCCCACGGAAGAGCTGTATCATCGGGTACAAACCCGTCTGGAAGAATACTATATCGAAGAAAAAGAAGAATGTAAAGCCCACCGTCAGCTGACAGTGGGAACGGTTGGCGGCATCAGTGCCGCCGCAATGATTTTGTTATTATAAGAGGGATGTTTCCATGAATGTAGAACTGATTTTTAAAATTGCCGCCATCGGCATCATTGTTGCAATTCTCAATCAACTGCTGACCAAATCAGGACGGGACGAGCAAGCCACCATGGTAACACTGGCAGGTCTGGTTGTGGTTTTGATTGTAATTGTGCAGGAAATTGCCTATTTGTTTGATACCATCAAAAATCTTTTTGGATTTTAAAAAAAACGAAAGGAGACCGTATATGGATACGATTGCAAAAATTCTGGGAATTGCACTCATTGGTGCAATCATCGCGGTCTTCTTAAAAGAACGAACACCGCAGTTTTCCATTTTAGTATCTCTTGCCACGGGAATTTTAATATTTCTTTTGGTTTCGGACAACATTCGGGAAGTGATTTTTCAGGTGAAATCCATTGTCTCCTCCACGGGGATGGATTCTGAATCTGTAAAATTGGTATTAAAAATCTGCGGTATCGGAATATTGGCAGAATATTTCACCAACGTGATTGCCGATGCCGGCGAAACCGCCATTGCAAAAAAAGCAGAATTTGCCGCTAAAATTATCATTTTTGTAATGATTTTACCATTGGTGGGAAAGGTGGTGGACACTGTATGGGCACTGTTTTAAAAACAGGTGTTCTCCTGATTTTATTGCTATCACTATGTGTTTGCTCCGTATACGGACAAGAAATTCATAACCCTACCGAGGAAATTTTAGAGCTGGCACAGGACGATGCCGATACCCTCCGACAGGAAATGAAGGAAGGGTTTTCTCTCAAACGGATTCTTTCCAATATCTGGGGTGTGTTTTTTAACGAACTGAAAACCATGGCAACCGGGTTCCCTCTGCTATTCTTCGTGCTGATTCTTCAGGGTATGAAAAACTGCATGGAATTTCCACACAGTCTGGACAGAACCGTATCGCTGGGATGCTTTTCGGTGACTGCCGTTACGGCAGGCGGTATTTTTTCCGAGCTGGCACAAGCAGCAGAGGATATGATTACCCATTTGTCAGAATTTAACTATCTCACCATCCCGGCACTGACGGGACTTGTTGCCAACGGCGGCCGGGTGTTAACAGCAGCAAAAAGCACTTACTTTATTCTGGGCTTTATCAATCTTCTTACCTTTGCCATTCAAAAATTCTTTTTTCCCGGAATTTTGTTATACTTTTTGTTTTCTGTGATTTCCGCACTTTTGGAAAAAGATTATTTTTCTGCCTTAAAATCCACCCTCTCCACTTTGATTAAAACCGCGCTGCCTCTGCTGGTTGGCATCTTTATTACAGTCTTAGGCGTGATTACCTCAGTGTCAAAATCTGCAGATGATTTAACCATCAAGACCGCAAAAATGGCACTGGGAAATTGTATTCCGTTTTTAGGCGGCGTGATTGCAGACTCCGGAGAATATCTCATTCAGACTGTCTCCCAAATCAAAGCCCAGGCAGGCCTGGCCGGCATTTTGGTACTTTGCTACACGTTTTTAGTGCCGATTCTAAAAATTCTTGCAGGATTTTTACTGTTTCAACTGCTGTGTGTCTTATCCTGCCTGTTAAGCGACCAAAAAACTACCGGATTTTATGAAAATGCAAGCACCACATTGGGAATGCTATGCGGAATTTTAGGAACAGTCTCTATGCTTTCTATCCTGGGTATTATGATTTTAATGGGACTGTAGAAGGGAACAAAGCTATGGGACAACTGATGACACCGCTGAAAGCGATGGTGCTGATTATTTTAGTCAGCGAATTTTTAAAAGAGCTTCTTATCGGAGAAGCTTACAAAAAATATATTCAATTTGCCGTGAGTCTTTTTGTATTTGGGTTTTTATTATCGGGCTTACTCCATACAGATGTCTCACTGCCCGATTTTCCGGAGGAAGCGGTAACAACAAGCGGAGAAAACCTGTTGCTTTCAAGATACGAAACCGATATTGAAACGGAAGTAGGCAGAATGCTTTCGGAAAAGAATGTGTCCTATGAGTCGGTTACAGCTGTGCTTTCTCCCACATACGAAATCGAAACAGTCCGCATCCAGACCAAAGAAAGTCCCGAAACAATCCATACCATTCTGAAAGGAGCATTCCCTTATGAAGTGGCTCAACCAACTGCAGAGTAAGCTGAACCTGAAGGTGAAAAACAAGTCTGCTTTCATTGTATTATTATTTCTGGCAGGTGCCATCTTACTGCTTTTGCCATCCCCTGAAAAAAAGCAGGCATTTTCCGACCCGCAGGTGAATATGATAAATCAGACAGACCAAACAAAAAAAGAGCTGGAAAAGCTTCTCACCAAGCTGGTTGGCTGCAAGGTTCGGGTATTGATTACTTATGCCGACAGCGGAGAAATTGAAGTGATACAAGAAGAAAACATTTCTACCCAGACACAAAAGGATATCACACAATCTCAAAAAGAAACAAAGCCTACCTTAGACAGCAATAAAAACATCCTTGTAAAAAAAAGGAGTCAACCAAACATTAAAGGCGTCAGTGTGTTTTGCTTCTCCCCTTATCAAGCATCACTGGCAGATACCCTGTGCCGCGGGGCAGCACAAGCATTGGGTGCTCCCCTCCACACGGTAGAGGTAGTTTTTCAGCCAATCACCTAAAACAGAAAGGAGGTATCTTATGGTACTTTTACACAAGCGAAAGGTCGCTGCTGTTATCTGCACTGCACTGTTAGCGACAGCAGGTGTTGTAAACTACATTAACCACACCGAATCCCAAACAGTTTCCCTGGAATTGCCCCAGGCAAACGAAAGCTATGACGAAACCACCAATTACGGAGAAGCAAAGTATGTTTCCTCCGATTTATCGTTAGAAAAAAGCCGCAGCGAAGCTGTGTCTCTGCTGCAATCTGTGTCCGAAAATGTAGATGCCGACCCTGCAAAAAAAGCAGAAGCACAGGGAGAACTCATTCGCATTGCAAAGGATATCGAGAAAGAAGCATTGGCAGAACAAATCCTCACAGAAAAAGGATTTCAGGAGGTTAGTGTATTTTTAAATTCTCCTCAGGCAACCGTACGATTGAAATCTGACGGTCTCACAACTCAGGAATTGGCACAAATCCGTGACACCATGAAAAACGATGCGAAAATTGAACCCCAGAATCTGAAAATAATTGAAGCAAAATAATGAACTTGTGAACTGCTTTGGAATTTGCTACAATTTTTACGAGTAGATCGGAAAATACTTATCCGAGGTGAAAATGATGAGCATAACCAACGAACAAAAACAGAAGTATTTAGAGCAAAGAAGATACTTCTATGCAGCAAGCCCCAACTATTACGGCGACAAAAACGCTGCAAAGAGCCAGACAGAAAAGCAAGAAGCTGAAAAAAAACGTCGCAACAAGCTTTTGGCCTACTTAAACGACGCCAAGAAATCAGCCATTAAACGCGGAATGTATAACCAGAAAACCTATACAAAAACCGTATCGGAGGCTGGTAAAAATGTCTGAGGCAAAGGCAGAATTTGTCTGTAGGGAATTTACAGAACGTGCCCGAAAGCGAAATCAGCAGGAACTCAAATGGAACTTAAATCTCAATTTCTTAAACGGAAATCAGTATTGTGATGCCGATTATAACGGCAAAAAGATTTTTTCCATTGAAAAGCTGTACGACTATCAGGAGCGAGCAGTTTACAACAATATTGCACCGATTGTGGAAACACGCATTTCCAAGCTTTCCTGTGTGATTCCTCAAATCGGTGCAATCACAGACAGCACGGATGCAGACCATATCGCCAATGCAAAAATTTCAACTGCCGTTATCAGAAATGTCAACAAACGTCTGAATTTCTCCGAAAAAATTGCCCAGGCAGTTGCCATCTCCGAAATGCTGGGAACCGTTTTTTACAAAACTGTGTGGCAAAAAGAACACGGAGACCTTCTGTTTCGGGGCGAATCCGGAGCAGTTTATACCGGTGAAGTAGACACCCTTGTCTGCTCCCCTTATGAAATTTATCCGGAAAGCTTGTATACCGAATCAATCAGCGAACAACGAAGCATCATTCACGCCCATCCTTATCATATCGACGAAATTAAGGATAACTGGGGCGTGGAGGTAACACCCCACCGTGTGAATTTGTTTTCTATGACAAATATCACCAATGTGACCGGTGGCTTAGGATGGACAAGCACGGCAGAAAGTGTCGGTCAGGAAATCAAAGACGGCTACGATATTGTATTGGAGTATTACGAAAAGCCCTCCAAAAAATATCCTGACGGCAGATTGCTCATTGTAGCATACTACAATCAGATGCTTTTATACGAGGGAGTACTCCCCTACATCAACCAAACCTATCAGAAACGGGGATACCCATTTGTAAAGCAGGTTTCCATTGCCCGCCCGGGTTGCTTTTTCGGTATCAGTGTCATTGAACGGCTGATTCCCATTCAAAGAGATTATAATGCCATTCAGAACCGCATCAACGAATATTTAAACCGCGCCGCCTTAGGAATCCCTGTTGTGGAGGACGGAAGTGTGGATGTGGACAGTCTGGAATACTACGGAATGCCTCCCGGGATGCCCATCGTGTATGGCAGAGGAAGCGAACCGCCCCGATTTATGGATACTCCTGCTCTCCCCTACAGCTTCTTATCCAAGCAGGACCGTCTGGAGGAGGCATTTGTGTCGATTTCCGGCATTTCGGAACTTTCTCAATATTCCAGAGTACCGGGAACCGTAACCTCCGGAACTGCACTGGGCATTTTAGCACAACAAGACGACAACCGTCTTGCCTCCGGTGCAGAAAATATTCGCAATGCCGTGTTGGAGGTGGCAAAACAGTGGCTTCGTTTGTACCGCCAATTTGCCTTATTTGAGCGAATGCTGACCTTAGGCGGCGACGATATGGATAATGCGGTAATCCGCTGGAATACCACGAATCTATTGCCTGAGAATCTGGAGCTTACCACGCAGAACGAAATTGAAAATTCTTTGGCAGTTAAACGTGAGCTGATTCGTGAATTATATCAGATGGGGCTGTTCACCGACTCGAAAACCGGAAAAATCACCCCTGCCGCAAAATCAAAAATCCTTTCGTTGCTGAAAATGGGTGACTGGGAAAATAAAATGGAGCTGGAAACACTGCATTCAGCCCGTGCAGCCAGAGAAAATCTAAAAATGCGACAAGGCGTTTTCTGCGAGGTCAACTCCAGAGACCAGCATGAAATTCACATTGAAGAGCATACCAAATATATTCTCACAAGAGAATTTGAAGACCTATCCAACGAAAACGACGGCTTATCCGCTTTGTTTGAAGCCCATCTTGGGCATCACGAAGCAATGCTTTGCAAAAAAACAGAACCGGCAAAAGAATAAAAATTTATTTAAAAAGTATAATTGGATTTTTTTCCGAATATACTAAAGTATACCAACCACAAAGAAGAAAGGCGGTCAACCTATGGAACATTTACTCAAAAAAATTTCTGCACTCTTTTCCCGTCCCGAAGCTGACCCGGATATGGATGCACTGTTAGAAGCCAAGCAGGAAGTGGAAATTGCCTGGCGCAACTTTAATGAGGTAACACAGGAAGAATATATTGATATTGCCATTATGAACTTAAACCTCGCAAAAAAACGGCTGGATGTTGCTATAAAGGAGTCCAAGGAAGCAAGGGCCGTCAATCTTTAAACAAGCCATTCACTCTCATTTTTTGAAATCCTCTCTAAAAGAAAAAAGGAACTGTCCTCGCGACAGTTCCTTTTTTCTTTTAGAGTTCACTTTTTAATGCACAATCGTACGGAATGGAGCAAAGAAATGCTTCTTCGTTTAAATCACTGGGGATTTCTATGTAAAACACATAGGTAAACAATCCGTTTTTCTTCATGATATTGGTATCGTAAACCGTAATTTTACTTTCTGCAAACCGTTCTTTGATTATGCTGGAATTCTCAATATTTTTAACTGTGAGAATTTTACTTTTCGGCTTGGCAGTAAATCTGCCTCTGAAATGCAGAATGGTTTGTGCCAAAAGAATCAGCAGTGTACCGGCAACGCCTACCACATACATGCCGCAGCCGATTGCCATACCAATTCCGGCAGTTGCCCAGATGCCTGCCGCGGTGGTGAGACCGCTGATCATCTGATGCTTTACAAACACCATACCTGCTCCCAAGAAACCGATTCCGCTAACAATCTGCGCCGCAATACGGGCAGGGTCGCGATTGGTAACATTGGGGATATTTATAAACCCATAAATGGAAACCAACATCATAAGGCAGGATGCAATCGCAACAATACAATGAGTCCGCAAGCCTGCTTCTTTTGCACGGTTGGTTCGCTCGAACCCAATCACAACACCGCACACACCGGCAACCACCAGCCGAAGGAGACACATGATATGCAGTTCCATCTTTTCCCTCCTCTCATTACAGACAAATATTATAGCACATTTCGACCTGTTCTGTCAATTTTTTTTGAATAAAACCGGAAAGCATCGCA
The DNA here is from genome assembly GCA_017936745.1 of Clostridia bacterium. Lineage (GTDB taxonomy): Bacteria > Bacillota > Clostridia > UMGS1840 > UMGS1840 > SIG452. Next base: position 79,682 of record JAGBEY010000002.1, read on the forward strand.
CTTTTCCGATTTACTGCTATCAATATGCAAATCTATCCGATTTTATGAATTGTGTTCCTGCAGCATTTTATCACGGATATTCCATAGCTCCTGAGATAAATCCACATAGTAGGTATGGGGATTTTCAAAACGGGTTACCTCATCCCAAAGGGTATTCACTTCTTCTTTACAATATTCCTTTAATTCCTTTAATGTGGGGGAGGTATAAACCTGCTTTCCGTTTTCAAAAATGGGAACTAAAAGCTTTCTTGCAGTAAAATTGGTAACCTTCTGCCGCTTCCAGGTATACTGTGGGTCAAACAGTTCATATTCGGTCACCCCATCAAATGTCTCGTTGTGGAGCGTAATCACATCGGCAATGGCTTTTCCCGTCTCATTGGAATACAGACGATACAGGCTTTTAAAGCCCGGGATGGTTATTTTGGAAACATTTTCCGAAAGCTTGATTTTGGGGATTTCTTTTTCCCCGTCAAACACGGATACCAGCTTATACACACCGCCAAACACCGGCTCGGATTTGGAGGTGATTAACCGCTCGCCCACGCCGAAGGTATCCACCTTTGCCCCTTGATTGAGCATATCCCGGATAATGTATTCATCCAAGGAATTGGAGGCAACTATTTTCACATCGGGATAGCCGGCATCATCCAGCATTTTCCGTGCTTTTTTGGAAAGATACGTGATATCCCCGCTGTCAATCCGAATCCCTTTGGGACGAAAGCCTCTTGGAACAACTTCCGTATCAAACGCTTTAATCGCATTGGGGATTCCCGATTTCAACACGTTATAGGTATCCACCAATAGGGTACAATCCTCAGGATAGTTTCTGGCGTAGGTTAAAAACGCCTCCAGCTCTGTATCAAACATCTGCACCCAGCTATGTGCCATCGTGCCAAGAGCAGGAATGTCAAACAACTGGTCGGTCACGGTGCAGGCAGTGCCGGCACAGCCACCGATATATGCCGCTCTTGCTCCATATATCGCACCGTCATACCCCTGCGCACGGCGGGAGCCGAATTCCATCACCGCTCTCCCCTCTGCCGCCTGCACAATCCGATTGGCTTTGGTGGCAATCAAGGATTGATGGTTTACGGTCAAAAGAAGCATGGTTTCCATCAGCTGAGCTTCGATAACAGGACCTTTTACACACACAACCGGCTCCATGGGAAAAATGGGAGTTCCCTCAGGAATTGCCCACACGGAAGAAGAAAATTTAAAATCACGAAGATACTCTAAAAATTCTTCACAAAAAATATTTTTCGTTCGGAGATATGCGATATCTTCTTCGGAAAAGTGCAGATTTTTAATATATTCAATCATCTGCTCCAAACCAGCCATAATGGCATAGCCCCCATCATTTGGGATTTTACGAAAAAACAAATCAAATGCCACTTCGGTATCTTTCATTCCACTTTTAAAATAGCCGTTTGACATGGTAAATTCGTAAAAATCTGTGAGCATGGATAAGTTGATATGGGAATTAAATTTCATAAGACAGCCTTCTTTCTAAAGATTTACTCCACCACTTCATCTGCCTCTGTTACATCGGGCAGGATTCTTACCGTTTCTTCTTCAGACAAGGAAGAAACACTGTTTAATTTCCGCACTATGGCACGGGTTCTTACCCCCACCAGCTTTTCCAGTTCTCCGTGTGCCTGGTCCAGCCGCTGCTGAGCAGACTGAATCACATCGGAGAATTTTTGAAACTCGGTTTTCACTGCACCCAGCACATTCCACACTTCGCCGGAGCGTTTCTGGATTGCCAGAGTTTTAAAGCCCATCTGCAAGCTCTGTAAAAAGGCACAGATGGTGGTAGGACCCGCCAGATTCACTTTATATTCCCGCTGAAGCACCTCTACCATACCGTGGCGCACTACCTCAGCATATAAGCCCTCCACGGGCAAAAACATAATGGCAAAATCTGTGGTTTCCGGCGGAGAAATATATTTATCACTGATATCCTTTGCAAATTGCTTGATACGACGGTCCAACGCGGTTTTTGCCGCTTCGATTTGTGCCACATCACCGGTATCGTAAGCATCGGTCAGCTGAGCATAAGCATCCACGGGGAATTTTGCATCAATCGGAAGATACACGGGAGCGTTTCCGTCCCCGGGTAACCGGATGGCAAATTCCACCACGTTGGAGCTTCCTTTTTTCACTGCCACATTCGTATCATACTGGTCGGGAGAAAACATCTGCTCTAAAATAGCACCAAGCTGAATTTCTCCCAAAATGCCACGGGTTTTCACATTGGAAAGAACCTTTTTCAAGTCACCCACGCCGGATGCAAGGGTTTTCATTTCGCCAAGTCCTTTGTAAACCTCCTCCAATCGTTCGGATACCAGTTTAAAGGATTGCCCGATACGGTCCTCCAAGGTTTTTTGCAGTTTTTCATCCACGGTTTCCCGCATTTTTTCCAGTTTTTTATTGTTATCCTCTTGCATACGGGTCAGTTTGTTTTCCACCGTTTCCCGAATTTGCTCCAGCTTTTTTTCGTTGTTCAGTGAAAACTGATTGAGCCGTTCCTCCGAGGATTTCAACCGTTCGGAAACCTCTTTCTGAAAGGATTCAAAACGGGTGTTCAAATCCCCCATTCTCACATCCTGCTGATGTGCTGTCTGCTTTTGGGTATCCGACAGCATATCCGACATATTTTTCAGCTGATTGGTCAGCTCCATCCGTAGCGCCGAAAAATCATTCTGATTGTTTTTCGTGGTTAAAACAAGAATGAGGAGCACCACAATGACAACAGACAATGCCAGAAGAATATAACTGATTACTTCCACTTGGGAATCCTCCTTTGTTATCGGTATTCTCTTTGAATGGCAGAGTCAATCAACAAGGGATTGCAATCTACCTTTACTCTGTCGTTTGGGCTAAGTCCTCCGTCGTTTTTCACGATGGCACAATACATTCCCACACGACCTAAAATTTCATACTTTCCCTGATATAAGTATGGTTTTTTTCCAAAGCTTCGGACATCCGCATACAAATATCGCAAAATGTCAATCAATCGGAATGCATCGTTTTGCTTGGTGGTGTAAAAGCCGTCTTTATAGCCGATTCCAATCACTGCGGTTTGCATATCCTGCTTGGCTTTGTATACATTCCCGTAAGCAATGTTGTCTCCTTTTTTCACAAAATTGGTATCCAACACTCTGGTTTCCAAGTAGGCAATCCGATGAAGCTTAACAGGTGATACCATCGGCAACCGCCCCAAAAATGCAGAACCAATCCGAACCGCATTCCGTTTTTTGTTGGGATAAAGCAGTGCACCGCAGGAATTGGCACTATGAATGAGGATATGCTCCAACAGCTCCGGATTTTTCTCTTTCACCTTTCCCAACACGCTATCAAAGCGCTCATCCTGCTTTTTGGTAATCTGATATTTTGGTTCAAAGGAGCAGGAATAATGGGTAAAAACACCTGTAACCCTCACGGTTTCTCCATTTTTTTCAAAGGCAGACAGAATGTCTTCCTCATTTCTGTATGAAAAGCCGAATCTGCCAAACCCGGTGTCCACCTTAATATGAACCGATGCCACAAGCTCCTTTTCTTTGGAAACCTGTTCAATCAAATCCAGATGCACCATACTCCCCACGGTTAAGGCGACACCCTTTTGAAGAAGCTGTTCCACCGTTTTCTTGTTATTTTGGGGTGTCATAAGAAGTACGGTAGCATTTAAAAATGATTCTGTTTCTTTTAATTTTAAGGCTTCATTTGCTTCAGACACAGCAAAATGGGTAATCCCCTTTTCCAAAAGAAAGGAAGCATAGGGTACAAGAGACAAGCCGTAGCCATCCCCTTTTACCACTGCGATGATGGTATTATCCTTGCAAAAAGCTTTAATATTTTCGATATTTTCTTCTAATTGTTTGGTTTCAATGACTAACGATTTCATTTTGTTTCATTCCTTTCCCAAAAGAATGATTTTTTAGATTCTGTTATGACAAACGCTGTTACACTGATAACGGTTTGCACCGCAGCCGGCACACTTGTCACGGCAGTTGGGTGTGGTCAATACCTCTTTAGCGGCTGCCAGTTCCCGTTTGAAAAATTCCTTGGTGACACCGCAGCTTACAATCTCCCAGGGAAGCACTTCGTCCAACGAACGCTCCCGCTCATTGTAAAAAGTCATATCCACACCGGCATTCCGGAAGGCTTTCTGCCATTTTTCAAATGAGAAATATTCGTTCCAGCCATCCAGCTTGCAACCCAGCTTATGAGCTTCCAGAAGCACCTGACCCAATTTTCTGTCTCCACGGGAGAACGCCCCCTCCAGAACAGAGGTTTCGGCATCGTGCCAGTTTAAGCGGATATGTTTGGAACGCAAATTTTCTTTCAATAGGTTTTGTTTTCGCAAAATGGTGTCAAAAGAATCCTGAGGTGCCCACTGGAAGGGAGTGTGCGGTTTTGGTACAAAGGTAGATACAGACACGGTAATACCAAATCGTTTGCCTCTTTTTTCTTTGGGAACACTGTAATAAATATCTTCAATTTTTTTCACCAGCTCACAGATACCCAAAACATCTTCATCGGTTTCAAAAGGCAGACCAATCATAAAATATAATTTTACGGTTGACCAGCCGTTTTCATAAGCGAACTGCATGGTGTTTAAAATGGTTTCTTCCGAAATATTTTTATTGATAATATCCCGCATCCGCTGAGTTCCGGCTTCGGGTGCAAAGGTCAGAGAGCTTTTGCGAACCTCCGACAAGCTTTCCAGCGCTTCTTCGTGGAAATTGTCAATACGCAGTGACGGCAAAGCCAGATTGATCATATTTTCTTTGGTAAAGCTGTTGAGCTTTGCTTTCAACTCTTTTAACTGAAGATAATCACTGGTGCTTAAGGAGGAAAGGGAAATTTCCTCATAACCGGTGCTGCAAAAAGACAGCTTTGCCAGCTCCGACAGCTTGTCTGCATCTTTTTCCCGTTTGGGACGGTAGATATAACCTGCCTGACAGAAACGGCAACCTCTCATACAGCCCCGCATTACCTCAAGGGTAATACGGTCATGCACCGCTTCGGTAAAAGGCACAACTAATTTTGTGGGAAATACTGCATTGGATAAATCGGTAACCACAGTTTTTTCCACCGTTTTGGAAATAGATTTCACAGTTCCGTCCGGGTGATATTCCACCTCCACCAAGGAGGGAACATACACGCCCTGCAGTTCGGACAGTTTTGCTAAAATCTGAGCTTTTGTCCAACCCTGTTTTTTGCCTTCTAAAATGATATCCGAAACAAGAAGAATCACGTCCTCTCCTTCTCCAATCATAAAGAAGTCGATAAAATCTGCTAACGGCTCGGGATTAAATGCGCAAGGGCCACCGGCACACACCAGAGGGAAGGTATTGTCTCGCTCGGCTGATAAAAGCGGAATTTCTGCCAGAGAAAGCATAGATAAAATGGAAGAATACGAAAGCTCATACTGGAGGGTAAACCCAATCACATCGTGAGCTTTTAAGGGCATCTTACTTTCCAGAGAATAAAGGGGAATCCCTTTTTCTTTCATCAGGTCTTCCATATCCTGAGCTACCATAAAGGCACGCTCCGCCCAGATATCCTCCCGGTGGTTTAAGATGTCATATAAAATCTTAATGCCCAGGTGAGACATCCCGATTTCATACAAATCGGGAAAGCAAAAGGTAAAATGCAAGTCGGTTTTGTCCCAATCCTTTACCACACTGTTGTATTCTCCCCCTGCATAACGGGCAGGTCTTAAAACCTCGCATAAAATCTCGTCTAATTTCGACTCTAAATTTTTCGTCTGTGCCATTTATTGTTCCCCTTTTAAAATTTGGTTTGCCTCAATAAATTCATTCAGCTTTTCCAAAGCGATGCCGGCAATTTTTTCATACCGTTCCTGCTTGGATCTGATTCGTTCATTCAGCTTCGGTAAAATGCCGAAGTTCATATTCATAGGTTGAAAATTTTCAATGGTTTCATCAGTAATATAACTGAGCAATGCCCCCAGTGCCGTTTCTTTCGGAAACGTCAAAAGCTCTTTTCCACCGGCATAAAGGTAAGCATTTACTCCTGCTAAAAGCCCGGATGCCATAGATTCCACATACCCCTCAACCCCGGTCATCTGCCCTGCTAAAAAGATGTTTTTATGTTCTTTTAACTGGTTGGTGGGCAGAAGATTTTTCGGTGCATTGATGTAAGTATTACGATGCATCACTCCGTAACGCAGAAATTCTGCATTCTGCAGTCCGGGAATCATAGAAAATACCCGCTTTTGTTCCCCGAATGTGAGATTGGTCTGAAAACCGACCAGATTATACATGGTATCTTCTGTGTTTTCCTGACGGAGCTGAACTACTGCATAATATTCTTTTCCGGTAACAGGATCCGGAAGCCCTACCGGCTTCATCGGACCAAACAAGAGTGTTTTCTCCCCTCGCTTTGCCATCACCTCAACGGGCATACATCCCTCAAACACCTTGATTTTCTTTTCTTCCTCCAGGTGGAGAGGTGCCAGTCTGGCATTGATGAGTTCCCGGTAAAACGCCTCATATTGCTCCTTGGTAAAGGGGCAGTTAATATAATCTGCTGTGCCCTTCCCGTAACGGGCCATTTTATAGCAGATAGACATATCAATGCTGTCTTTCGCCACAACGGGGGCTGCTGCATCAAAAAAGTATAGGCTTTCTTCTCCCAAAAGCTTGGCAATTTCTCCGGCAAGAGGCTCCGAAGTGAGAGGCCCCGTTGCCAGAATGCAAATACCGTCCGGGATTTTGGTTACTTCGCCTGATATCACTTCAATATTCGGATGATTTTTAATGGTTTCGGTAATATAACGGGAAAACTTGTCTCTGTCTACCGCTAAAGCATCACCGGCAGGCACTTTGGACTGTTCTGCACTTTCCATACAGATGGAACCAAGACGCCGAAGTTCTTCTTTTAACAGTCCGCAAGCATTGGAAATGCGATTGCCTTTTAAGGAGTTGGAGCAGACAAGCTCTGCCAAATCGTCACTGTGATGTGCAGGAGATTTTTTATGGGGCTTCATTTCATAAAGCTTGACCTTACCGCCAAGTTTCGCCACCTGATAAGCGGCTTCCACACCGGCAAGTCCCCCACCCACAATATGAATGGTCTGATTCATAATTTATTCCTTTGTTGATTTTTTCTTGGTTGTTTTCTTTGCTGTTGATTTTTTTGCGGCAGCTTTTGCTTTTGGCTTTGGTGCGCTCAGCTCACAGGCTTCATTGGAGCAATATTCTTTTCCGCCCCGCTGATATTTTTTCACCACCATATAGCTGCCGCATTTTTCACAATGTTTTCCGGTTGGCTTATCCCAGGAGGCAAAATCACACTCGGGATATTTTTCACAGCCGTAAAAGATTTTTCCGGTGCGGGATTTTCGCTCTAATATTTTATTTCCGCATTTGGGACAAGGGATATCTTCAATTTCTTTTACCAGCGGCTTGGTGGTTTTACATTCGGGATAATTGGGACAAGCTAAAAACTTGCCGAATTTTCCACTCTTGATAATCATATTGGCACCGCATTTTTCACAAATCACATCGGTAACCTCAGGAGTTTTTTCCACAGTTTCATCTGCTTTGGAAAGCTCCTCCTGAAATCCCTTGTAAAACTCACCCAAAACCTCTTTCCAGGCTTTGCCCGACTCAATGCTGTCCAAATCTTCTTCCATATTAGCGGTAAAGGTTTCGTCTACAATATTTTGGAAGCTTTTTTTCATTACATCGGTTACCAATGCGCCAAGCTGAGTGGGTTTTAAAACCTTGCCGTCTTTTTCGATATACTCACGGCTCAAAATGGTGAAAATGGTGGGTGCGTAGGTAGACGGGCGGCCGATGCCCTTTTCTTCCAGTGCTTTAATTAAGCTTGCTTCCGTATAACGGCTGGGAGGTGTGGTGAAATTCTGCTTATCGTTCACCTCGGAAAGAGTCAGAGGGTCTCCGTCGGATACCGGAGGAATTTTCACCTTATCGTCCTCTTCTTCATCGGGAGACAAATAAAATTTCATACAACCGTCAAATTTCATATTCTGTGCAGAAGTACGGAAATTATACACTGCAGTTTCTCCTGCCGCCTCCACTTCTACCGTAAGCACATCAAACAGTGCCGGCTTCAACTGGGAGGACAAAAACCGGTTCCAGATCAGCTTATAGAGCTTATACTGGTCGTTGGTTAACGACGACTTAATCTTATCTGGCTCCAAATCAATATAGGTGGGACGGATTGCTTCGTGTGCATCCTGGGTGGCTGCCCCTTTTTTCTTATACACATTGGGTTTATCGGGATAATACTCCTTGCCGATGTTTTGAAGCGTGTAATCTTTTGCAGCCTGCACCGCCTCCTGAGAAACCCGCAAGCTGTCAGTTCTCATATAGGTAATCAGCCCCAACAGCCCTTTGCCCTCAATTTCTACCCCCTCGTATAATGCCTGTGCCACAGACATGGTTTTCCGGGAGGTGAAATTCAGCTTTCTGGAAGCATCCTGCTGGAGGGTACTGGTGCTGTAAGGCGGATAAGCATACCGCTTCTTCACGGATTTCTTCACACTTTTTACCGAAATATCAGAATTTTTCAACTCGCTGAGGATGTTTCCTGCCGTTTCTCCGTCGTGAATTTCCAGCTTCTTTCCGTTTTTTCCATACAGTCTGGAAACAAACTTCTTTTTCTCTTCAGTCATAAATTCTGCATCAATGGTCCAGTATTCTTCGGGGTTGAATGCATTGATTTCGTCTTCTCTGTCGCAAATCATTTTTACAGTCACCGACTGCACTCTGCCGGCAGATAATCCCTTACGGATTTTTTTCCAGAGAAAAGGACTCAGCTTGTAGCCCACAATCCGGTCTAAAATACGACGCGCCTGCTGAGCATCCACCAAATCCAAATCAATGGCACGAGGTGCTTTCATTGCCTGAGTAACCGCGTTTTTGGTAATTTCGTTAAAAGTAACACGGCAAGGCTCCGTTTCGTCTATTTTTAAAATATTGGCGATATGCCAGCTGATGGCTTCTCCCTCGCGGTCAGGGTCAGTTGCAAGATAAATACGGTCTGCCGTTTTGGAAAGCTGGGTCAGCTTTTTCACCAGCTCTTTCCGCTCCGGCATAATCTGATATTTGGGTTCAAAATTATTTTCAATGTCAACTCCCATGGTCTTTTTGGGCAAATCTCTTAAATGCCCCATGGAAGCAATCACCTCATATCCCGCACCAAGATATTTTTCAATGGTCTTGGCCTTTGCAGGGGATTCCACAATGATTAAGTTCTGTGCCATAATTGTTCTCCTTTATCTAAACGGTTGTTCAGCATAATGTACTACAGTTTCAATGCATAGGCGTTGCCCGGTACACAATATATAATATCCTTCATCATAAGCAGGGTTAAAAGCCCGTTCACCTTTCCTACGGGTAAGCCGGAACGTCGCACCAAATCGTCAACATAGCGCGGCTTTTCCGTGATTTGCTCTAAAAGGATTTTTTCTTCATCGGAAAGCTCTTTTAGCGCCTTGAGATATTGCTCATGGCTAACCTTATGCTCTTTTGCTTCCTGATATAAGTATTCAGGAAAATGCTCAATGTAGCGCTCCACAATATCATTGGGACAAACGGCAACCAAAGCAAATTCCTTAAGTAACTGGTTGGTTCCGCGGCTGTTTTCCGCATATATATTATTGGGAATGACAAATACATCCTTCCCCTGATTGTTGGCGTGGTCAGCAGTGATTAAAGAACCGCTGTCCAGATTCCCCTCTACCACCAGCGTTCCCATAGAAATGGCGCTGATAATCCGGTTTCTTTGCGGAAAGCTGTATCGGGTGGCTTTTGTTCCGGGAGGATATTCACTCAAAACGGCTCCGTAGCTGCAGATATAGTCATAAAGCTCACGATTTTTCGCCGGATATACCACATCCACTCCCGTACCCAACACGGCAACAGTTGGCTGCCCGGATTTCAAAGCACCAAGATGTGCCTGGGAATCGCAGCCATCTGCCATTCCGCTGACGATAATCATACCGCTTTTAGAAAGGTCCTTGGCAAAGTCGTACGATGTCCGTCTGCCGTATTCTGTTAAACTTCTTGTTCCCACAATGGCAAAGGTCGGAGCCGTGTCATAATCGTAATGATGCCCTTTTTCATATAACACCGTAGGCGGAGCATAAATGACCGACAAGCAATCAGGATACCCTTCCTCCCCATAGCAATATACAGAAACGTTCAGATGCTCGCAATCATGTATCACACCGTTGGCATAATCCAGATTTTTATTTCGAAGTGCCGCCTTCTGCTGTTGGGTTAAATAAGAAATTTGCTCAACCTGAGCAGTTTTTAAATCAAAAACGCCCCGTGCAGAGCCGTACGTATTGATCAGTTGCTTGCTTTTTTGATTCCCGTAGCCCATAATCTGTGTTAGCCAGATGGCGTACACGGCATCCTTTGCAATTGTCATCGCCATTGTTCTCCTTACCCTTTGATTTCTTTATCAACTACTTCGTTGGTTTCCTGATTGTTCACTTCCCCGGATGCTTTTTCCAAAGCATTCGGATATTCTTCTTTTGATTCATTTTCTTCCGCTGTTTTATCCTTGGTTGATTCACAAACCGGCTTTTTATGCAAATAAATCAGCATACCGACACCGGCTGCAACTGTGAGCAATGCCACAATCTGAGAAATACGAAACGAGAAGAAATACAAGCTGTCCGTTCTGAGTCCCTCAATAAAAAATCTTCCAATGCCGTACCACACAAGATACAAAAAGAAAATCTGCCCGTGGTGCTTTTTCTTTTTATAAAATAACCCCAGCACCACTGCCCCAACAAGATTCCAAGCCGATTCGTACAAAAAGGTGGGATGCACCCCCATATTGGGGTCAACTGCCATTCCTGCCCGTTGCATATCCATCAACTCGGAGCGTATCAGATTCCCTGTCATAGCAAAAAGAGAATCGGTATTCGTGCCGAATGCCTCCTGATTGACGAAATTACCCCAGCGCCCCACAGCCTGCCCCACTATCAAGCCGAATGCACCCATATCGAAGAGTTGAAGCACGGGAAGCTTTTTTGCCTTGGCATATATGTAGGTGGAAATCACCGCGGCAATCACTGCACCGTAAATGGCGATTCCCCCCTGCCAGATTTTAAAGATGTCCCAGGGGCGGTCTGCATATTCTGAAAAATTAAACAACACATAGTATATTCTCGCACCCACAATGGCACTGGGCAGCCCCCAGAGCAACACATCGTAGAGGGTATCTGTTTCCAGCTTTTCTTTTTTTGCAAAATAAGTGGCATAAAGAAAGCCGAGAACCACACCGAAAAGGATAATCAAAGCATACCAGTGAACTTTCAGACCGCCAAGCTGAAACGCAAGGCGACTCATCTGAAAATGAAGTCCCAGATTTTCAAATGCAACCGTATTCAAAGCAGGTTCCTCCTCTGTGATTTTCTATTTGGAAAGCGGCTTCATTTCCGAAACGGCATAATGCTCGTTAAACACTTCATGCAACCGTTTCATCAGGCTTTCTTCGTTAATTTCGGGATAAACATTAACAAAATCAAATGCACCGATACCGTAAAAATAATTGGACGCAAATCCGTTGGAAACTGCTTCCAGCGAATCAAAAGCCCGAATCTGACGGCCCAGCGATGCTTTTTTATACCGCTCCACTTCCTCTTTGGTAAAGCCGGTATTTTTTGCTTTCTCAATGCCGGAAAGCATGGCTTCCACTGTACGGTCAATCTCTTTTGCTTCACTGTTTAAGAATGTGGCAAAATAGGAATCGGAGCTGATGCAATCAAACCCAAAGGTATCATTAATCAACCCTTTTTTATACAGCTCATTATAAAGGGATGCAGAGGGAGAAAACAGCATCTTTAAAAGCAGCCCTGTTTCCATATTCTTTTTGAGCAGCTCTCTGCCCGTGAGACCGGGATGATTTTCTTTAAAGCCTAAAATAAAGCTGGGCTGAGACACGCTCATTTCTTTTACAATCCGTTTTTGTTTTACTTCGTCTGGCTCCCGGTAGAGTTTACGTTCCACCAAAAAGCCATGTTCTCTTTTTTTCACATTTTTATCTACCAGACGGGCAACCTCATCGGGGTCTACATCTCCTGCCACAAACAGCACCATATTTTCAGGGTGATAGAAGGTGTCATAAATCTGATATAAAAAGTCCTTCGTGATGTGAGAAATCGACTCCACCGTGCCGGCAATATCATTCCGCACGGGATTTTCAAAATAAAGCGCCTCCAGTGCATTGTTAAACAGTCTCCACTCCGGGTCATCATCATACATTTTGATTTCCTGAGCGATAATCCCCTGCTCCTTTGCCACGTTTTCCACAGTAAAGTAAGGGTCATTCACATAGGAAAGCAAGATGTCCAGATTTTCGCTGAAATAGTCGCTGCAGGAGAACAGATATCCCGTCATATCGTGAGAGGTGAATGCATTGGCGTTGCCTCCCGTTTTGGAAAACAAGTCAAAGGCATTTCCGCCGCCGGGCAGCTCAAAAAGCTTATGCTCCAGGAAATGAGCGATGCCCATAGGGTCATTCACTTCTCTTCCTTTTACCAGATACGAGGTATCAACGGAGCCGTATTTTACCGAATAAATGGCATATTTTTTGGAAAATCCTTTTTTGGTAAGCACAAACACGTCCAACCCGCTTTCGTGCTTACCGCTATAAAGAGTTTCTCCTAATTTTTCTTCATAGAGTTTTGAGAAATTCACAAAGATGCTCCTTTCTTACGACAGATAATACTCGGTTTGCAAGGTGATGTTATTTGCAACCCGAACAATATCTTCCTTGGTTAAGCCCTCGATTTTCTCGATATATTCTTCCGGAGAAAGAGGTCTGCCGGCTAAAATTCCGCTGATATAAAAATCGGTCAGGGTGTGCTGGTTATCTCCGGTCTGCTTTAAAATACCGATAATGAATTTTTTAGAAAAGTCAATTTCTTCTTCGGTAATTTCTCCTTTTTTACAAAGCTCCAGCTGTTCTAAAATGGCTTCATAGGCTTTTTGAAAGTTTTCCTTATCTGTTCCGATTCCCACAAACATAGTGCCTTTCATTCGGTTCAAGCGGGAATACACATAATAGCAAAGAGACATTTTTTCCCGCACATTCATAAATAATTTGGAATGTGGACCGGAGCCAAACACACTGTTTAACAGGTTCAAAGCATAATAATCCTCGTGAGACGGTTCAATGCCTGTTTCAAATCCCAGTGCAAATTTGCCCTGCACCAGATTCTGATTTTCTTCCACCTTATGGGGATTGGAAAGATGCTTCGCGTAAATGGTGTTTTGGGGTAACGGCTTTCTTGTTTTCTCAAATAAATCGGAAAAAATATCCATAAATTTATTTTCTTCCACATCACCGGAAATAAACACGGTCAGAGGTGCGGTATTTATAATATCCAGATAGCTTTCGTATAAATCAACGGCAGAAATTTCTTCCAAATCCTTCACACTGCCGTATTCATACAGGGCATACTGTTCTCCCTGAAACATTTCCTCGGTGAGACGAATGTTGGTATATTCCCGCTTATCGTTGATAATACCGTTAATATAGTCGGTAAGATTTTCTTTTTCCCGTTTGACAAAGGCTTCCGAAAATCCGCCGTTCTCAGTCAGAGGATTCATCAGAACCTCTTTCATAAACAAGAGACAATTTTCCATCTGCTGTTCATCAGAAAACCGGGGGTCTAAAAATTCAAACACAAAGCTTACTGCATGCAAATCTCCCCGTTTTGCCACACGGCAATCAAACATACCGCCGTATAGCTCCTGAAGTCTTTGATTGATGGAAAGCATATCGGGATACGCCTTACTTCCCAGTTTTAGAAGAAAGGGAAACAACGCGTTTTTGGTTACACTTTCCTTGGTAAGCTCAGTAAAAAAATGAAAGCTTACCGAAAAGGTTTTAAACTGATCTGCCGGCAAAATATAAAGGTCGGCATTTTGAGAAATTTTTTTCATTTTGATACAATCGGTTAAATTTACCGATATTCCTCCTCGATACTAAGATAGGGAATCGCATTCAGCGAAGTATCCCGGAACAGTTCTTTTTCGTATTTAAAATAAGCAAGGCTGCCAATCATTGCGGCATTGTCTCCGCAAAGAGAAATGTGAGGGCAAACTGTTTTTAACCCCAACTTTTCTCCCCGGTCAAAAAATTCTTTCCGAAGAAAGGAATTGGCACTGACCCCTCCAGCCATACAAACCTGACGGATTCCTTTTTCCTTTGCCAGTTTGAAAAAGGGGTCTAAGAGCATTTTGGTTACCGTTTTGGAAAAAGATGCCGCCACATCATTTTTCGTGATGCCGCCCTCCTGCACCTTAAGTCCCAGCCCGGAAAATCCCTCCTCAGTTAAAAATTCGTTATCCTGATATTCTGTAATGGGTTTTTCTATGATTTTCTTAATATAACAATTTACAGCAGTTTTTATACCGCTGAATGAAAAATCATCAGTATCGCCTAATTTTGGTTTGGTAAAGGTGATTTTATCAGGATTGCCCTGCTGCCCCATTTTATCCACCTTCACACCACCGGGATAAGGAAGCCCCAACACTCTCGCCACCTTATCATAAGCTTCTCCAATGGCATCGTCACGGGTTTTTGCTAAAATTTCAAAGGTGAGATAATCTTTTACATGCACAATCTGTGTATGTCCACCCGAAACCACCAGACATAAAAAAGGGGGTTGCAACGTGATATCCTCCAGATAATTTGCTGCAATATGCCCCTTAATATGATGCACGGAAATCAGCGGCAGCTTGCTTGCATAGCTCAACGCCTTTGCATAAGAAACCCCCGTCAGAAGCGCTCCTACAAGCCCGGGGCATGAAGTCACAGCGACGGCATCCAAATCGGAAAAGGTATTTCCGGATTGCGAGAGTGCCTCATCTACCACCTTGTCAATTGCTTCGATATGTTTACGGGAGGCAATCTCCGGCACAACGCCGCCGAATTTTGCATGTAACTCTGCCTGAGAATATATGATATTGGAAAGAACCTTTCTGCCGTTTTCCACCACAGCTGCGGCGGTTTCATCACAGGAGGTTTCAATTGCCAGTATTTTTGCCATAAAAATCTTCCTCGTTTTTAAAAAGTCAATGTCATTAAAATTGCATCTTCTGTTCGTTCATAGTATTTTTTGCGGATACCAACTTCCGAAAATCCCATGGAACGGTACAAAGCAATCGCCCCGGAATTGGAGGCTCTTACCTCCAGTGTAAGAAAGGAAAGTCCGTTTTCCTTACCATAGGTGATAAGGTTCTGAAGCAATAGCTTTGCGTAACCGTTTCTCCGATACTCGGGCAAAACCGCAATATTATTGATATTGCCCTCACCTGAAATATTCCACATTCCTACATAGCCGATTACCTTGCCGTTCTCCTCAATACAGAAATAAACGGCGTTTTCATTGGTTAAATCTGCCCAAAATGCTTCCTTACTCCAGGGAACGGAAAAACAGACTTCCTCTACCAGCGCTACCCCATCTACATTTTCGGGAGTGAGAGACGTAACGGTAATCACAGATACATCGCCTTCCCTCCACTGGATTTTTTGAGACGGTTCATCACAGCTAAACCAACACCGGTTTCCTCCACGGCAGGAATATACACCCGTTCAAATTCCAGTAAATCCACCTGCTTCAGCCGTTTAAAAATCCGCCGTGCCATATCGTTTAAATCAGAAGCGCTGCCTAAGCTCAGTTTATTTTTGGAAAAGCTCTGAAATTCCTCACGAAATAACAATATGCATTCCTCGGATTGTAAATGCTCTTCAAAATAAGCGGCAATTTTTTTCCGGTCTCCATACACCAGAATCACTTCTGCCTTGGGAGTATAATGAAGATATTTCATACCGGGAGAAGCCGGCTTCTCCACTGCGGCATCACTCAGTAAAGAAGGATGCAAGCTCGCATCGGGAAACACACTCTGAAGCATTTCCAGTGTGATGCTGCCCGGGCGCAAAATCACGGGGGCAGCTTTTGTCACATCCACAACAGTGGACTCAATCCCAAATTCGCAATCTTCCCCCTCAATCATTCCCCCAACTCTGCCGGAAAGCTCCCGCTTGACATCCGCGTATGTGGTTGCGGAAACCGTGCCGGAAATATTGGCAGAGGGTGCTGCAATGGGTGTGTTCGCCAGGGAAATGAATTTTCTTGCAATTTCGTTTTTTGGAAATCTGACTCCCACAGTAGACAGCCCTGCAGTAACCGCATCGGGAACTCCCGGCTTTTTGTTTAAAATCAAAGTGATAGGGCCGGGCATAAATACTTCTGCCAGTTTTTGTGCCATGGGGTTAAAATCCGAAGTCAGAGAATCAATCATATCCAAGGAAGAAATATGTGCAATCAGCGGATTGTCTGCCGGGCGGTTCTTTGCTTTGAAAATTTTCAGCACTGCATCAGGGTTAAACGCATCTGCACCCAAGCCGTAAACCGTTTCGGTGGGAAACACAACCGTTTCTCCCATTTGAATGAGCTTAGCGGCTGTTTCCATTTCAGCCGGGGAAATAAATATTGTTTCCACTGTGATTTCCTCCTTTTCTAAATCAAAATTTTCTTGCCATATAATAGTATATAATCTCTCAATATACTATTGTACCACATTTTTAAAAAATGTCCAGTAAAAATTAACATATTTTCAGATTTTTTTCATATGATGAACCAACAGGACAAGAAAACGACGCTTCAAATCATATAACGAAGCAGAAAGGAAGCTCTGCTGCACCGGCAAGAGCAACAAAAAAGACTTGAAACGAACCAAACAAACCAAAAATGAGCCGCAAAAACATCCCGCCGGATGCCTGCCAATTCTCCTTCTTTTGGCAGCAATTCTCATCATTTTTGCCTCCGGCCATAAAACCGTACGAAAAAATGCAGATTATTTTATGCGTGGAGAAGCTGATATCGGGCAGTTTCTAAAGGATGTAACGGCTTCCTACCAGAAAAATCTCACCTATCCCGACTTTATTTATCCGTTAGATGGTACGATAACCTCTCCTTTCGGAGAGCGAATGAATCCCATCACAAACCAGCCGGAGGAACATACTGGAATTGATATTGATGTAAACCAGGGAACCAATGTAAAAGCTGCCGCAGACGGAACAATTTTGAAAGTCGGCGTTGACGAACGGTTTGGTAATTACATCATTATTTCTCATAACGAGGTGTTCACCACCTGCTATGCCCATTTAGAGCAAGCAAGCCGTCAAGAGGGAGAAGCAGTGCTCCAAGGGGATATGATTGGAATTGCAGGGCAAACGGGAAATTCTACCGGTCCTCACCTGCATTTTGAAATCAGAAAAGAAGAAAAACGAATGAATCCCGTTCCCTTTTTGCCGAAAAAATGAAACACCTGAAAATTCATCCTCTGTTGCCTGTTGCAATATTTTTTTCCTATCTCAGCGGCAGCCTGTATCTGTTTTTCGCCACATACCTCTCTTTATTGTTTCACGAATGTGTGCATCTTTTTTTCTTATGTAAGAACAAAATCCTCTTACGACGAATTGTGCTGGAGCCCTTTGGAGTTTGCATTGAAACCGAAAATCAGCCTCCCGACTCCCTGACAGTTTACTTATCTGCTCCCATATCCAATCTGCTGATTGCAGGACTAATCTGGCTGATTTATCAATACCGACCGTTCCCGCACGCCTCTGACTGGTTCTTCTCCAATTTGTGTCTTGGATGCTGTAATCTCATTCCCTGCCTGCCCTTAGACGGCGGAAGAGCGCTGGAGCTGATACTGAAAAAAAAATATGGGGAAAGCGATGCAAAAAAGAAAATGGGGCTTGTGTCTCTCAGTTTGTCCTCTGCCATCATTGCATCAGGATTATGGCTTCTTTGGTATACCAAATATCAGATATCTCTTATTATCATCGGTATATTTTTACTGTATTGCAGTCTTTGCCGGAACAAGCTGACCTTGTATCACCATTTAAGCGAAACGGCAACCCGTCAGACAAACGGATTTTCAGACCAAAGCCGCAAGGTGTGCTATCTTAGTGCCCCGTGGGATTTGCCTGCACGAAAGCTGATTTCCGACTTTCGGGGAGATTCCTATTATGTAATCCATGTCATCAAAAACGGCGAAATTATAAAAACCGTCACAGAAACAAGAATTTTAAATAAACTCCTGCACTGCGACGGAACAATCAAATTATGCGAATGTTAAAAATCCGCAAACGGCAGAGAAAGCCGTCTGCGGATTTTGTTTGCTACAAATTCGGGATAAAAAGTCTGGTTCCCACCTGCAGGGAGTCGGAAGAAACACCGTTTAATTTTTCAATTTCATAAACGGTCTTGCGGATGTCATTATCATTACCGTATTTTGCCGCAATACTCCAAAGTGAATCGTTGGGACGAACAATGTACGAAATGTAATCTGCTGCTTCCTTATCTGCAGAAACATTGATCTGACTCAACAACACCACACTCAGCAATACAATCACCGAAACAAAAAGCAAACATCTTTTTCCTTTTTTTGTTAATTTCATCTATTTCTCCTCCTAAAAGCGAACATTTGTTTCTTTCTTGATGCCATTGTAACACAAACATTTGTTCTTGTCAATAGTTTTTTTTAAAAAATACAAACAAATGTTTGACAAATGGATTTTTATATGTTATACTGTGAATAACAAAAAGAAAAAATACCGAAAAAACCTGAAAAAATACGTCGTATTACGGGATTTTTCGACAAAAGCTAAAAAAGGAGTTCCCCTTATGACTGCGGAATTAACAAAAAAACAAAAACTGATTTTAGATTTTATCAATGATTTTCAAGGGAAAAACGGGTTCCCCCCTACAGTTCGTGACATTTGTCTGGGAGTCGGGCTACGCTCCACTGCAACCGTTTTCACGCACCTTAAGAATTTAGAAGAAAAAGGCTTTTTAAATAAAAGCTCTTCCAAAAACCGTGCCATCTCAGTTGTAAAGAATCAGGAGCCTGCACCGCAACCCAAGCTCACAGCGACAAATTCCAATGCCGTTGAAGTTCCCATTCTGGGCAATGTTGCTGCCGGTGAACCAATCTGGGCGAATGAAAATTTTGACAATACTATGACAATTCCGGTTGAGCTGACCAATCACAAGCAGGTGTTTATGGTAGTAGTTCAAGGAACAAGTATGATTCAAAAAGGAATTTTGCCCGGTGATTATCTTAGTGTTTCCCGTCAGAGCACAGCAGAAAACGGAGAAATCGTGGTTGCTTTATTAGGAGATAGCGTTACCGTAAAAACTTTTTACAAAGAAGATGGTTATGTCCGCCTCCAGCCGGAAAACGACACAATGGAGCCGATTATCATTGCTGACCCTACCGAACTGAAAATTTTAGGGAAAGTAATTGGCTTAATCCGAAAATTTTAAACAAAACAAAAAAGAGACTGTGAACAGCCTCTTTTTTTGATTATTCCAGCATTCGTTCCAACAAGCTGTCATAAATAGGCTTGTTACCGATTCTTTTGGTCACGATGTAACTTACAATACACACCACACACATCGGCAGAATATGACTAAAGGTTCCCGTCATTTCGCAAAGAAGAATGATGCCGGTCAGCGGAGCATGCACAATGGCGGTAAAGTAGCCTGCCATCGCCAGCACCGTGAACTGATACAGCATATCCCCATTCAATCCGAAAGCACCAATAGAAACACTGCCCGTAATTGTTCCGATATAAGCTCCCAATACCAACAGCGGGAAAAAAATTCCACCCGGTGCTCCGGAGCCGAAGCTGATGACGGAAAACAGGAATTTTATCACAAGAAGTAAAATCCCGGTAGAGATGATAAATTGAGGCTCCAACAGCCGTTCAATCATAGAATGACCGCCCCCCAACACCTCCGGAACACATATCCCGAGGATGCCTGCCAACAGAAACGGTATCAGCAGTCTGAAAAATGGTTTCTTAATTTTTTTAAACTGCTTTTGCGAAAACAAAAGAGTTTTGTTATATCCCCATCCCAATATGCCAATCAAAATGCCCATTAAAATCAGCAACCAGTAGTGCTCCAGAGGAATTTGAGCTGTCAGAGGAAAGGAAAAAACAGGCTCCACTCCAAAAAACAGCTTGGACAAATAATCGGCACTGACAGAGGATACCATCACAGAAAATAACAAAGACGGAGAAACAGTTTTATAAATTTCCTCCACGGCAAACAAAACACCGGCAAGCGGTGCATTGAATGCAGCAGAAAGCCCTGCAGCTGCACCACACAAAAGTAAAAACCGTCTTTCTTCCCCGTCCCGACGAAAGCGGTCGGATACCAAAAGTCCTCCCATTCCGCCAAGCTGGATGGACGGACCTTCCCGCCCCAGGGAAAGACCACCTAAAATAGATAAGCTGCCTCCCAGAATTTTAAACACCAGAACCTTGATGGGATGTTGTTTCAGTTTATCGTGGAATTCCCCCTCAATCTGAGGAATCCCGCTGCCGGAAATCATCGGTTCTTTTTTCAAAAGCACCGATACCACCCAGGCAATCCCGACAAGAATCAAAAACCAGAGTGCAAGTCCCTTTATTTCCTGTCCAAAAAAGGAAATAAGCTGCCCCCGTCCGCTTTCACAAATTCCAAGGAGCCAACGGTAAAAAATTGTAACGCCCCCGGATAAAACACCAATGAAAATTCCCTCCCAAATCAAGCGGTATTCAGGAGGAGCAAGGGTTTTATGTTTCATATTCTTTCACCTGATTTCTATCTATCATACCCAAAAACCCACAAAAAAGCTGTATCATACGATACAGCTTTTTCTTATTTGACTTTTACAATTAGATTGCGTAAACGCTAACCTGTTTCTTATCTCTTTTGGTTTCAAATTTTACTTTACCGTCGATTAAAGCATACAGGGTATCGTCAGAGCCTTTTCCAACATTCGCACCGGGATTGATTTTGGTACCTCTCTGTCTAACCAGAATGTTACCAGCTAAAACAAACTGACCGTCTGCTCTTTTCGCACCCAGTCTCTTGGATTCACTGTCTCTGCCGTTTTTGGTGCTACCTACACCTTTTTTATGTGCAAATAACTGGAAATTAATTTTGAACATAATTTTATTCCTCCACTTCTAACATTTTTACATAATCCGGATATTCCGATGCCATCTGATACAAGGTCAACACCATTGTTTCCAACAAAAAGTTCACCTTTTCCAGCACCAGCTGGTCGGAAATTTCAGGAATTTCGCATTCAAGATGCCCGTCATCAATGATAATGTTCAACCGGATGCCCAAAATTTCAGACATCCCGAGTACAACAGACTGGGTAGCCGTGGAAACGCTGGCACAGATAATATCCTTACCGCTTTCCTCATAGCCGGAATGACCATCCACCGTGAACCGGTTTACATTACCGATGTAATTCCTGTTAATCTCAATGTTTATCATAAAAATTAACCGTTGATTTTTTCAATCTGTACTTTGGTATAAGCCTGTCTGTGGCCCTGTTTTTTGTGATAACCTTTTTTCGGTTTGTATTTGTAAACAATCACTTTCTTGCTTCTGCCTTCTTTGATTGCTTTTGCGGTTACAGTGGCACCGTCAACATAAGGAGCACCAACTTTGATGCCGTCATCAGAACCGATTGCCAACACTTCGTTAAAGGTGTAGGTTTCGTTTTCTGCCAGACCTAATTTTTCGATGTAGATTACATCTCCTTCTGCTACTTTGTACTGCTTTCCGCCGGTTTTCAAAACTGCGTACATAAAAGCACCTCCCAATTAAATTTTTTGCACCCGTTTTCCGGATGGTTATTTAGGACACGCCCGGATGATGGTGACCCCAAAAACCTCAGGATACTTATGCCACTCCAGAGCGGTTACCACAGTATTATACAACCCTTTTTTCAAAATGTCAAGTGTTTTCTTTCATTTTTTTAATTTTTGTTCACAGATATCCATTTTTCTGCACGAAGCCTTATTCTCCTAAGATATCTTCCACAAAATAAGCATTGGTATCAGCAGGCTTACCGTCCATACCAAACACAGTGACACGGACATAAATATCGTCAGGGCTTACTTCAAATTCGGCCTCGTTGATATGGTCGCCCTCGGTGGGAAATGCGGTGTAGCTATGGCGGACACCGGTGGCACACACAATCCGTTTTGCATCGGAGGTTTTGATGTGAAGCTTATTGCCTTCCATATATAAGCTGTAAATTTCCGGTCCCATGGAAGCATAGAAGTTTCCTTTTACCAATGCATCAGTGATGGCACGGTATTCCAACTTTTCCGCTTTAATCATAGTGAAGCCACCAAAGGAATCGCAACGCTGGCTGTCAAAAGGATAGTGGTTGTGATTGTCGTCTGTTGCAATGCAAAAGATTTTTTTGCCGGCGGAAAGCATTTCATCGTACTGTGCGGAATTATACTCGTCGTAGCCCTCGGTAACGCAACCGTAGTTGCAGATTTCCATGGCGTTCATTCCTTCGTATTTGCCGTAAATTTCAAACCGCTCCAGCGACCAGGTGGGATGGTTATAGGTTACAAAAAAGCCTTTTTCACGGGCGTGCTTCATAATACTGTTGATATTTTCCGAAGTGTATTCTCTGGTCCATAAGGGTTCGGATTCATCATAAGTTACCTTGTAGCGAGGGTCGTTTAACGCCATAATTCTGTCATAGTTTGCATTGGGAAGAGCAAAACAGGGCTGAACCACGTTGTCGGGGTCCAATGCAATCAGACAAATGTGACAAACCGGAATCACGTGATAGGGATTTTCTTCGGTCTCATTATCAAAATCGTATTCTGTGCCGGTCAAGGCAACAAAGTTTTCGTCAGTTAAATCCGGATGTGGAACCATAACCTTATGGTCGGTATAGGCAATAACGGAATAGCCTCGTTTCTGATATTCCGCTTTCATTTCTTCCGGAGACAGTTTCCCGTCGGACATAGTGGAATGGCAATGCAGGTTTGCCTTGTAAAAAGTGCCGTTTTCCGGCAATAAATATTTTCTCATATCAAAATCTCCCCCGTTTATTTCACATAATCTTCCACAAAGTAGGCATTGGAAGTTGCACGTCTGCCCTCTTTGTCGCACACGGTTACCCGGAAGAAAATATCCTGAGTCCACACATCAAAAATAACCTCATTCAGCTTGCCGCCCTCCGGACAATATTCGTTATAGCAATGACGAATACCGGACGTAAAATTGATAATTGCAGCATCAGAAGTTTTCACATGCAGCTTATTACCCTCCAGATACATACTGTAGATTTCGGGGCCCATAGAAGCATAGAAATGCCCTTTCTTAAGAGCATCGGTGATAGAACGGTAATCTAAATTTTCCGCTTTAATCATGGTAAAAGCACCAAAGGAATCGTTACGAGGGCTGTCAAACGGGTCAAAATTATGATTATCATCGGCAGAAATTCCAAAGATTTTTTCGCCGTTATGCAGCTTTTCTTCATACACCTTGGTATTGTACTCATGAAATCCTTTCACATAGGAGTTGTAGTTACAGATTTCGATGGCGTGCATTCCCTTATATTTGCTGTAGGTTTCATACCCCTCTTTCGACCATTTAGGATGGTTGTAGGTTACAAAAAATCCTTTTTCACGAGCGGTTTTGATTACATCATTTACACCGTCGGCAGTGAACACTCTTTCATAATTGGGTTCATTGGGATCTAAAGTCACCTTGTAACGGGGATCGTTTTGTTCCAGCAGTCTGTCATAAAACCAGTTTGGTTGATAAAAGCAAGGCTGAATCACATTTTCAGGGTCCAATGCAATCAAACATAAATGCGTGGTTCTTGATTGCTCCCAGGACTGACCGGGAATCTCCTCGGAAAAATAGTATTCCATTCCGTATAATGCCACGAAATCGTCACTTTGAAGCTCCGGATGTGGTACTAAGATATTGTGGTCGGTATATGCCACAACGGAATAGCCGCGCTGTTTGTACGCCTCTTTGATTTCGTCAGGCGTCAGATTCCCATCGGAAATGGTGGTATGGCAATGTAAGTTTGCTTTATAAAACTGTCCGTTTTCCGGTAATAAATAGGTTCTCATAGTGAGGTCTCCTTTATAAAATATCTTCCATAAAATATGCGTTGGTATCAGCCGGTTTTCCGCTCTTGTCAAACACGGTTACCCGCACATAAATATCGTCGGGGCGAAGCTCAAATTCTGCTTCGTTTACCGTGTCCCCTCCCGACGGATACTGGCACATTCCATGCCGGACACCGGTGGTGAACACGATTCTTGCCGCATCCGAGGTTTTAATATGTAATTTATTGTCTTCCACATATAAGCTGTGAATTTCAGGCCCCATAGAGGCATAGAAATGACCGTTTTTAAGAGCATTGGTAATGCTGTGGTATTCCAGTTTGTCTGCTTTAATCATGGTAAAGCCGCCAAAGGAATCACAGTGTGAGCTATCCATAGGATGACCGTTGTGATTATCATCGGTTGCAATACAGTAGAGCTTTTTGCCCTGACGAAGCAACTCGTCATACACATGAGGATTATAATCGTGATAGCCCTCGGTAATACAGCCATAGTTGCAGATTTCCATGGCGTTCATTCCCTCGTATTTGCTGTAAATCTCATATCCCTCCTGAGACCATGCAGGGTGATTGTAGGTTACAAAGCAACCCTTTTCACGGGAGGTTTTTATCATATCGTTGATATAATCTGCATTATATTGAAACTCATAGGGCGGAATAGATTCATCACGTTGCACAACAGATTTATCCTCCAGATGCTCATACAGCCAGGAATTACGGAAGCAGGGTTGCACCGTGTAATCCGGGTCGGTGGCAATCAGGCAGATATGACAGGTTTTGAGGGCATGAAAGGGTTCTCCGTTTTTTGCTTCCTCGGTGATATCATATTCCACACCATGTAATGCCAGAAAGTCATCTTCTGTCAGTTCAGGATGAGGTACTAAAATATTATGATCGGTATAAGCAATGATGGAGTAACCTCTTTTTTTGTATTCTTCCTTCATTTCCGCCGGTGACAGTCTGCCGTCTGATACATTGGTATGACAGTGCAGATTTGCTTTGTAAAACTGACCGCCCTCGGGTAATAAATACTTTCTCATAGTGAGTGTTCTCCTTTATATAAAATTACTTTTTAAACTCATTTTATGCTATCTCCCAATAGCTTTATGGTTTCTCTGATAGAGATTTTCTGCGGGCAAAGCTCCTCGCAAACACCGCAGCCGAGACATTGGGTTAAATTACCGCCGTCACGGATAAGCGCCTCTTTCGCCTCACTCCAGGAGGTTTGTGCGGCTAAATGCTTGTTATAAATCGTAAAAATGTCCGGAATCGGAATTTCTTTCGGGCATTTTTCGGTGCAGTAGCGGCAGCCCGTGCAGGGAATCTGACGAACAGTACGAATCAGAGCACGAAGCTCATTTGCCAGAGAAAATTCCTCCTTTGTGAACGGGATAAACGCCTTCATTGCGGAAAGATTTTCCCGAACCATATCCATATTCCCCATTCCCGAAAGCACCATTTCCACCTCGGGAAAGCTTGCTGCATACCGGATAGCAAAAACTGCCTCACTGTCTTTTGAATTGGCAGAAAGCAGCTCCTTTGCCTGTGCGGGCAGATTCACAAGATTTCCACCCTTTACCGGCTCCATCACCAACACTTTTTTTCCGTGTTTTAAACAAACATCGTAACAAGCCTTGCTCTGTATTCCGGGGTCATCATAATCCAGATAATTAAACTGGAGCTGCACATATTCAATCTGAGGATGTTTGGAAAGAACTTCATCCAAAAACTCTGCACTGTCGTGAAATGACATAGCAATATGCTTGATTTTCCCCTCTGCCTTCAGTTCGTCCACAACAGAAAAGGCATCATTCTTTATATGCTTGGCGTAAATCTCTTTGTTGATGCAATGAAAAAGATAAACATCAAAATAGTCTACTCCGCATGCCGCCAATTGTTTTTCAAATAACGGTCGAATTTCTTCCTTGGTCTGATAATACCAGACAGAAAGCTTATTTGCCAGCACAAAGCTTTCCCGCGGATGCCGTTTCACCAGGCACTCCCGAATAGCAATTTCACTTTTTCCGTCTAAATAGCCGTGGGCAGTATCAAAATAGTTAAACCCCTCTGTCAAAAAGGTGTCTACCATTTCGTTCACTTGTTTATAGTCAACCTATTCTCCGTTCATCGGAAGCCGCATAAACCCAAAGCCGAAATTCTTTTTTACTGTTTCAAACAACACAGGGAACGCCTCCTCTTTCATGCATACAAAAATATGGTACAATGCATTTTGTTCATTGTAAAATTAGTGAACAATTTAGATGACACTAATGTTTTGTCGATATGCAAACTAAAGTTTGCTCGATATATTTACTCCGTAAATTCGATATGTTTTTCGTTTCACTCAAAACTCGATATGATATAAATCTCGTTGCGTCAGCAACATATCGAGCCGTAAGGCATATCGAGTGCGATAGCACATATCGAAAATCTCGTCAGAGATTTATATCGTTGATTTCATCTTCGATGAAATCATTGTACCATATTTTTTCAGAAGTTGCAAGTCTTTGTGACAATGTCACAGTCATTTTCTATTTTTAGTCAAATTTTCCCTGATTCAAAAATCACTTTTTCCAACCAGTCAGGACTTACTGCGCTGAAATAACCGGGACAACTGAATGAAAGCAGTAGGAATCAACGCCAGGAGCGCAACAATTCCAATTTGGCTACCGCTTAGTGCTGTCACCTCAAACAAACGGTTTAAGAACGGAACAAACAAAACCAAGCCCAACAACACAATTCCCGCCGCAAATGCACCAAGACTTGCCGGATTGGAGAACAGACCTATTTTAAAAATCGACTGCTCGCTTCGGCAGTTCAGTCCGTGAAACAGACGTGCCAGCGTAAGGGTGGAAAATGCCATGGTACTTGCCAGTGCTGCACTTCCTTCATGTAACCCAAGATAGAACGCCGCCATTGTACAAACAGCGATAGCACCCCCCTGCACCAATAGCTGTAACATAAAAGATTTGGTTAAAATCCCCTCCTTGGGATTTCTGGGTTTTTGAGATAACAGATTTCCCTCTGCCCGTTCCAGTCCAATGGCAATAGCAGGTAAGGAATCGGTTAATAAATTCATAAACAGCAGATGCACCGGTGCAAAGGGAACGGGCAACCCCATAACAGAGGTATAAAGCACCGCCAAAATTCCTGCCATATTTCCGGATAACAAAAACTTAATGGCATTTTTAATATTGCGGTATACATTTCTGCCGTTTGCCACCGCTTGAATAATGGTGGCAAAATTATCATCGGTTAAAATCATAGCGGAAGCATCTTTGGAAACCTCTGTTCCCGTAATTCCCATAGCAACCCCGATATCAGCTTTCTTTAAAGCCGGAGCATCGTTAACACCGTCTCCCGTCATCGCAACAATATGCCCCTTGGACTGCCAGGCGTTAACAATCTGAATTTTATTCTCCGGCGACACCCGGGCGTAAACCGAAATTTTGTCGATGCTTTCAGCCAGTTCCTCCTGACTCATGGCATCCAATTCCGCGCCGGTTACCGCCAAATCTCCCTCCTTGAAAATGCCAATCTGAGAGGCAATAGCGGTTGCTGTTACCTTATGGTCACCGGTAATCATTACCGGCTTAATTCCGGCACGAATAGCATCCGAAACCGCCTCTTTGGACTCTGCTCTGGGCGGGTCCATCATAGAAATCAACCCAAGAAAGATATAACCAGATTCCTCGGAAAGCTCCATCACGGGTGTTTCATCCGATTCTTTATAGGCAAATGCCAGTACACGAAGCCCGTTTTCGGAAAATTCCATATTCTTTGCCAGAATTTCCGCTTTGTCTGCCGGGGTAATCGGACGAATCCCATCTTCGGTACGAATCTGTTCGATACGGTCTAACAAAACATCCACCGCACCCTTGGTTAAAATGGTAGGAACACCGTGAATCCGATACTTTGCCGACATCAGCTTTCTGTCAGAATCAAAGGGAATTTCCGCAATTCTGGGCATTACTTCACGGAAAAATTCTTCGTTCATATCAATGGAACGAGTCATTTCCAGCAAACAATATTCGGTAGGGTCGCCAATGCCTTTGCCATCTACAATGGCTGAATCGTTGGTAAGCATCGCATTGTATAACAAGTAGCGGTGAAGCTGGCTCCGAAGATTCAATTCTTTCACCGATAAGGTTTTTTTGTCAATATAAATTTGCTGAACCGTCATTTTGTTTTGTGTCAGAGTCCCGGTTTTATCCGAACAAATAACCGAAACACAGCCTAAGCTTTCCACTGCCTTTAATTCCTTAATGATGGCATTCTCTTTTGCCATTCGCTGTGTTCCCATCGCCTGCACAATGGTTACAATCGAGCTTAATGCCTCCGGAATGGCAGCTACAGCCAAGGCAACCGCAAACATCATGGCATCCAGAACCGGCATCCGGCGATATAACCCCAACCCAAACACAATTGCGGAGATAATCATTATCACGATTGCAAGACGGCTGCTGAACTGGTCCAGACTAATTTGCAACGGTGTTTTCTTTTCCCGGGTGGCGTTCATCAGGGAAGCAATTTTCCCGATTTCAGTATGCATCCCCGTTCCTGTTACCACCACGGTAGCACGGCCATATGTCACCAAGCTGCCGGAATACACCATATTCAAACGGTCACCTAAAGGCACTTCATCGGTAATATCCGTCACCTTTTTTTCTACATTGGCAGACTCTCCCGTTAAGGAGCTTTCATTCACCTGTATGGAAAAGTTTTCTAAAATTCTGCCGTCTGCCACTACCATATCACCGGCTTCTAACAGCATAATATCTCCGGGCACCACCATACGGGACGGAACCTCGATTTTCTTGCCGTCACGAAGAACCTTAGCATTGGGAGAGGAAAGGGATTTCAAGCTATCCAGCGATTTTTCCGCCTTTTTGTGCTGCACGGTCCCTAAAACGGCATTCATAATAATAACCGCAAAAATAACCAGGGTACTTTCTGTGTTTCCCGACACCATCGAAATGATTGCTGC
The DNA here is from genome assembly GCA_017936745.1 of Clostridia bacterium. Taxonomy (GTDB): domain Bacteria; phylum Bacillota; class Clostridia; order UMGS1840; family UMGS1840; genus SIG452. Next base: position 108,665 of record JAGBEY010000002.1, read on the forward strand.
AACCATCAGAATGATAACCAGCAAATCCGCAAACTGAGAAAAGAACACTTCCAAAGTGCTTTTCCGTTTCCCTTCCTGCAACACATTGGGCCCATTTTCCTCCAGCACCTTGGCAGCCTGCTGTGAAGAATACCCCTGCACTGTAGCATCCAGTTCCTCTAAAATCTCAGAAACTTGTTTACGATAAACTTCTTTCATAACCTTCTCCTTTTCTGAATGAATCACCAATAATAAAAAAAGACTTTTGTGCAATGCTTTATTGCACAAAAGTCTCGTAACCGAAATCCGGCATACGCCACCAAGTTGCACAAAAAACAACTGCGATTGTTGATAGCGTATTAAAACTACTCCCTTTTGAAAGATTTCATATTTAGTTTCTTGCAGTATATCATTTTATCAAGAAATTGTCAAGACTTTTTTAAGGTAAAAATATACATTCTGCTAAAAACATATTATTCAAAGACCACCCGGTGATAGTACAACAAACAAAATCTGTTACAATTTCGGATAACATAATTTCCGCATAAAAATACCCGTCAGCAAACCCTGACGGGTATTCCTCAGTTATTTTCCGCTAACATATTTTCAATGAAAATTCCATACCCTCTGGTTGGATCGTTTACGAAAACATGCGTAACGGCACCAACTAATTTCCCATTCTGAATTATCGGCGACCCAGACATTCCCTGTACAATTCCACCCGTCTGAGACAGCAATGCTTCATCAGTGACTTTAATCACAAAATCCTTATTGTCTCCGTTGTCCAACACCCGAAGAATTTCAATTTCGTATTCCTTTGTTCCCTCCGGGGATACTGTGGACAGAATGGATGCTTTTCCGGTCTTTACCTCATGTTTTTTGCAAATGGGAATTTTTTCTCCCGAAACAATGGCTTCATTTTTCACATTGCCTTGAATTCCGGTTTGCGTATTGGTCCGAATTCTGCCCACCGTTTCCCCCGAAAGAACTCCCACAAGCTCACCCGGTCTGCCGTTTTGTGCTGTTTTTGCACCCTTGATATCTACCAGCTCCAGATATCCCAACCGAACCGAATAGGTGAGGTCGGTATCCATATCATTTACGGGATGTCCCAACGCCATAAAGGTGGTTTTATCCTCCGTAAAAAAGGTTACCGTTCCGATTCCCGCTGCGCTGTCACGAAGCCAGAATCCACACACGTACTGGTTACTTTGATTCAGCGAAGGAGTCAGCGACACTTTTAGCTTTTTTTCGCCCCGGCAAATGGAAAGAGTCAGCGTTTCTGTTTTTGCTGTTTCCAGTATTTTTTCAAAATGCTTTGTATTTTGCAAGGGGACATCGTTTACCTTTTCGATAATGTCTCCGTTTTTAATTCCCGCTTTTTTCGCCGGCAGATGTCCGTGCTGTTCCACCCCAACCACCATTACACCCATTGTTTTCAGCTTCATTCCCACGGCTTTTCCCGAGGGAATGAGATACACCTCTTCACTCTGACTGTTGACAGGAATTTCACTTGGCATCCCCAAACGAATAAAGCACATCAAAACAAGAGATACTATACTAAAAAAATAAATCTGTTTGATTGTTTTTTTTGATAAAATTTCCAATCACATCCATAGTTCATTTTTGTCCCGGGACAGTTATTATTGTTTCCCAAGCCGAAACAATTTAAAAATGTAATTTTTATCGCAACTGTCAAGAATTTTTTATTATAAAAAATACCGACCGAAATCATTCCAGCCGGTATTTCCCATTTTTAATACACACCGTCATCCGCTAAAATTTCATCAATGTAATTTCGCACATCAGCCAGTGTAAGGAGATTTGCTACCTTTAACTTGTAAGGCTTTGCATTATGAAATCCTTTTAAATACCATAAAATGTGACATCTTGCTTCCTTGATGGCGTTTTTCTTCGTGGCACACATTTTTTCTGTCTGACGGTACAGCACTTCCATTTTTTCTTCTTTTGTGATAATGCGATTGGGATTTTTTATCAAATCGAACACAAAGGGATTCCCCAGAGCCGCTCTGCCAACCATAACACCATCACATCCGGTGATTTCTTTCATCCGAAGATAGCTTTGGCGGTCGCAGACATCCCCATTCCCGATTACCGGAATGGAAACGGCAGCCTTAACCTGCTTGATATAAGACAAATCTGCCACTCCGGCATACTGCATTTCCCGGGTTCTGCCATGAACGGTGAGAAAATCCGCTCCCGCTTCTTCGCAAAGCTTGGCACATTCCACCACGTTTTTCTGTTCCCCGTCAAAGCCGATACGAAGCTTTACACTCAAGGGCAAGGCTGTGGCTTTTCGCATTGCTGATACAATATCATACAAAAGCTTCGGTTCTCGCATCAAAGCAGAACCGTCACTGTTTTTTACAATTTTTGGTGCAGGGCATCCGCAATTTAGGTCAATCATCGAAAAGCCCATCTCTTCAATCTGCTTCACAGCCTCAGACAACACGTTTGGCTCATGCCCGAATAACTGCACCGAAAGAGGAGTGTCCTCCGATGAAGTTTTCAGCAGGTCATAAGTGTGCTTATCCCGATAGGTTAAAGCTTTGGCACTAACCATCTCAGAAACACAAAGAAAAGCCCCCTGCTCTCTTGCAATTTCACGAAATGCTAAATCCGTAACGCCTGCCATAGGTGCTAAAATAACATCATTTTGTTTGAGATATTTTAAAATTTCGCTCATAAGTTAACTCACCATAACAACAACCAGACCGATTGCCGCAACCAACAATCCCACCAGCTTGCTGTGTAAAATTTCTTTCTCCGTAGCGTCTCTCTTTTTCATGCGGGACACGAAAAGCGAAGCTCCAAAGGAAATCAATGCTCCTGCTGCCAGGATAACCAATCCAACAATTTTCATATATTTCTCCCTTATCGATATCTGTGGAATTTCTTAGACAAGCTTCATTATATTCTATTTTTCCTTACAATGCAAGTGATTTTCCCTCTTTTTCCTAAAATGATAAAAAATTTGGAGTTTTTTTCAAAAATCACTTGACATTTCGCAATTTATTCATTATAATATCAAAGGTTATATTGGTAATACTATTTGAGTGCAATGCCAAGTCGTTCTTGGCTGCAACCTCTGACTCAAATAATACTTATAAAAACTTAATTTTAAGAAAAGGAGTATTTTTGAAATGCCGAATATCAAATCCGCTGAAAAAAGAGTAAAAGTTATTGCAACCAAAACTCTGCAGAACCAGATGATCAAATCTAACTTAAAAACCACTTTAAAAACTTTTGAAGCAGCTTGTGAAAAAGAAGATAAAGCAAACTTAGCTGAAATCTTCCAGAACACTGTAAAAACCATTGATATGGCTTGCACCAAAGGCGTTCTGAAGAAAAACACCGCTTCCAGAAAGAAATCCAGCGTTGCAAAAAAATACAACGCAGCAATCAAAGGTTAATTCTCATAAGTCCCAAAAATCCCGTATGGAATTTCCATACGGGATTTTTTTCGTGAAACGGTAAATACAAGGTATCAGATACGGTTAATAAATTCCAACGGGATATCAGGTGCAATCAAAATATCTGCCCCGTTCATAGAATCTGCAATCTGAGAAGCATTTCTTCCGCCGATAATCGGAAACACCTCTACCTCCGAAATGGAGCAAAGGATTCCGCAAACTACCGATGCAACACTGCAATTCAATTCCGCAGACAGCTGTTTGATAATCTCCAACCGTCTTAAATTTTCTTCACACAGGTATCGTTTTTTTGCTTTCTCAGACAAAGCACCTTCTCCGGATTCCGCCATTTTTGAGAAAAAGCCCTTTGCCTGCGAAGAATAGGCAACCACCGGCATAGGATTGTTTTTATAAAATTCAAATTCCCGTTCATCCATTCCCACCAGTCCACCCCGTTCCCCGAGACAGTAGGCAGGATTGAATCGTATCTGACTTGCCGCAAAACCAAACAGATTATTTTCTTTGGCGTACTGATTTGCCTGTCTGATTCGTTCCGACCGCCAGTTTGATGCTCCGAATCGTTTGATTTTCCCTTCTTTAACCAATCGGTTCATAAACTCAATGATTTCGCTTACGGGAGTGTTTTCATCATCACGGTGAAGCCAGTAAAACTCAATACAATCTAACCCCAATGCGGTAAGACTTTTTTCTAAATCAGAGCGGATATCTGCCTCGTTAATCCGGGGAGATTCTCCCCCGTCCATATCATAATATCCGCCCTTGGTGGAAACGAAAATATCGTCAGGCTTTCTGTCAGCCAACCACTTTCCTACCACCTTTTCCGCCTCCCCGTCTGCATAAAGGCGGGCGGTGTCAATGTGACGGCCTCCCATTTCATAATAGGTGTCCATAATCTGAAAGGACTCTGCCTCGGAAATGGTATCGCCGAAATAGGCAGTCCCCAAAAGTATTTTGGAGCTTCTTTTTCCAAAACTATCCGAATATTTCATATTATCTCCCCTTAAAAATTACGATGAGTTCTTGAAAAGACAGAAACATGAAGTTATCATGATCCCTCAATGGCATTTATGATATCTTCTGCAAATTTTCTTTGCATTTCCAAAGTCAAATCACAATGTCCTCGTCCCTCCACAACATCGAATGTAAAATCATACCGTCTTTTACAGAGTTCGGAAACGAACTTTTTTGAATGAGCATCCATATTGACATCCATATCTTTCTCACAATGAAAAATATGATATTTCACTTTTGGCATTTTATCAATCAGGTGTAACGGTGATATGCTTTTCAGTGCATCTTCCATTATTCCGGACTCATGAAATAACGAGCTGTATAATGTTCTTGGCAAATCTTCTCTTTCTGTATAGTGATATACAACATCGCACACCGGACAATTTGCCACGCAAGCAACGGGAGTGTACTTAGCTTTTGCAGTATAAACAAGAGCTGACTGACCGCCCATACTCCCGCCTGTTGATACAATCGGAATCGTTTTATTCAAATTATATTTTTCCATCAATACGTCAATGATTTCATCGGTGTATGCCACTGCCTGATGATTCATCCAAGCCCAGGGATTATGATATGGTACTACATACAAGATTCCTTTTTCTGCATAAAACTCTCCCTGTGTAAAATCATTCTGATACATTGCCATTTGACCCAGACCAAAAAACGAAATAACAATTCCTTTTATCGGCTTTTTACAAAGATGGTCGTTAACGTAACAAAAGCTTCTTAAATTCTCATAATTCATAATTTTTTCCAATATGTATTACCCCTTTTCAAAAGCATCCAACACTGAGTTTACTTTGCAAACTCATTATATCACTCTTTTTTTCAAAATGCAACCATATCCAAACAAAAAGGGTTCAACCTCTTTGGTTGAACCCTTTTTTTATGATTCTGTATGACAGGCGCAGAGAAAATGATGCAGAATGAAGAAATCGAATCAAAGCTCCGCTTTGACAAGCCCGAAGCTGTATTTTGTGTACAGCGAGTGGTGAGATTCATTGATTCTGCGCGTTTTATCCGGCCTTATTGATTTGCCTTGGCAAGATAAGACTGATATCTGTCTTTTGCTGCCTGCTCTGCCGCTTCAAACAATTCTTTTGCTTCTTCGGGGAATGCTCTCTGTAAAGAGGTGTAACGAACCTCAGTCTGGAGGAAATCCTGGAAGGAAGCAGTCGGTTCTTTGGAATCCAAGGTGAAGGGGTTTTTCCCTTCCTCTTTTAATGCCGGATTGAAACGGTATAAGTGCCAGTAGCCACATTCAACCGCTTTCTTTTCCTGAATCTGTGCACCGGATAAGCCACCTTTGATACCGTGATTGATACAAGGAGCATACGCGATGATGATAGATGGACCTTTATGCTTTTCAGCTTCTCTGAATGCTTTTAAGGTCTGTGCCTGATTTGCACCCATAGCGACCTGAGCAACATAGACATAGCCGTAGCTCATAGCAATCATGCCCAAATCCTTTTTCTTCACTTTCTTACCGGATGCCGCAAACTGTGCCACTGCACCAATGGGAGTCGATTTGGATGCCTGACCGCCGGTGTTGGAATACACTTCGGTATCAAACACCAAAACATTGATATCTTTGCCGGAAGCCAGCACGTGGTCTAAGCCGCCGAAGCCGATATCGTAAGCCCAACCGTCACCGCCTAAAATCCACTGGGATCTCTTAATGAGGTCGCGTTTATTTTCCAAGATATATTTCTTGTTTTCACAGTCGCAATCACAAGCTTCTAATGCTTTCACCAACGCGTCAGACAATGCTCTGGTGTTTTCCCCATCGTCAAAGCCATCTACCCAAGCCTGAGCAGCAGCTTTTACCTCGTCATTTTTCGCATTTGCAATGACGTCTTTTACCTTTTCCAAAATAGCTGCTCTTGCAGTTTCACAAGCGGTATACATACCAAATCCGAATTCCGCATTATCCTCAAATAAGGAGTTTGCCCAAGCCGGCCCCTGACCCTTCTGGTTGGTGGTGTAGGGCATTGCCGGAGCAGAACCCGCCCAGATGGAAGAACAGCCGGTAGCATTGGCAATCATCATTCTGTCGCCATACAGCTGAGTCATCAGTTTTGCATAGGGAGTTTCACCACAGCCTGCACAAGCACCGGAGAATTCCAGATACGGAACTTCAAACTGAGAACCTTTTACAGTGTCTTTGTTCATGGGATTTTTCTTTTCCGGTAAGGAAATTGCATATTCCCAATTGGGAACTTCTTTTTCCACCTGAGTTTCCAGCGGCTTCATAACCAATGCTTTTTCTTTTGCGGGACAGGTATTAGCACAAACACCGCAGCCGGTACAATCCAAGGTAGTCACCTGAATCTTAAATTCGTAATTGTCGTAGGGCTTTAACCCTTTTTTGGTAACAAAACCTGCGGGAGCTTTTTCCTTTTCCTCCGGAGTTAACAAGAACGGTCTGATTACCGCATGAGGACAAACATAAGAACATTGGTTACACTGGATACAATTTTCGGGAATCCATTCAGGAACATCTATTGCAATTCCTCGTTTTTCATATTTGGAAGTGCCCTGGGGGAAGGTACCGTCCTCTCTGCCCTTGAATGCAGAAACAGGTAATTTATCTCCCTCCTGATTGTTGATTACTTCCACCACATCTTTCACGAATGCGGGAGTATCCGAACCTTTGTCAGCTTTTGCAGTATCCTGTGCATTTGCCCAGTCGGCAGGAACGGCAATTTCTCTTACTTTCTGAACCCCGGCATCTACTGCTGCGTTGTTCATATTAACAATATCGTCACCTTTTTTGCCGTAAGATTTTTTAATTGCTTCTTTCATATAAGAAACGGCATCGTCAATGTTCATTACATTTGCCAATTTAAAGAAAGCCGCCTGCATAATGGTGTTGATTCTGCCTCCCAAACCAATTTCTTTGGCTAAAGAAACCGCATCAATTACATAGAATTTAATCTTCTTCTGTGCTAAATGTCTCTTTACATTTGCAGGAAGATTAGCCATAATTTCTTCATCGGTCCAGTGAGTGTTCAGTAAGAACGTGCCATTTTCTTTTACATCAGCCAGCATATCGTACTGGTTAATATAAGAGGCTTTATGACAAGCCAAAAAGTCCGCTTTCTTAATGAGATAAGTGGAACGGATGGGGGTGTGACCGAATCGCAAATGAGAAACGGTAATACCTCCGGATTTTTTAGAATCGTAGGAGAAGTATGCCTGAGCATACATATCGGTATGGTCACCAATAATTTTGATGGAGTTTTTGTTTGCACCAACTGTACCGTCTGCACCCAATCCCCAGAATTTACAGCTGATGGTTCCTTTGGGAGCAACATCAACGGAAGCTGCATCGGGTAAAGACAGATGGGTAACATCGTCGTTAATCCCGATGGTGAAGTTGTTTTTGGGTTCTGCCTGATTTAAGTTATCATAAACTGCGAGAATCTGTTCGGGATAGGTATCTTTAGAACCGAGACCGTATCTTCCGCCAACGATTACGGGTTTGTTTTCCACACCGGAATATGCAGCACAAACATCCAGGTATAGGGGTTCTCCCAAAGAACCGGGTTCTTTGGTTCTGTCTAATACTGCAATTTTCCGAACAGTTTTCGGGATGGCATCTAAGAAATGCTTTACAGAGAAGGGTCTATACAGTCTGACCTTCAGCAAGCCGACCTTTTCACCTTTAGCGGTTAAATAGTCGATTACTTCTTCTGCCGTTTCGCAAACAGAACCCATCGCAATAACGATTCTTTCTGCATCTGCAGCACCATAGTAGTTAAATAAATCGTAATTTCTGCCGGTTAATTTGGAAATTTCTTTCATATAGCTCCGGCAGATTTCGGGAACCGCATCGTAATAACCGTTGCAAGCCTCTCTTGCCTGGAAGAAGATATCCGGATTCTGTGCAGTACCGCGGAGAACAGGAGAATCAGGATTCAAGCTTCTTTCCTTAAATGCTTTTACGGCATCTAAATCGGTTAATTGTTTCAAATCTTCATAATCAATGACTTCTATTTTCTGAATTTCGTGAGAGGTACGGAAGCCATCAAAGAAATGGAGGAACGGAACCCTGGATTTGATGGTGGTTAAATGAGCCACACAGCCCAAATCCATAACCTCCTGAACACTGTTTGCAGAAAGCATCGCAAACCCGGTCTGACGGCAAGCCATTACGTCAGAATGGTCACCGAAGATAGACAATGCGTGAGAAGCCAATGCTCTCGCAGAAACATGGAACACACAGGGAAGCAATTCCCCTGCTATTTTATACATATTGGGAATCATCAGAAGAAGCCCCTGAGAAGCAGTATACGTGGTAGTTAAAGCCCCTGCCTGCAAAGAACCGTGAACAGTGCCGGCAGCACCGGCTTCAGACTGAAGTTCTACAACCTTTACTTCATTTCCGAAAATGTTTTTCTGCCCTTTTGCAGACCACTGATCAACATTTTCTGCCATCGGAGAGGACGGGGTAATCGGATAAATTCCTGCAACTTCCGTAAATGCATACGAAGCATAAGCAGCAGCCTGGTTACCGTCCATAGTCATCATTTTTTTTGCCATAGTGTAACTTGTCTCCTTTTCCGTTTTTTTGTATCAGGTTTCTCTTTCAAACTGCCCTGCCTGACCGCCTAAAAGTCCCCCGACACAAAACTCTATTTAATATTTTTTTAAAAACCATCCATCGTGCACCTCTGCACGATACAATTATCATAACATTTTCTCAATACTTTGTCAATATAAAACAAATTTTTTCGTAAAAAACAACATCTTTAGTGCAATTTTCCATATCCGGCAAGCTCCACACACGCCTGACCTGCCTCACTGAGCATAAATTCTGCCATTTTTCTGGCAGGGTGACCCTCGGGAGTTTCTTTTCGTAGTACGATATAGGTGTTGTTGGATAAGGGGTAGCTTCCGTCTGCAATGGTTTCGTCAGTAGGATACACCCCGTCAATTGCCAGAAGCTTCAGATTTTCTTTGGTGTCATAAAACAGATCCATATTATGAAAATAATAATAAATGCTGTAACCGAGTCCGTAAGCAGTTTCATCCCGGGCAGGCACAGCCATCACATCGGTCAGAATGTTGGACATCGTCTCAGAAATCGTTTCCGCTTGAATTTTCGGATGAATCTCTTTTCCGTTTAAGAAATGTTTTTCCATCTGAGCGTGACTGCCTGAATCATTGTTGCGACAATAGGGATAAAGGGTAAAATCGTTCCCCCCCAGTTCTTTCCAGGTTTCGTAACTGTTATTCACATAAATTTCGGTAATCTGCTCTTTGGTCAGTCCATTTACAGGATTTTGTGGATTGGTGAAGAAAATCATGGCATCATATGCAATGGGAATGAGTTCCAATTCCACTCCTTTTTCTTCAGCCAATGCTAAAATGTCTGCAGCAGGGTACACCGATGCAAAGAGCATATCCACTTCCCCGTTAATCAACCGCTCATAGGAAGCGTGACTCTTGGAATGCCTTTTCGGGTACTGAGGGTGTGTCGTTCCGTTGACAAACAAAGCACGGTACACCTGCTCGGTAAAGGGATAGGTGGAGGTAGAGCCGTCGATGACGGGCATAGCCTGATCAAAACCGTATTCCACCGCTAAATCGGTTGCAAAAAGCTGACAGTTTTTCAGAGTATTATCCAGAATATAAGCAATGTCATACCGGCTTGCCGCTTTTTTTGGATAGAGCATTCTGTAAGGGCGGTCGGCATTCTCCCCTTCGTAATCAGATACATAGTTCACTCCGATATACTCATAGGCATCTTTTGCCCAATCCGAAACACTGTCCATATCAGAGATGTTTTCTTCCGTCCGGAACGGACACCGTAAATCGGCATATTGTAACGCCCTTACCACCATTACCGTGATTTCTTCTCTTGTCACATTCCGATGGGGAGAAAAGGTGATTTCGGAATCTCCCTTCACGATTCCCGCCTCATAAAGAGCACCCACATTCCCATAAAACCAATCCTCACGGGAAACATCGGAAAACAGCATTTCGGAATTGACGATGGGAGAAAGCCCCAAAAACCGCATTATCATTGCAGTAGCTTCTGCACGGGTGACATTGGCATAAGGAAGCGCTTCTCCTTTTTCATTTCCAAGAATAACCCCCACACGGGACAAATTTTCCATCACATAAAATTCGTAATCGGAGGCGGTGTTATCGGTAAAGGGAATTTTATCAGGCACAAAAGCTTCAATGGCTCTGTCTTTATTTTCATAGGGCACAATGGCATAGACATAGCCGCCGTAACAATCCGACAAGGGAATTGCCTGCCCCGAGTCCTGATATCTTGCTACCGTACGCCAGGAATCGTTTTCTTTCAGTTCTTCGGGAAATGGAATTTTGAGTGTTACAAACCGTTCCGGCTTCGGATATCCGTCGCACATCGTATCTTCCGCCAGAGCCGTTGTGCCTAAAAACAGAGTGAAAACAAAAAACAATGCTATCAATTTTTTCATTTTATTGCCTCCTTTTTTCTTACACCAAACGGCTTCTTCTTCCTCCTTGCAGAAAGCTTTTAATGTTTTCTGCAATCTCGTCAATACATCTTTGACGGGCATCATAAGCACCCCATGCCATATGAGGGGTAACAATCACATTATCACAATGCAACAGTTTTTGATAGGGACTATCTGATTGCATCGGCTCAGTGGAATACACATCCACACCAAGACCGCCGATTTTTCCGTCAAGCACCGCATTGGTTACCGCTTCCTCATCAAACACCGCACCACGGGCAACATTTACTAAAACAACGCCGTCTTTCATCTGTGTTAACCGTTTTTGGTCAATCAAATGATAGGTTCCTTCATTTAAAGGTGTATGCACAGTGATAATATCACTTTCCCTTAACAGTGTATCCAAATCTACACAGGTAAATTCTTCCACGGGTGTTCTTTTATATGCAAGAACCCGACACCCCATCGCTTCTGCAACGCGGGCAACCTTTCCTCCGATTGTCCCCAACCCGATTACGCCCCAGGTGAGTGCAGATATCTCGCGGAACACCGGTTCGACCCGATTGAAAACACCGCTTTTGGTATATGCTCCCGATTTCACAAATTTATCATAAGATAACAGATTGGTTGCCAGAGAAAACGCCATGGAGATGGTGAGCTGCACCACACTGTCGGTGGAATAGCCCACCACATTGCAAACGGCGATGCCGTGCTCCCGACAGTAGTCAATATCCACATTATCAAAGCCTGTTGCAGTAATACAAATCAGCTTGAGTTTTTTCGCATAGGGAAGATTTTCTTTATGGAGTTTGACCTTATTTAAAATCAAAACTTCTGCATCCTGAATCCGTTCTATCACCTCATCCTGAGTGGTAAGGTCGTAAACCGTAACCTCTCCCAATTGATAAATTTCCGAAAAATCCAGGTCATTTCCCAAAGTTTTTACATCCAATACCGATATTTTCATAAAACCAGACTCCTTTTTTTACAAATCCACACCCAAAAACTGCTTCGCTAACAGACCAACCACAAAGGAAATTACCGCAACGCTCACACTGATTAAGGTCATTTCCCAAAATCTCGGCTTGAATTTTTCATCCTTGGCAACCGAAATATAATAGGTAAAGCCTGCAATAATCAGAACGACCACGCCAATCATCACAAACAGTGCGGTTAAATACTGACTGTTATCCATCAGAAGATACGGCAATACCAGAAGTGCCACTGTAATGAGATACGCTATTCCCGTATAAGTGCAAGATTTCAGTGCATCGGTTCTGCCCTCACTTTTTGCTGCTAAAAATTCACTGGATGCCATAGAAAAGGTTGCAGAAATCCCCATAATAAGCCCCGACAATGCAACCAAGCGGGTATTTTGCATGGCAAAGGTAAACCCTGCCAGAGAACCGGTCAGCTCTACCAATGCATCGTTCATCCCCAATACCATACTGCCCACATACTGCAAGCTTTCTTCATCCAGCATAGCAAGAAGTGCCTGCTCGTGCTCCTCCTCCTGCTGTCGAATCATAGCACTTTCTGCCACTTCCCGAGTTAAAATTTCGTATTCCTTTTGTGCCCCTTCTTCCCCTTTTTCCATCAGCTTTACCGCAAAAGTGAAGCCGAAAATCCGTGCCAGCAGCTTAAAACGGAAGATTTTTCTTTTTTGCGGCTTCATTTCCACCCCGGTATAGCCCCTCCAGATTTCATAGTGGGCTTTTTCTTCCCGGGCAAGTCGCAAAAGTGTTTCCCGATTGGCGTCCCCTTTTGCAAATTTTGCAATTTCCTCGTAAATTACACTTTCTGTCAGCTCATTCTGCTGCATTTTTTTTACAATGACAAGTGCTTCATTTGTTAACTGCTTGTGCATCCTCAATCACCTCTGTTATTTTTTTTACAATGTTATCGGTTCGTTTTGTTCCCACATAAAATCCTTGGGAAGCTCGGGATATTTCTTCTTAAGAAGATTGTAGATATATATCTTCTCCCACTGGTCGTCCAGCGACATTTTCCGAATGGTGGCAAAACAGTATACATACATCCCCAATAAAAAGATGACTAATCCCCACAGTGCCCATACATCACTGAGCACACACAAATAATCGTACAGACCGTGTGCCAGAACGGGGACAAGCAAACAACTCAACCGATTGTTCCGGCTGGAAATCATTCTTTTTGGGTGAATAATCATTCCCGAAGTAATCAGCCGCTGTTCTGTTTTCAGGGTGTGGTCCTTCAAATGCCAGAAGCTATAGTGATATCCCATCAGAACCGCGAAAAACATATGCCCGGGGACTGCCGTTACTGCACGAAGCAGTGCCGTCTCCATCCCGTAGGAAAAGGAATACATCACATTTTCCAATGCAGCAAAGCCCAGCGAAATAAACACCGAATAAATCAGTCCGTCAAAAAAGCAGTCAAAATTCTCGTTCTTTTTTGTGAGATAGGTCAGAGCAAACAGCTTCATCCCCTCCTCCACCAAAGCCACACCGAAGAAATATTTCATAAACTGATACACATAGGGCGTAGCATTCCGAAACACCCCATCAATCAAAGGGGATAACCAATGTTCCAAAAAACTTGCAGGATAGCAGCAGATTGCCCCTGCAGTCAGCAATAACAGCAGCAGAGAAAGCGGTTCTTTTTCTACTCTGTCCTTATAAAATACATAGCCGCACAAGGCAATGGCAGGAAGCAGTGCAACTGCCACCAAAATTGTTTCTTTCATCTTTCTTCTCCCTGTTTATTTTTCAAAATTCGGGTACAATCCCGATTCAGACATCGGCTCGTCTCCCGCATACAAATGGGAAATATCTCCTACCCCCGTTGCACGAAAGTGGGAACATCCGGTTGTATCTGTCTCAGTAACCAAGGTAGTCACTGAGGTGGGAGCTAAAAAGAAGCTGTTCTGTGCCACAACGGGAGGAATCCCCAAAAGGTATCCCATTACAAGACTTCCCAGCCCAAAATGGCAAAACAGTGCAATTTCCTTGTCCTCACCGCCATAATACGCCATACCGTCACGCCGCCAGCCGTAACGCAACAAAAGCCGGTCAATTCCCTCTTGTACCTCAGGATATGCCTTTGGTGCAGTGCTGTCCTTCATCCAGGAAGTATCGGTCCATCGGTCCAGGGTGTAATAATTCATTTCATTGCACCACAAAGACGGTGGGATATCCCAGGCAATCCTGGTTTTCCCGGGAGTGGATGCTTCCTTTCGCCCCTCAAATTCCCGAAGCCATGGTAACACTTCAAAGTCTTTTTTCACCTTCTCCAGGGTGGGCTTTAACGTGTCCTTCGCCCGACCAAGGGGAGAACAGTAAAAATCGTCAATGGGAAGCCGGGCAATTCTCCTGGACAACAGCTCAGCTTCTCTCCACCCCTTTTCCGTCAGAGAATCAATGGAATAATCGGGGTCTCCGTGGCGAATAATATGTATTTTCATAATATTACTATTCCTTTCTTAACTTCAAATCATTGATGATAATTCCCACAGCCGTGAACAAGCACACTGCCATGGATACTGATATCCGTATATCAATGATTACATTTGAAAAATGCCTCAAAAACACAAGATATCAATCAAATTCAGCTATTATGCATCAAATTTCCTTGCCATATCCGTCATCAGCGGGTCTCGTTGAGAGTACCCTCCACCAAACCATTGATATCGTATTTTCATTTTATCATAAAAAAACAAAAATGACAATACTTGTTACAGTATTGTCATTTTTTTCGTACAAGATAAATTACAGCAGAGTTTTCAGGTCTACATAGTCATAGCCAAGACTCTTTGCCACATTTTCGTTGGTGCACTGATGCTGATACACATTCACACCATTAAACAGACCGGCATCTTTCTTAATTGCTTCTTCCAGTCCCAAATTTGCAATCTTTCTTGCATAGGGGAAGGTTGCATTGGAAAGTGCCATAGTAGAGGTGTACGGCACTGCACCGGGCATATTGCCTACACAGTAATGAACGATACCTTCCTCAATAAACACAGGGTCATCATGCGTGGTGGTGTGAGAGGTTTCGCAGCAACCACCCTGGTCGATTGCGATATCTACAATCACCGCACCTTGTTTCATCAGTTTCAGATGTTCTTTACGAATCAGCTTAGGAGTCTTTCCGCCGGGAATCAACACGGAACCGATTACCAAATCAGCTTCCTGCAACACTTTTCTGATGTTTGCTTCGTTACTGTAAAGGGTAGTAACCGATGCACCGAACACATCCTCCAGATAAGAAAGACGGTTCAGATTTACATCTAACAGCGTTACCTGTGCATCACTGCCCACTGCCGCTTTTGCCGCATAAGTGCCTGCAATACCGCCACCGATAATGGCGATTTTACCGCGTTCTACTCCGGGAACACCGCCTAACAGAATCCCACGACCTCCGAAGGATTTTTCCAGATATTTCGCTCCCTCCTGGATACTTAATCTACCTGCAATCTGACTCATGGGGCGTAAGCACGGAAGGTTTCCGTCACTGTCGGTAATGGTTTCATAAGCAACTGCTTTTACACCGCTCTTCAACAGTGCATCCCCTAAAGACGGGTTGGGTGCGATATGCAGATAGGTATATAAAATCTGATTTTCTCTTAAATATTGATATTCACATTCTTCCGGTTCTTTTACTTTGATAATCATATCCGATTTTTCAAAAACTTCACCGGGAGTTTTTAAAACAACAGCACCGGCAGCTTCATACATTTCGTCTGTAAAGCCAACACCTGCACCGGCATTAGTTTCAACATAAACGGTGTGCCCGTCTTTCACTAAAACTTCAACATTGTCGGGAATTAACCCTACACGATATTCATGATTTTTAATTTCTTTTGTGGTACCGATTACCATTTTTCATCACCCTTTCTTCCGAATGGTTTCCATTCTTTTTCTTATTATAAAAGTGAAACGCCTGTTTGTCAAGAAATTTTCTCTAATCTTTCAGAATTTTTACTCTGTTTTTTTGAAGAACGACTGCATAAGATAACAGCAACGATGACTGCACAAATTCCGCCGGCAAGCTTCCCTGCCACCATTGCGGGCACTGCTCCGCCGTCAAATGCCATCGTAAAAGCAAGATGGTCACCCAGCACGAAGGAGGCAGAGGTTGCAAATGCGAGATTTACCACAATGCCTTTGGGATTCATTTTCTCCACCATGGTAAAGGTGGGAATACTGTTGGCAAGAGAAGAAAGCAGCCCTACAACCGATGCCTCGTTCATCCCAAATCGTTCTCCCAGTGCGGAAAACGGCTTTTTCAGCAAGCGGGACACCACAGCAATCAGCGGAAATACTCCTGCCAAAATCATAGCAATTTCACAAACCACCAAGAAGCCCTCCGTAACCGGAGCCATCCCGGGAATCAGCACAATTCCGGTGATATAAGTAAAAATTCCGGCAGACAGACCAATTGTAATGAGAATCGTCATCAACTTCCCGATTCCGCCAAAAATTTTACGGCATAAATCGGGGTTTAATACCAACCCCACACAAGTAAGCACCGCCACAACCATCACGGGAACAAGGTTCAAAAGGATTCTAAAAAAAGGCAAACCCATAACAAGTCCGCCAACCAAACAGCCAACGGGAACCGTAGCAACTCCACACAAAATTCCCGTAAGCATATCTTTATGGTATGCTTCCTCCACCATTTGCAAGGCTACGGGTACAGTAAAGCAGATGGTTACTCCCATCATTGCCGCCACTACAAGCCCGTGAAAGCGACTCCATTCGGTTACCGAAAGCTCTGCCGCAATCGAAGCACCGCCCATATCATTTGCCACAAAGCCACCAATAAAAGACGGGTCAATTCCCAGCCATCCGCTGAATGCAGAACAAGCAGGAATGAGAAGCTTGGCAAGCACAGGTGCAATGGTAATCATTCCCACCATTGCAATGGCAAGAGGCCCTAAGGACTGAATCCCCTTTTCAAATTCTTCTCCCAGTTTGAAGCGATTTCCTGCGATTCTGTCCAACGCCCCCAACAGGGCAAACACTCCGAAAATCAGTTTCAACATATTCGGTTACATTCCTTTTTTATAAAGTTTTCATCCAGATAACCGTTTCCTCCACCCAACGGCTGATATTTTCCCCGATATGGCAGGGAATCTGACCGGTAATTTCATTTCCCAAACCAAATCCGTGCTGTCTGTCAGGAAAAATATGCAGTTCGTAAGGAATTTTTGCTTTGGTATAGGCATTTGCCAAAATCAGCGAATTTTCCACGGGAACACAGTCATCTGCTGTGCCGTGTGCGATGTAGGCAGGCACAGTATTTTCATTCACGAAATTTTCTAAGCTGACAGAATCCAATTGTTCTTTGGTCGGTTCATCACAGCAAAGAAGATTCCGAAAGCTATCCCGATGCGAAAATTCAGGATTTCCTGTTACTACGGGATACATCAGAATTACGCC
This sequence comes from Clostridia bacterium, assembly GCA_017936745.1. Classification (GTDB taxonomy): domain Bacteria; phylum Bacillota; class Clostridia; order UMGS1840; family UMGS1840; genus SIG452. Next base: position 125,987 of record JAGBEY010000002.1, read on the forward strand.
TTTGGGCTTATTGTAGCCGTATTCCATAGGAACCGCCTCCCGGATTTCAGGCATCATCCACATAGTAGCCAAGCAACCGCACAAATGCCCTCCGGCAGAAAAACCAACAGCATATACTTCCTCGGGGTCAATGCCGTATTCCTCCGCATGGTCGCGAATATATTTCATTGCTTTGGAAGCCTCAATCAACTGCCCCGGAAACGCCTTGGAACGGTCCACAGTGTAACGCAGCACGAAGGCATTGAAGCCATAAGGAAGATACGCCTGGGCAACAGGGTCTCCCTCTACAAAGTTATCCACAAATTCATAACCCCCGCCGGGAATAATCAGCATTGCCTTTCGCTTGTACCATGGATTTTGGTCTGCAACATACGCCCAAAGCTCTACCTTGTCGTCTAACAATATTTTTTCAAATTTCATAGGGAAACGGCCTCCTCTTTTTCATTCTGTCTTTTAAATTATGTCCGAAGCCAGCTTACTTCTCACCGAACATCCATTTTAAGACATACTGGATATATTCATCCCAGAATGCCCAGCAATGAGTGCCGGAGGATTCCCGATAGGTAAAGTCAAAATCAAGAGATTCAAACTTCTCTTTCAGCTTCACATTTCCTTCGTATAGAAAATCCTCTGTGCCAACACCCATATAAACCCGGGGCTTAACCGGATTCTGATTCACCGTTTCTGCAAGGTTAAATAAGTCCTCCGAAGCGGGAACCCGGGGGTTTTCTCCGAAGATGGGAGTCATCAGTTCGGGACATCCCTCAGTCCAGCCGCGGATATCAGCAACGGCGGAAAGTCCTGCACAAGCCGCATACCGCTGGGGATTTTTCAAGCCGATTTTCAAGGCACCATAGCCCCCCATTGACAGACCTGCAATAAAGTTATTTTCCCGTTTGGTAGAAATTCCGAAAAATTCTGCCATCAAACAGGGCAACTCCTCGGAAATATAAGTATAATACTTTTCTCCGTGCTTCATATCGGTATAAAAGCTTCTGCCGCCAAAGGGCATAACAACACAGATTCCGTATTCATCTGCATATCGTTCAATCGAAGTACGGCGAAGCCAAATGGAATGATCGTCGCTTAAGCCGTGCAGCAAATAAATACATTTATATTCGCCGTTGGCTGCATTTCCTGCCACACCGATTTGTCCCGTAGTGCTTCTTTGGGGAATAAATACATTCACTGTTGTCTGAAATCCTAATGCTTCACTGTAAAAATTCGCCTGAAAAAAAGCCATAGCTGCAATTCTCCTTATTTATTTTTTAAGCTCAACAAGTAACATACGAGAGGTTAATGAACCATCCAGAGTGATGGGCATACCCTCTGCATATAAGCTGTATCCGCTGGTCACAAACTGTTTTCCGGTTGCTACATCGGTAAGGATGTAATCTTTGGTGCAGTCGCATCCTTTCAGCTTCAGCTGCCAGGTGTCTTCCTCACAGTTGGGCAGACGGTTCAGGTTAACATAACCTTTAGAGCCATCGGGCAGCATTGCTTCGGTTACCACCCAGCCTCTGCCGGAGAAGCCGCCTACCACGGGAGTGTGATGATACAGCTTCACCTTGTTCTGAATGGGTCTGATATATTCTTTAAACAGCTTCAGATATTTCTGAATCATAGCTTCCAGAGCCGGATTGCCTTCTTCTTCATAACGAGCATAGCCGGATAACTGCGGAATGCCCTGAATGGTCATCTGCAGCTGAGATTCCGCATTGCCGTAAGCAGATGCACTCATCGCAGAACCGTAGATAAACATTAAGCATTCAGGCGGTAAGCACATTGACATACCGTTGAAGGTGCGGGCAACTCTGGGGAATTTGTACCAGTCGGAGAACTGTGTTTTGGAGAAACGGGTCATCATACCCAAATCAGTTCTTCCGCCGCCGGAAGCACAGTTTTCCAGATGCAAATCGGGATATTTTTTATGAATGTTATCAAAAATTCTGTGAATCGCTTCCACATTACGCCAATGGCTGTTTTCTAAATATTCACCGTTTTCGTTGAATCCGCCTTCACCGATATAACCGTTGTTATAATCCAGACGAATCATATCCAAATCGTATTTTTCCACTAAGGAACAAAGCACATCTTCAATATATTTTTCTGCTTCGGGATGTGAAAAATCAATCACACGTTCGATGCCGTGACCGTAACGCTCCAGCAACCAGCCGGGATGCTCTTCACGTGCCAGACTGTCGATACCCCAAGCTTCCGGTTCAACCCAAAGGCCGAATTTTAAGCCCAGTTCTTTGGCACGTTTAATTACAGGGAACAAGTCGTTTTCCAGATGGCACATGTGCCAGTCACCCACGCTTAACCAGAAGTTTTTGTCGGCTCTGCCGTACCATCCGGCATCAATCACGAAAATTTCTGCACCTAATTTGGCAGCTCTTTCCACTTCGATGAGCAGTTTTTCTTCGGTCATTTCGTGTTCCATATAACCCCAATGGTCATAGGAAATCATATCGTAGCCACGGGAGGGTCTGTGCAACAAATATTTTCTCTGATAAGTATGCAGTGCATAAATGGTATCGTCGAAATCGTTGTAGCCAAAGCCGAAATGGATGCGGGGTGCTTCCACTTCTTCTCCTGCTTCCATCACACGCATCGGTGCAGGTGCTTCGGGAGACAGATTAAATTTCACACGGATATACGGCTTCAATCCGTTGTTATCAGTTGCAGCAAAATTACGGAAATCGTTTTTGAATGCGAATTTCCAGTTTGCTCCCCATTCCATCTGGCAAACGAAATAACCGCCTACCAAATCATTTTTCGCAATGGCAAAGGGATGTCCGTGACCGCTTCTGCCGTTTTCACCGCCGAAGGAAACCCAGGCATTGTACGGAACATTGTACCAGTCAAAGTTACCTTCCGCACCCCAGTGATTATCCTTAAAACAACCAACAGAAACCAAAGATTTGTCATAATCGCCCAGGGAATCCTTCACATCGTGCTTCTTTTCCCACAAGGTACCGCAAAGAGGCGAAATTTTAGTGATAGACTGGGGTTTATCAGATAAGTTTTTAATATAAAGATGTCTGGAGAAGAATCCGTTTTCACCGCAAAAGGTCAGAACTCTTAACTGCAAGCTTAATTTCGGATTTTTTAAAGTCAGCTCTGCATAGGGACGACCGGAACCATCTTCACAGGTAGCCCAGTTTTCAAATTCCCAACCAAAGGTAGCATCCTTTCCGTCAACCGCCAGGTCAAAGGCACACACAGGTGCTTCCATCACGCAGTCGTGGTCGTGAGGAGGCATACCGGTTGCATTATAATTGATACTCACCAATCTGCCGTCCCAAAGCTTTTCGCTATACATCACTACACCGGAGCTGTAGCGAAAATCCATTCTTTCTTTGTTAAAAATAAAATGATTCATGTTTCATTTCTCCATTTCATTGTATTTTTATATGATATCAAATGCCCGACTCAGAAGTCTATTTTATGTGTTTATTTTAATTCATAAAACTGTGAGGCTGCTTCCTCTTATGACTGCTGTGGCATTACAATTGCAGCAATAATATAACCAATCACTCCGGCTCCGCCCAGCAGAGTAAACACAACCCATGCCAGACGAATAACAGTAGGGTCCAGCTCGAAATATTCAGCAATGCCCGCACAAACACCGCAAAGCTTCTTATCTGTTGCCGATTTATAAAGTCTTTTTTTCATAATCCAACTCTCCTTTCTGAAAAAAGAAAATCTAATCTTTTTTATTGTAGTATCAATATAAAATTTCGATGCCGCTGATTTTGTCGATATGCAATCTTCGATTGCTCGATATTTTTGTTATCGCAAAATCATTTTACCAGGAGCAAAAATCTTTGCTCGCAAGGAGATTTTTGCGACGCCGTCAATTGTTCCAGTGCTCATAAGAGCATAAAAGAGCGTTAGCTCTTGAGAATTTTATGAAATAAAATTCTGTATGCAACAATTATAACATATAAAAATAAAAATGACAATACTTGTAATGCAAATATTGTCATTTTTTTCATATTTTTTAGAGCTTATTACGTTGAATTTTACCGCTTACAGTTTTAGGCAGAGAGTCCTTGAATTCTACAATTCTGGGATATTTGTAGGGAGCGGTTTTTTCCTTAACATAATTCTGAATTTCTTTCTTCAGTTCATCCGTTCCTTCGGTGCCGTTTACCAATACGATACTTGCTTTTACAATCTGACCTCTTACTTCATCGGGAACAGCGGAAACACCGCATTCCAAAACATAGGGAAGCTCCATAATTACGCTTTCAATTTCAAAAGGTCCGATTCTGTATCCGGAGGATTTGATAACATCATCCACACGGCCAACATACCAATAGTAGCCGTCTTCATCACACCAGGCAACATCCCCGGTGTGATAGTAGCCATCGTGCCATACTTCTTTGGTTTTTTCTTCGTCTCCGTAGTAACCGGTAAAGAGACCGCAGGGCGCACCGTCTTTCACATTGATAACAATTTCGCCGGATTCACTGGTTTTTACCTGTTCACCGTCGGCATTATGAAGCTCTACCTTATAAATGGGAGCAGGTTTCCCCATTGCTCCGATTTTATGGGGTTTACCAACTAAGTTACCGATAATCATAGTGCTTTCAGTCTGACCGAAGCCCTCTTTAATCTGCAAGCCTGTTGCTTTTTCAAATTGACGGTATACTTCAGGATTGAGTGCTTCCCCGGCAGTGGTCATATGACGAACAGAGGAGAAATCGTACTTGGAGATATCCTGTTTTATCATCATACGAAGCATAGTCGGCGGTGCACAGAAGGTGGTGATATGATGTTTCTGGAACATTGGCAGAATTTCTGCCGCATCAAAACGGTCAAAATCATATACAAAGGTAGCCGCTTCGCAAAGCCACTGACCATAAAGCTTGCCCCACATTGCCTTTGCCCAACCGGTATCGGAAATGGTAAAGTGCAAGCCGTCGGGGTCAACATTATGCCAGTATTTTGCAGTATGGAAATGGCCTAAGGGATATTTATAGTTATGGGTTGCAATTTTAGGATAGCCGGAGGTTCCGGAGGTGAAATACATCAGCATGGTATCGTCACCGCAGGGAGAATCCTCGGTGCGGTCAAAATGGGTACTGAAGCGTTTATATTCCTCGTTGAAGTTTCTCCAACCCTCTTTTTTGCCGCCAACCAGCATTTTATGCTGCAGGGTGGGACAATTTTTCGCTGCCATATCCACATAATTTGCCACTTCTCCCTCTGCAGTGCAAACAATGGCACTGACTCCTGCAGACTGGAAACGATATTCCAGATCATGCTCGTGGAGCTGGTCTACTGCCGGAATGGCAACCGCACCCAGCTTATTCAAACCAAGCATTGCAATCCAAAACTGGTAATGGCGTCTTAAAATGAGCATAACCCTGTCGCCCTTTTTAATTCCCAGTGATGCAAAATAGTTTGCACACTGGCTGGACTTTTTACGCATATCAGTAAAGGTAAAGCGACGTTCGGTTTTGTTTTTGGAAATATGGAGCATACAGAGCTTATCCGGCTCTTTTCTGGAAAGCTCATCCACCAAGTCAAATGCAAAATTGAATTTCTCGGTGTTTTTGAAGGTAATAGAGGTAGGCGTTCCCTGTTCATCCTCCACCACATCAATAAATTTATGATAAATTCTGTCTTTGGTATCCCGATGAATCGAGCCGATAATCTGCTCGGTGGGAACTACTTCCGCCACTTTTTCAGCAACTTCAGCATCAGCACGAAGCACAATTGCATAGAATTTACAGTCTTTTCCGTTGACTGCAATCATCCCGTGAGGGGTGTTACTGTTGTAATAGATGCTGTCTCCGGGGCCAAGCACTTCCCTGTGTTCCCCGATTTGCACCATTAAGTTCCCCTCGATAACAATATCACATTCCTGCCCGTCATGGGTAGTCAGCTCAATATCCTTATTTTGTGCTGCATCGTCATAAGTACTAACTACATACAATGGCTCTGCGATACGGTTACGGAATGCATGCGCCATATTGTAGTACACCATACCGTGTGCCTTTGCAATCTGCTGACCTGCTCCTGCACGGGTAATGGTATAAGAACGAAGGTTAGGGCTTGCCCCCTCAATGATATCGGTTACATTCACACGGAATGCTTCCGCACAACGGTAAATGAAAGCAAAGTTCAAGTCTGCTTCCCCGTTTTCCATTCTCACGTATTCCTCCAAAGATACACCGGTTTTTTCCGCCATTTCTTCGATGGTGAAGCCTTCGATTTCCCGAAGCTCGCGAATACGCCACGCCATTTCCTTAATTTTCAAGCTAATGTCTCTTGAGTTTTCCATTGTAAAAAATCCTCCTTTTTTGAGGCAAAAAAAATCTCGCCTCAAAGCATCGGTAAAATTCTTTGAGACGAGTGTAATTGATTTCTATCACCCGCGGTACCACTCAAATTGCGATCATTCCATCGCCACTCTTGAGGTCTATCAACCTCTTATGCCTTTACGCAGCAATCACGGAGAGGTTCTACTCATTAAAAAACTTTCTTCCTCCCGGCTCAGAAGCTACAAACAAATTCCGTCCCCTATGGCTTGCACCAACCGCCACTTCTCTGACAAGGTTCTCTGAAATCCGCCCTCTTCGTCACAGCCTTTCATCGCATCATAGTATATCACACAGAATCAAGCTTGTCAAGTGTTTTTTTATTTTCCCCGATGCTTGCCCGGTTTTATTTTTTCTGTCTGACACATTGTTTTCGCAAATTCACAAAAAAAGAACCGCTTGTTCACACAGAATTCATTGACAAAGCCTGGGAATAATAGTATAATAAAGGAAATTTTTTGAACCATTGGTATCAGCTTTATTTGGAGGAATCAAAATGATAAAAAGGCTTTTAGGCTGTGTAAGAGAATATAAAAAGGATTCAATTTTAGCTCCTTTGTTTGTCACAATGGAGGTGCTGCTCGAAGTATTGATTCCTTTTTTGATGGCAAAAATGGTGGACTTTGGTATCAACGGAAACGGCGGTCAGGGAGATTTTCCCTACATTGTAAAAATGGGGATACTTCTTATTATTCTTTGTGTCCTTTCTCTTTTGTTCGGTGTTCTGGCGGGAAAATCTGCGGCAATTGCCTCTGCAGGCTTTGCCAAAAATCTCCGCAAAGATATGTTTCACAATGTGCAGAATTTTTCCTTCTCCAATATTGATAAATTTTCTGCTTCCAGTATTGTAACACGTCTCACCACAGATGTAACTCACTTACAAAATGCATATCAAATGATTATCCGCGTTGCAGTTCGGTCTCCGATGATGCTGATTTTCTCTCTGGTGATGGCATTTACCGTAAAGGCAGATTTGGCACTAATCTTCCTGGCAGCAGTCCCAGTGCTGGCAATCGGGCTTTATTTTATTATGACCCACGCACACCCTATTTTTGAACGGGTATTTAAAACCTACGATAAATTGAATAATGTAGTCCAGGAAAACTTAAGAGGCATCCGTGTGGTAAAAGCCTTTGTAAGAGAAGATTACGAGAAGAAAAAATTTACCGGTGTTGCAGAGTCCATCTACTCCGATTTTACAAAAGCAGAAAGACTTCTTGCATGGAATGCACCGCTGATGCAATTTTGTATGTATGGCTGTATGCTCTTTATCTCCTGGGTGGGTGCAAACCTGATTGTTTCCGGCTCCATGTCTACCGGGGATTTAATGGGGATTATGACCTACATTATGCAAATTTTATCCAGCCTGATGATGCTTTCCATGATTTTCGTTATGATTACCATTTCCAAAGCGTCTGCACAAAGAACGGTGGAAATTCTGAACGAAACCTCAGATATTGTAAATAAAAAAGAACCGGTTTCCACTGTGAAAGACGGCAGTATCATCTTCCGTGATGTGAACTTCAGTTATGCAGGAGATTCCGGCAAGCTTTGCCTCACCGACATCGACCTCGCCATCAACTCCGGTGAAACCGTGGGAATTTTAGGCGGAACCGGCAGCTCGAAAACCACCTTGGTTCAGCTGATTCCCCGACTGTATGATGTCACTTCAGGGGAAGTTCTGGTAGGCGGCGTAAACGTCAAGGAATATGATTTAGACACCTTAAGAAATCAGGTAGCGATGGTACTCCAGAAAAACGTGCTCTTTTCCGGCACAATTAAAGAAAATCTCCGTTGGGGTAACGAAACCGCAACCGATGAAGAACTGAAGCGTGCCTGCGAGCTGGCACAGGCAGACGGCTTTATCAGCCAGTTCCCCCATGGATATGATACCTACATTGAGCAGGGCGGAACCAACGTATCCGGCGGTCAGAAGCAACGTCTGTGTATTGCAAGAGCATTGCTCAAAAAACCAAAGATTCTGATTTTGGATGATTCCACCAGTGCAGTGGATACCCATACAGATGCACTGATTCGCAAAGCCTTTCTGGAAGAAATTCCGGACACCACAAAAATTATTATTGCACAACGAATTTCCTCCATTATGGAGGCAGATAAAATCATTGTATTAGACGATGGTAAAATCACGGGCATCGGCACTCACGAATCGTTGCTCCGCACCAATGAAATTTATTGTGATATCTTTCTTTCACAAACGAAAGGAGGTCTGTCTGATGTCGCAAAATAGAGTCCCCCAAAAATTCAATCCCAATCGGTTTGCCCCCCAGGGAAAGCCGGATATGAAAACCGCAAAACGTCTGTTTTCCTATATATTCAAAGACTACAAATTTTCTTTTTTCCTTGTGTGCCTGCTGATTATCGTAAGCACCGTTGCCAACGTAGCAAGCTCAATGTTTTTAGGCACATTGATTGATGATTATATCACTCCCCTGTTGCAAATGGAGCATCCCGTATTTACCGGTCTGATGAAAGCACTTGCTCTCATGGCGGTAATTTATCTCTCCGGGATTTTTTCCACACTCTTTTACAACCGTATTATGGTAAGGATATCGCAGGGAGTGCTGAAGGATATCCGTAACGATATGTTTTCCCACATGCAAAAGCTTCCCGTCAAGTATTTCGATACTCACACCCACGGGGATGTTATGAGCCATTATACCAATGATACCGACACACTGCGGCAGATGATAGGACAAAGCTTGCCTCAGATGTTTTCTTCCATTATCACTATTATTTCAGTAGTGGTTGCCATGTTTGCCACCAGCTTATATCTCACCTTATTTACCCTGATTTTTGTATTTGTAATGCTGCGTGTCACCGGAGCTGTTGCAAAAAACAGTGGAAAATATTTTGGCAAACAACAACAGGCATTGGGTGATGTAAACGGTTACATCGAAGAAATGATAAACGGTCAAAAGGTAATCAAGGTATTTTGTCACGAAAATGTTACCAAAGAAGAATTTGACCAAAAGAATGAAACTCTATGCGAAAATATGACCAACGCCAACAAATTCGCCAATATTTTAGGCCCTATCAACAACAATTTGGGCCATCTGCAGTATGCACTGCTGGCTATTCTGGGCGGTGCTATGGCAATTGGCGGTGTGGGCGGCTTAACCTTGGGAAACATCGCTACCTTCCTACAGCTGAGTAAAAGCTTCAACATGCCCATCAACCAGGTTTCTCAGCAAATCAATATGGTTGTGATGGCACTGGCAGGTGCAAAACGAATCTTTGAGCTTCTGGACGAGGAAGTGGAAGACGACCACGGCTATGTCTCCTTAGTCAACGCAACATACGAAAATGGTATCCTCACCGAAGCAGACAAACGAACCGGACTCTGGGCATGGAAGCATCCCCATTCTGACGGCACAACCACTTACACCGAGCTGAAAGGTGAGGTTGTGTTTGACGATGTGGACTTTGGCTATACGGAAGAAAAAATTGTGCTTCACAACATTTCGCTCTATGCTAATCCGGGTGAAAAAATTGCTTTTGTTGGTTCTACCGGTGCCGGCAAAACCACCATCACCAATCTGATTAACCGATTTTACGATTTGGCAGACGGCAAGGTTCGTTATGATGGCATTAACATCAACAAAATAAAAAAGAGCGACCTGCGTCGCTCATTGGGAATTGTGCTTCAGGACACGAATCTTTTTACCGGAACAGTGATGGAAAATATCCGCTACGGTAAATTAGACGCCACCGATGAAGAAGTCATTGCAGCAGCAAAGCTTGCCAATGCACACGGCTTTATTACCCGTTTGCCCCAAGGGTACGACACTCCTCTCACCAACAACGGCGAAAGCCTGTCCCAAGGACAGCGCCAGCTTATCGCCATTGCAAGAGCGGCAGTCTTAGACCCACCCGTTATGATTTTAGACGAAGCAACCTCCAGCATTGACACCCGTACCGAATCTCTGGTCCAAAAAGGTATGGACAGCCTAATGAAAGGCAGAACCGTATTTGTCATTGCACACCGTCTTTCCACCATTCAGAATTCCGATGTGATTATGGTATTGGAACAAGGCAGAATCATCGAACGGGGCAGCCACGAAAAATTACTGGAGGAAAAAGGAAAATACTATCAGCTTTATACCGGTTCTGTGGAGCTGGAGTAAGCTGTTTCACTTGAGGAATGAATTATGGAAAATGAATTACAGAAATATTTTTTAGGGCAGGATGTGCCTGTCTCTACCGAGCAGATTGACTCTCTCTTTCAGAGTGCCAGAAAATTTTCAGATATTTTAATGATGTATCAGTGTGCTATCCGTGAGGTTCGCACGAAATTTGAGATTTTAAATGATGATTTAGCACTTCACAATCACAGAAACCCCATTGAAATGATAAAATCCCGTGTGAAGAAGCCTCAAAGCATTATGGAAAAGCTCAATCGCAGAGGATTGGAATTGTCTGTCACCTCAGTTTTGGAAAATCTGAACGATGTGGCTGGCATTCGGGTGGTTTGCTCCTTTGTGGATGATATCTATAAGGTTGCGGAAATGTTTACCCGTCAGGATGACGTTTCTGTGCTCCAGATAAAGGACTATATTAAAAATCCCAAGCCAAACGGCTACCGCAGCTATCATATGATTGTGGAAATTCCCGTCTTTTTTGCAGATCGTAAGCAGCCTGTCAAGGTTGAAGTACAGCTTCGCACCATTGCAATGGACTTCTGGGCAAGTCTGGAGCATGGTATGAAATATAAAAAAGATATGCCCGAAGCGGAAGAAGTGATTGCTGAGCTGAAAAGCTGTGCCGATATTATTGCCGCAACTGACCTGCGGATGCAGGCAATCAGAGATCGCATTCATCCGGAGCTTTGAAAAAACGCACACACCACAGAAAGCAGGGATTTTTTCACATTTTCTTTCCAATGTGAAAATTTGCAATCTGCAAATTTTGGATTATATTGCTTTCTGTTACGAACAAACTTCACCTCTCAGCGTACCTTTGTACGCTTTCGGGTATCCCCCCTCGGGTTCAGTTTGTCCGTTCTGTGCCGTTTTTTCTTCGCTCCCAACTTTCTTAAAAAAAACGCACACACCACAGAAAGCAGGGATTTTTTCACAATTTCTTTCCAATGTGAAAATTTGCAATCTGCAAATTTTGGATTATATTGCTTTCTGTTA
>JAGBEY010000009.1 GCA_017936745.1 Clostridia bacterium
CAGAAGGGGTTTCTTTCATCAAGAAGATAAGAGTCCTTTCCGGTCTTGCAAGTGGGACAGAGTTTTTCAGTTTCTACACTCATATATAAAATCACTCTCCTTGAAAATTTTACTATACGAAAATTTGTGTTTTTGAAAAAAATATAGTATAATAAAAGCCGGATTGAAAATGGCATAACGAAAAGAGTCGGTGCAACCCTCTTGTAAAGTTACTAAACTTTTATATAAAAAAAGAACATTCAGTTGTTTAACCAAATGTTCTTGAAATATATTAAATTGTTTGACCCATCAAGATACCCACCAAGATATTTCGTGGATTTATTGGGTTTTTGCTATAGTCCTGCAACCATCGAAAGAGTGATATGTGTGCAGTGTCCATATGCGTTTCGGTTAATTCTTTGGAACTTCCATTGTTGTTCTGGCATCATCAGATTAACCATCTGACCGCCAACAGAACCGGCTTCTTTAGAGGTTAAATCACCATTGTAACCCTGTTTTAAGTTAACACCTACATCCTGAGCAGCTTCCATTTTGAATCTGTTCAGTGCTTCTTTTGCTTCGGGAACTAAATTCTTGTTGCTAGACATAACGTTTTAATCTCCTTAAATATTTTCTTTTTTAACCTCATAAAAAAGGAAGAATTACGATGGTATCGAAACTGTTCTTTTTCGCTGAGGTCAGTCTTAGTTTGTGTTGTTTGAAAGAAAATATTCCGGAAAAATTTGACTTTAAAAAAATTTTTATCTCTACTTTAAAAAATGTTCTGTTTCCAAAGAAAGTATCCAGCCACAATCTTATCACTGACAGACACATCCTCCACGAAAATGGTGACCACAATAATTTTTACCTGCTTTTTCATATCAATTCTCCGATTCATAAGAAAAGACGAGCAAAAAGTTGCTCGCCTTTTCTTATTTTTTAATTGTATATCGTATGTCATAGCCAGCACCGAAAATGGGAAGTTTTTTGGTAACAAAAATGGATAAACGCCCTATCCTTTTCCTAAGGTGCGGAGAAAACGATGCAAAACGGAAAAACTGAACCCGCAGGGGTTACCCGAAGCCGTACCGAGTGTACGGCGAGCGGTGAAGTTCGTCCGTTTGGCGCGTTTTATCAAGCCGCCACACTACTTTACGGTGCGGAAAAAGGATTCAGAATTAACAAACTGACCCCGAAGCTGTACATAGGTACCGCGAGAGGGGAAGTTTGTTGATAACAAAAAAGCAATTTCAATCAAAATTTGTGTACCACAAATTTTCACTTTTAAAAAACATACTGCCAACTAATCCCAGCTCCGAGCGATTCCCCTTCTCCACAAGAAAGGCATTGACAGCTCTGTTGCTTTTTTGTGTTCTGGATTTTTTTTCAAGCCGCCACACATTATTCGGTTTCTAAGATACCATACTTATCATCTTTTCTCTTATATACAATGTTAATCTGGTCGGTTTCTGCATTGCGGAATGCGAAGAAGGCGTGACCCAAGAGATTCATCTGCAGGATTGCTTCGTCCACAAACATGGGTTTTAACGCAATCACTTTGGAACGGGCAACGGTAAACTCAGTTTCTTCGGGAAGATAAACTGTGTCTTTTTCTTCCGCATCTGTGCTGAAATCTTCAAAGGTTTCCCGGATGGCATTTGCTTTTTTCAGTTTGTTTTCAATCTTTGTTTTGTATTTGCGGATTTGCTTTTTCAGGTTTTCCATCAGCTCATCCATCGCTGTCCAGATGTCAGAATCAGACTCTTCCACACGGAAAATGGTATCTTTATAGAAAATGGTTAATTCCACAACATAAGTGTCTTTGATAAGAGATAAGGTTACAGTTGCCTCTGCAGTATCATCAAAGATTTTGTCAAATTTAGAAAGCTTCTGTGTAAATTTTTCTTTAAAGCTGTCTTTTGCCTGGAATTTTCTTTCATTAAAAGTTACTCTCATAGTGATTCTCCTTTTTTCAGACGATTCGTATGGAAAATCCCACATTTTCTGGTTCGTCCAACGAACCGAGCTGTTATTTTTTTATGGAAAGCGGAAGTTCCGCTCCAAAACAAATTAAAGAACTTTTGTAATATGGCGGGAAACGTGACAGCAAATGTTTACTGCAACGGGTAAGCCCGCAATATGGGTGGGATGGTCGATAATATTTACCCACAGTGCAGTGGTTTCGCCACCCAAGCCACCGGGACCAATTCCGGTTTTGTTGATTTTTTCCATCAGCTCTTTCTGCATTTTCTGATACAGAGGCTTTTCGGGAACGGTACCGATGGGTAAGGTCAGTGCTTTTTTAGAAAGCTTTGCAGCCTGCTCAAAGTCACCACCCACACAAACGCCTACCACCATGGGCGGACAGGGATTGGGGCCTGCATAATGAATTGCATTCATAACCACATCTACCACACCTTCGTAGCCGGCAGAGGGAGAAAGCATTTCAATCTTACTCATATTTTCACTGCCGAAGCCTTTGGGTGCAAAGGTGATTTTCAACGAATCCCCTGCAACAATATCGTAGTGGATGATTGCAGGAGTGTTATCGCCGGTGTTGGTTCTTTCCAGAGGATCAGATACAACGGATTTTCTTAAATATCCATCAATATAACCCTGGCGGACCCCTTCGTTGATAGCATCGGTAAGATTTCCGTCAACATAAACCTCCTGACCAACCTCCACAAAGAACACAGCATAGCCGGTATCCTGACAGATAGGAATGCGTTCTTCTTTTGCAATGTCTGCATTCACAATCAATTTTTCTAAAATATTTTTGCCCACTGCGTGCTGCTCGGTTTTACAAGCAGAACAAATGGAGCTGTAAGTATCATCGGGTAAGATGGTATTGGCATCAATACACATCTGGCGAACAACTTTTGTAATTTCTGTAGCGTTAATTGTTTTCAATGTTCATCTCTCCTCTTATTGTTATTATTCGACATATCTTTTCAAATTCCTCTTTTTATGAGAAATTTTTTTAATTATTTTTTAAAAAGTCCAGTTTGGTATGATTTTTAAGATATCAATATATTTCTGCGGCGCTACAATTCCGGTAAGAACCGGGAAGTAAACAAAGAACAATGCCACCGCTATCACACAGGCAGCAACCGGAACGGTGAGGCGCTTTCCTTTGTCTGCCACCGCATTTTTCCAATAGAACCCAAGTGCCAGTGCCAAAAAGGCAAGCATGGGGAAATAATGATAGGTAAAGGTGACACGGCTGACCAGCATCCAGGGTAAAATCTGGGAGAAGTAGCCTGCAAAAATAAGAAATGCACAAAGGGGAAGTTTTTTCTCTTTCACACACCAAACCAGTGTGTAAATGAGTGCGGCAAGCCCGCCCCAAATCAGCACAGGATTGCTCATAGTAGCAATGGTTTCCCGATTGCCGGATTCCAGGAGGACGCCCTGATGCATCCAAAGAGGTCTCAAATCAATAATCCAGTCATACCATGCGGCACTGTAGGGATGGGTTGCAGTCAGTCCGCTGTGATAGGAAAACATATGCTTTTGTGCTCCCCAGAAGCTTTGCCAGGTGAGGTCCTGACGGAAGCAAGTGAAATAGGGAATGTAGCTGAAGTAGTAAATGGCAAAGGGCAACAGCGCATACAGCCCCAAAGACCACAAAATGAGCTTTCCGATTTCCCCGTCATCCCTTGATTTTTTGTAACGGATGACAATGGCATAAATATACACGGCACATAAGCCGATTCCTGCATAAATTGCCGCCCATTTTACTGCGGCACCGCAGCCGAACATAGCACCGGAAATGCCCAGCCAGACCTTTGCCTTGTCGGACAGCCCTTTTTTCTCATATTCCAGCAAAAACTCTACCATAAAGGTAAATGCCGCCAGAATAAAGAACACCATAAAGGCATCAATAGAAGCAATTCTGGAATGAGACAGATGCATAAAGTCAAAACTGAATACAATGGTAGTCAGAAGTGCAATCCAATTGTATTTAAGCAACCGCTTGGAAAGCAGATAAAAAAGCGGAATCATCAGAATGCCGAACAGCACGCCCATAAAACGAACGCCCAGCATATTCCATCCGAAAAGGCTGATTCCAATGGTCATCAGAAGTTTTCCCAGCGGCGGATGGGTGGTTTCGTAAATGGAAAGACCGTTTACATATTCATATGCAGTTCTTCCGTGATAAATTTCATCAAAATAGAAGCTGTTTTCATAAGACGGAACATCGGGAACCGTATAGGGTTCATCAGAAAAAGCAGCAACATCTACACCGGCAGAGGCAGTAATGTGATAGGGAATATAATTCCCTGCCTCATCGTAAAATGCAAATTCGCCCCATTCGGTCACGGCATCAGAACCGTTTTCCTGCACCTCTAATGTCACAGAGCTCACAAAAATATTACCCGCCTGCTCTTTCTGCCAGCTGAATACATACGGGGATTTTTCCTGCTTGCCGGACAGGAACAGATAGTTGTTATATTCCGGGCCGGTGCAGCGGATTTTGTAATTTTTTAGTCCGTATCCTGAAAAATAACGGATTTCAGAAAGGGTTTTTGGTTCATCAAAGTGAAACACAACCGAATCGCCTTTGGAAACCTTGGCATAGGTCTGCGGTGTGTTTTTGGTGCTGCCCAAACGATAATAAGCACTGCCTCCAAACACAATCATCACCAGTAACAGTGCTACTGCACTTTTCCATGTGAAGGTTTGAGAATATTCAAAAACACTCCGTTGCGGTTTCGCATCCTCTGCAAAAACGGTTTGAAAGCAGTCCCGAATCAGATACACCAGTACAGCAAGATTGATAAGGGTGAAGCAGACAAACAGCATCCGGTTAAAGGGATCCTGCACGCCACTTAAGTAATCCAGTGCAAACACCAGATTCATAAAATAGGAAATACAAAGAAGAGATGCGATGCCGAAATAGTTTTTTTTGCCGGATGCGATAAAGTAGAGAAGCATCAGAACCGGCACAAAATACCAATACCGCTCGTGCATTTTTGAGCCAAGCATCACAATGGCGAAAAGATAGGTTCCGAAAATGAGCCAGAGATTTTCTTTTTTCTTATTTTTCCACACAAGAACCATAGCAGCTGCAACACACACTGCCATAAAGATAGTCCCCCATTTTTCATAGGTAAGGAATAAGAAAGGCTTACTCAGCTCCACCATATTGCCACCCAATAATCCGAAAAGATTAAAGGTGTTTAAAGACGCATAGGGGTAAGAAGAAAAGGTTTCGGTGTACTTTTGAATGAGGAACGGTAAATCCGGCACACCGCCGCGAAACGGAATCATGGAAATGCTCATAATCGCCAAGGAGAACAAGAAGGTAATCACAAGATTCCAGATAATCTTCGCAGCCTTTGGAAAGTTGTCTTTCTGATTGGGAATTAAAACCAGCGAGTCGCTTTTTGCAAATAAAATGGCAAACAGCGGTGCAAACAGAAAGCTCTGTGGCTTTGTAAGTGCCGAAAGGGTAAACAACAGGGCAGATAAGGTAAGCTTATCCTCCATTACAAAACGGATGGTCAGAAGCATCAGATAGCAGAAAATGGAGTCAGTCTGCCCCCAGTAGGTTCCTGTTACCAAAAAAGAGGGCCAAAGTGCCAGCATCACCGCAAAGGTGCTTTGTTTTGCTTTTGGATAATGTCTGTTATAAAGCTTCAGCACCTCGTAGGCAATCAGCCCCTCGGCAATAATTCCGGGCATTTTTACAAACAGCTTGGTGAGATAGTCTCCCCCGCCGAACAGCTTACAAATCCAACCAAAGAACCCGGTCATCATAATGTAAAGGGGCGGATAATCGCAAAAATATCCGTCGGCATAAAAGCCATTCAAGCCTTGTGCCGCCCGTTGCATCCAGGCGGAATAGGTATTCATATCCACTTCATAGCCCTTAAAATGCGGGGCAAGGATAATTTTTATAAGCGTTGCAATTCCTAAAATCCAAAAACAGGAGCTTCCAAGCTTCCGTGTGGTGTTTTCTTTTTGCAGACGGTTGTTCTGGTCCTGATACAGAAACCAGAAAAACGCCCCAAAAATCAATGCCAGAATGAAAGATGGTTTCATATTATTTGTTCACCATTCCTTTTCTATTAAAGTTTTTCAAAAAATAAATCAGTTACAAGCTAACGGTTGGAGGAATCCTCCTGCCATTTGCATTTTCTGCGGAGCATAGAATTTTTCGGAAGCTCTGTTTCTGAGTATATGCTCACAATTTGCTGGGCATGAGGCGCAGCTTCCATTTCTTCTCCGTCGGGATTCCGCAAGTCAGAGGCAGGGATGAGTATGCTTTCTCCTTTGGTTGTCAACACATCCAAAATATCGTCCCGATAGAATTTGTTTCGCTGCTCCAGATAAAGCCGTTTGTTTTCTTTATCATAACCGGTTACCACCCCCACCAAGGTATAGTCTCTTACATAATCGGAGGTATGCACCAGCTGACCGTCTGCATAAGGATTGCCAAAGTAAAAGCCGTGGCAATATTCTCTGTGGCTGACCTTGTTCACTTCCTCCAACACTTCAGGGGGCAGCTGATAATGGTCGGGATTTTTCTTTAAAATATCAAGTGCTTTCCGATAAGCATTAGTGGTCACTGCCACATAGTATGGCGTTTTCATTCGTCCTTCAATTTTAAAGGAAGTGATTCCTGCTTTTGCCATCTTGTCCAGATGCTCAATCATACACATATCTTTTGCATTCATAATGTAAGTGCCGTGCTCAGAGCCTCCGATGGTGAAAGGATAATCGGGCCGTTTTTCTTCGTACAGCTTATACTTCCAGCGGCAGGGCTGTGCACACTCACCACGGTTGGAGTCTCTGCCTGTCATATAGGCGGATAACAAGCAACGCCCGGAATAGGAAATGCACATAGCACCGTGACAAAAGGCTTCTAAATCCAAATCGGGGTTGGTTTTTGCACGGATATCGGCAATTTCCTCCAAGGTAAGCTCCCGTGCCAGAACCACACGCTTTGCGCCCATATCATAGTAGGTGTTGCAGGCAACCGAGTTCATAATGTTTGCCTGGGTGCTGATGTGAACCTCCAAATCGGGACACCATTTTTTAATAAGGCAAAGTGCTCCCAAATCGGAGGCGATAACTGCATCCACCCCCATTTCATAAGCTTCCTTTACTGCACGCTCCAATGTGGCAAAATCGTGGTCCCGCATTACCATATTACAAGCGCCGTACAGCTTCATATTATATTGTTTCTTAATGGCAATGGCTTTTTCAAGATAGTCTCCCGAAAAAAGCTGCTGGGGTGCGCGAAGTGACAGCCCGTTTAAGCCGATATACGCGGCATCTGCACCGTAAACCCCTGCAGTTTCCAGCTTTTCCAAGTCTCCGGCAGGAGACAAAAGCTCTAACTTTTTCAAATCTCTCATAATCAAACCTCTCAGATTTATTTCTTCACGGTTAGGGAAATTCCGTCTCCGATGGGAATGACAACACTTTCCAGCTCAGGGTCGTGACTGATGGCATCCAGATACATCCGAAGCCGTTTCACAATGGTTTTTTTTCGTAATATGAGCAAATCGTCATTGGCAACCATCCCTTTATAAAGCACATTGTCAGTCACCAGTATCCCACCCCTGGGAAGCAGTTTTTTTAAATAGGGAATGTAATCGTAATACTGCCCTTTGGCACTGTCCAAAAAAATAAAATCAAAGGCTTCTCCCTGCTGGGTTAACTCCTGTAAAACTTCCATTCCGTCTCCGTTTTTCGGAAAAATCCGGTTTGTCAAGCCGTTTTCACGGAATAATTTGCAGGCTTCCTCATAATTTTCGGGGTTTTTCTCCACAGTGACAATGGTGGCATCCTCAGAAATGGCTTTGGACAAAATCACCGCTGAGCAACCAATGCCCGTGCCCAGCTCCAGAACCCTTTTCGGTTGCTTTATCATCGCAAGAAGATAAAGCAATTTTGTAGTTTCCGGCTTTGCCACGGGGATATCCTTGTCCATAGCAAAATCGTATAACTGCTTCACATCCTCGGTAACAAGGGAGCGGATGTATCGCAGAATAAATTCAAAATTGATATACTGTTCTTCAATCATAATTATTTTTCCTTTTATGCGGGATATGTTCATTTTTTTCTTTGATGTCAAAGAAAAAACGAACCAAAAAAAGAAACCACCGCCAAGTATAATCACAATCCTGAACTTCCGTCTTTTTTGCAACTTTTATGAATTGTGATTATAACGGCGGAAATGATTTACTGCTCGTCGTTCGGCAACTTTTTTTGCACAAGAAAAGTTATCTTTATCCCTACGCAATGCGTAATGCCAATCCGCACCAGTCATGGTCCACAATTTTTTCCACAAGAACAAATCCGTTTGCTTGGGCAGATGCTAAAATTTCTCCGCACCGTTCTTCTAAAATGCCTGATAAAATCAGCACTCCATCGGGATTTAAGCATTGCTTTACATCCTTTAACAAAATGAGCAGCACATCCACGATAATGTTGGCAGTGATGATGTCAAAGGTTTCGTCTCCCACACAGTCCAGAAGGTCACCGCAGCGAACATCGCAAATATCGGAATAACCGTTCTTTTCGATGTTGATTTTGGCGGTCTCCACAGCTACGGGGTCAATATCGGTTGCCACAATTTCTTTTGCTCCCAGCATTCCGCCAATAATGGCTAAAATACCGCTTCCCGTGCCGATATCCAGCATTTTTGTGTGGTCTTTTTTATAGTTACAAATCAGCTTTGCACAAGCCTGGGTGGTTTCGTGAGTGCCCGTTCCGAAGGCTGCACCGCTGTCTAATTCCAGCACATTTTCTCCCGGCAACGGCGTGTAATCCAGCCAGGCGGGTTTTACCACCAGGGTATCGGTAATTTTTACGATTTTTGCAAACTGCTTCCAGTTATCTTTCCACTCGGAGTCGTTTGCTCCGCGGACAGACACCGAAAAACCGTTTTCTTCTAAGAGGGAAAACAGTGTTTCTGCCTCTTTTGCCGTTTCCAGACACACGGTGATATAGGCGTTACCTGTATCCCGCTCGTCTTTTAACAGCCAGGGCATTTCTGCCATAATATCGGCTTCCAGTTTTGGGTCTGTGATAAAATAATTATAAATATCGTGAATAACAAGGAAGTTTTCTGCCTCCTCGGTCATCCCCGGTTGACATTCAATTTTCAGTTCAAAATAATCCATACTGTGTTCCTTTTTTAAATGCACAAAAAGGGGCAGCCCGGAAGGGTCGGGCATCCCCTTTTGGCGTATTATTATTCTTCGGTGGGAGTTTCGGCTGTTTCTTCTGCCTGCACTTCATCTGCAGGTTCTTCTTCACGGGGTGCTCTTGCAACAGATACCACCTTCACATCGGCATCAGGTCGCATCAGGATGACACCCTGAGTATTTCTGCCCACGGTATTGATATCTTCGGCTTTCAGACGGATGATAACCCCTGCAGAGGTGATAATCATAACATCGTCTCCGTCTTTTACAGAACGAACGCCGGCAACATTACCGGTTTTTTCGGTAATTTTGTAGGTTTTTACACCCATACCGCCACGGTTCTGTACCTTATATTCAGAATATGAGGTACGCTTACCGAGACCATTTTCAGACACGATAAGAAGCTCCGTATCATCGTGAACCACACTCATACCAACCAAACGGTCATTTGCTTTCAGCTTAATACCACGAACCCCACGGGTGACTCTGCCCTGGGCTCTGATATCGCTGATTTTAAAGCGGATGGACATACCTAAGTAGGTGGTCAGCACCACTTCCTGCTCGTCGGTAACGATTTTTACCTGCATCAGCTCGTCGTCATCATCCAGCGCAATGGCGCGGAGTCCGCCGCTGCGGTTGGTATCATATTCCATCAGTTCGGTTTTCTTAATGACACCGTTTTTGGTGGTCATAACCAGATATTTATCTTCTTCAAAGCCTTTCATAGGAATGGTGGCAGAAATGGATTCGCCCGGCTCTAAATTGAGTAAATTTACAATCGCAGTTCCCTTTGCGGTGCGGGATGCTTCAGGAATCTGGTATGCTTTTAACTTGAACACTCTGCCCTTATTGGTGAAGAACAGAATGTAGTTGTGAGTAGAAGTAACAAACAGCTCTTCCACAAAATCTTCTTCTCTGGTGGAAAGACCGGCAATGCCTCTGCCTCCTCTGTGCTGACTTTTGAAGGTGTCGGTAGGCTGACGTTTGACATAACCCAAGTGAGTCAGGGAAATTGCCACATCCTCTTCTTCGATTAAATCTTCATCGTCAATCTGAGAATAGTCAAAGGTGATTTTGGTACGTCTCTCGTCACCGTATTTGTCTTTAATTTCGGTTAATTCGGTTTTTACAATATCGAGAACCAGCTGTTCGGACGCTAAAATTTCCGCATAATATGCAATCTGCTTAATAATTTCTTCCAGCTCGTTTTCAATCTTTTCTTTTTCCAAGCCTTGCAGCTTCTGGAGTCTCATATCCAGAATTGCCTGCGCCTGAATTTCAGAGAAGCCGAATTTTTCCACTAAGTTTTCTTTTGCGTTGTTATAGGAGGCACGGATGGTGGCGATAACCTCATCAATATGGTCCAAAGCTTTTTTCAAGCCTTCTAAAATGTGTGCTCTTGCTTCGGCTTTTCGTTTATCGTAAACGGTGCGGCGGATAATGATATCTTTCTGATGGTCGATATAACAATCCAGCACCTCACGAATATTTAACACCTTGGGCTGACCGTCTACCAATGCCAGCATAATCACACCAAAGGTGTCCTGCATCTGTGTATATTTATACAGATTGTTCAGCACAATGTTTGCTGCTGCATCTTTTTTTACTTCAATTACGATACGGATGCCTTCATCCTTGCCGGATTCATCACGAAGGTCGGCAATGCCTTCCAACCGTTTTTCATGTACCAGTTCTGCAATTTTTTCAATGAGTCTTGCCTTGTTTACCTGATAGGGCAGCTCGGTTACGATAATGCGCTGACGGTTGCCATCATCTTCAATTTCTGCCTGGGCACGAACGATAACCTTACCGCGGCCTGTCTGGAAATAGGAGCGGATGCCGCTTTTTCCCATAATATTCCCAGCAGTGGGAAAATCAGGACCCTTGATGTATTCCATAATTTCTTCAATGGTGATTTCAGGGTTATCGATGGTAGCGCAGATAGCATCAATACATTCGGTCAGATTGTGAGGCGGAATGTTGGTTGCCATCCCAACTGCAATCCCTGCAGAGCCGTTCACCAAAAGGTTGGGGAACCGGGAGGGTAACACGGTAGGTTCTTTCAGGCGTTCATCAAAGTTGGGGGTGAAATCAACGGTTTCTTTGTCGATTTCTTTTAACATCAGCTGAGCTAACCGAGCCATTCTTGCTTCGGTATAACGATAAGCAGCCGCAGGGTCGCCGTCAATAGAACCGAAGTTCCCCTGACCGTCTACCAAGGGATAACGCAGAGAAAAGTCCTGCGCTAAACGAACCAACGCATCGTAAACAGATGCGTCACCATGGGGATGGTATCTACCTAACACGTCACCAACGGTGGTAGCACATTTGCGGTATGCCTTATCGGGAGTTAACCCATCTTCGTGCATGGTGTATAAAATTCTTCTGTGAACCGGTTTTAAGCCGTCTCTGACATCGGGCAAGGCTCTGGACACGATAACCGACATGGAATATGCCAGATAGGCAGATTTCATCTCGTGGACCAAATCGACCGGAACAATATGTTCATTTTCAAACATCTGAGTATCCATAAATCATCTTCCTTTCTGACAAATTACACATCCAGGTTGGATACATATTTCGCATTGGCTTCAATAAACTCACGACGGGGTTCTACTTCTTCGCCCATTAACACACTGAAGATTTTATCTGCCTCAATGGCATCCTCCAGAGTCACCTTCAATACCGTTCTGGTGGCAGGGTCCATCGTAGTTTCCCAAAGCTGGTCGGGGTTCATTTCACCAAGACCTTTATATCGCTGAACATTGGCATCATTGCCAATTTCAGAAAGTGCAACCTTCAACTGCTCGTCCGTATAGGCATAACGGACATTTTTGCCTTTAAACACCTTATAAAGAGGCGGCTGCGCTAAAAATACATGGCCTTCTTCAATTAAAGGACGCATATAACGGAAAAAGAAGGTTAAAAGCAATGTTCTGATGTGAGAACCGTCAACATCGGCATCGGCCATAATAATGATTTTACCGTAACGGAGCTTCTGAACATCAAAATCCTCGCCAACCCCTGCACCCAGTGCAGTGATAACGGGAAGCAGCTTTTCGTTGCCGATAACTTTATCAATACGAACCTTTTCTACATTCAGCATTTTCCCCCAAAGCGGAAGAATTGCCTGGAAGCGTCTGTCTCTGCCCTGCTTTGCACTGCCGCCTGCAGAATCCCCTTCGACAATGTATATCTCGGTAAATTCGTTGTTTCGTTCGGAGCAGTCTGCCAGCTTACCGGGAAGACGTGTATTTTCCAGAGCGGTTTTTCTTCTGGTTAATTCTCTTGCCTTTCTTGCCGCTTCTCTTGCACGGGATGCGGAAAAGGCTTTTTCCAGAATCATCTTGCCAACACCGGGGTTTTCTTCCAAATATGTGGCAAAGACATCCTGCATCATACCTTCGGTAGCGGTTCTTGCCTCAGAATTGCCCAGCTTGGTTTTGGTCTGCCCTTCAAACTGTGCTTCCTGAAGCTTGACACTGATAATGGCAGTCAGCCCCTCACGGACATCTTCCCCGCTCAGTGCCTTATCGCTGTCTTTTAACATATTCCGCTTCTTGGCATAATCGTTCAAAATACGGGTTAATGCGGATTTGAAGCCGGTTTCGTGCATACCACCCTCGGTGGTGTTGATGTTGTTTGCAAAGCTCACCAGATTTTCACTGTAGGAATCGGTATACTGCATTGCAATTTCCACAATCATATTTTCTTTCTCTTTGGAAAGGTAGATAACATCGGGATGTAAGGGAGTTTTCTCCTGATTGATATATTCCACAAAGGATTTGATTCCGCCCTCATAGTAAAGCTCATTGAAGATTTCTTCTTCTCCTCTTAAATCTTTAAAGTTGATGCGGACACCTCTGTTTAAGAACGCCTGCTCACGAAGTCTGGTTAAAAGAACATCGTATTCAAACTGAACGGTTTCAAAAATGAGGGCATCGGGCATAAAGGTAACGGTAGTTCCTTTTTTATCGGTATCACCGATGATTTCCAGCTTGGAGGCAACTTTACCCCGTTCATACCGCTGTTTAAAAACGTGTTCTCCGTTGGAAACCTCAACCTCCAGCCATTCGGACAAGGCATTTACAACTGAAGAACCAACCCCGTGCAAGCCCCCGGAAACCTTATAGCCCCCGCCGCCGAATTTACCGCCTGCGTGTAAAATGGTGAATACTACCTCAACGGTGGGAATCCCCATTTTGGGGTGAATGCCAACAGGAATACCACGACCATCGTCACGAACGGTAACGGAATTATCGGGGTTGATGGTAACATCAATATTTTCACAGTAGCCTGCCAGTGCTTCGTCAATGGCGTTATCCACAATTTCGTATACTAAGTGATGGAGACCTCTCACCGAGGTGGAGCCGATATACATACCGGGACGCTTTCTTACTGCCTCAAGCCCCTCCAGAACTTGTATCTGATTCTCGTCATAGACGGTTTCGACTTTTTCGTTTAATTCTTCAGCCATAATATTTCATCCTTTCTTATGGGATTTTCGTGCAAAATAAATGAGTGTATCAAAAAGCAAGGCCCTTTCTGTTCTGAATGGTGCGGGAAGCAAGGGGAGAAAGATAACCAATCTCCATTCCGCCTGTAACCGCCAGCACAAAGGCTTTGGGAAGCTCAGAGGATACCGCAATCAAACGGTTGTCCTCCTCCAGGGCTTTCAAGTATTCCATCGTTGCGGGAGATTCTGAAATGTGATCCAAATCAAACACACCGATAATATCCTGCTCGTTTAAGACAAAATCGTTCCCGATATGTAAATACAAAAAAATCACCCCGTTTTTTCTTTTTTGTAACCTTTCATTTTTCCCTACGGGAAAAATGAAAAATATAAAAACAATACACCTATATTATTATAGCACAAAATAGGTGTATTGTAAAGAGAAAACGGCAAAAAAATCTATAAATTTTCAAGTTTTTCCAAAATTTCGTCTTGCTTGAAAACAAGCACATTCCGCTCGGCTTCAAACAATGCCGAAAGAGTTTGATATGTAGCATCCGAGCTTCCCCGGTCCACCACGATAATTTTTCGTTTGCAAAGCCCGGTATCATTCTTAAAAGCCTTGAACAGCAAGGCTTTTACCATCTGTTCAGCACGGCAGACTTCGTCTTTGACCAGCAAGACCGAATAAAGACATTTGTCCTTGAGATACTTCTTTTCCGTCCAGAAATCCGACAGAAAAAAGAAAAAGGAAAACACCCCGTATGCGGAAAAAAATGTCAGCAATCCCCAAAAAATCAACTCACCCATAAAAATCCCCCTTATTTTTGACGATATCCTCACAGTTGTATGGTAATTCCATTGTATGAGAACCCCAAAATTTGGTGCTAAAAAAACCGGAAGAAAAACAAAAAAGATATTGATAAATTTTCATTTGTGTAGTATACTGTTAATACCCTTTTCCAAGAAAAAGGGGAAATTCCCAAAAAAAGAAAGGAGCTTCCCGATGCAATCCTCACCTAAAAAACCGCAAAACAACAGCTTTCTCGTCGGGATTGTTCTTTTGCTTTGCATTTGTTTTCTGATTATTACAGATGAGTTTTTACCTGCAAAAAAAGCAGAACCTTCCCCACAAGATACCATAACAGCAGAGGCAGTGGCAACTTTTTCTCCTGCCCCCTCTGCCACACCTGTACCGACTCCCGTACCCACTCCGACTCCCAAGCCTTTGGTACAGGAAGCACCCCCTGAGGACCCGTATCCCGAGCTGTATGGCGACAATGTAACGGGTGAATTTGCACCCCCGGAAGAAAAAACCGTCTATTTAACCTTTGACGACGGCCCCTCTGATGTAACAGAGTCTTTGCTGGATGCTTTGAAGCAGGAGGAAGTCCGTGCCACATTTTTTGTGATGGGGGATGTTTCCAAAAAGAAAGAAATTTTAAATCGGATGCTCTATGACGGACATACCATCGGCGTCCACACTTACACTCACGATTACCGCTATGTTTACTGGAATCAGGAGGCATATTTAGCAGATTTCTGCCGTCAATACTATTCCATCTGGGATGCCACGGGCTATCGCCCGAGAATTTTTAGGTTTCCCGGAGGAAGTGTCAATTCCTACAATGCTCACTTGTATCGGGATTTGATTTCGGAAATGAGCCGCCGCGGCTTTGTGTATTATGACTGGAACGTAACCTCCGAGGATGCCGCAGGGGTGGAACATCCTGAGGAACAGCTGCAAGAGCTTTTAACCCAGTCGGAAAAGAAACCGAGAATTATTGCACTGCTTCACGATACCAAAAAAAATCCTTACATAGCAGAAACCGTAACCCAATATATCCGCACGATGAAAGAGGCAGGTTATCAGTTTAAGGCACTGGATTCTTCCGTAGAGCCTGTCCGATTCCCATATTTTAAGTAACCCCTAAAAGGAAGTGAACCGTATGGAACTCTCCACTGTTTATAAAACATTGGAATTTGATAAAATTTTAGAAAAAGCATCGGAATATGCCCTGCTTTCAAAAACCAAAGAGGCAATCCGTTCTCTCACCCACGAAACCACCCTCCACCAGGTCCGCCAGCTGCTTGGTTTTACCGAGGGGGCTATGGAGCTTTTGGTCAAGGCAGGAAGTCCGCCTATTTATAATTTCGGCGAAATGGAGGGCATTTTAAAGCGTCTTTCCATTGGCGGTTCTTTGTCGCAAAAGGAGCTTCTTTCCTTTGCCACGCTGTTAAAATCCGCACGATGCTTAAAAGAATATTTCGGAGAAAATAAAACCGATGCTTTTTCCGACTACGAATTTCGCCTCACCCTCCACAAACGGCTGGAGGACGAAATTTTTATGAAAATTATTTCTGAGGATGAAGTGTCGGACAATGCCAGCGACGAGCTTTACAAAATCCGCAGAAAAAAAATCTCTTCTCACAATAAAATCAAAGAAACTCTCCAGAAATACACCAACTCTCCCAATTTCAAAAAATATCTGCAGAATGCAGCAGTTACCCTGAGGAATGACCGTTTTGTATTACCCGTAAAGCAGGAATTTAAAGGAGAAATCCCCGGGCTGATACACGATTCCTCCGATTCCGGAGCAACCGTGTTTATTGAACCCATGGCAATTGTCACCTTAAACAATGAGCTTCGGGAGCTGGAATCCAAGGAAAAGGAAGAAATTGCGAAAATCCTGATGGAATTAAGCGGACACGCGATGGGAATCCGGGAAGAAGCCGAGCAAAACTACACCTTGATTTGTGAGCTGGATTTTCTCTTTGCAAAAGCGAAATACAGTCGCACCCTAAAGGGGGAAATTCCGCAGTTAAATGAAGACGGGAAGGTGTTTTTCAAACAGGCACGGCATCCCCTTTTAAATCCCGAAACAGCTGTTCCCATTGATATCGGGTTAGGCGACGGGTGTGATACCTTAGTCATTACAGGGCCGAACACGGGCGGAAAAACCGTTTCCTTAAAAACATTGGGGCTTCTCACTCTGATGGCACAATCCGGCTTTGCTATCCCTGTTTTTTCAGGAAGTCAGGTTGCCGTGTTCCGTCATATTTTTGCCGATATCGGAGATGAACAAAGCATCGAGCAGTCTCTTTCTACCTTTTCTTCTCATATGAAAAAGATTGTTTCCATTCTGCGGGATGCCACCTTTGGAAGCTTAGCACTGTTTGACGAGCTTGGTGCAGGCACCGACCCCACGGAGGGGGCTGCGCTTGCCATCGAAATTATTGAATATTTGAGAAAACGCGGCACTACCGTTGCCGCAACCACCCACTATCCGGAACTGAAATTGTATGCGTTATCACAAAAAGGAGTACAGAACGCCTCTCTGGAATTCTCTGTAGAGACCCTGATGCCCACCTATCGCTTGATTATGGGAATGCCCGGGAAAAGTAACGCCTTTGCCATTTCCAAGCGTTTAGGGCTGTCTGACGAGGTGTTGGACGCGGCAGAAAAGCGGCTCTCTCAGGACGCCATCCGCTTTGAAGATGTGCTGACCGTGATTGACGAGCAACGGCTGAAAGCAGAAAAAGACCAGCAGGAGGCAGAGCTTTTAAAAGAAAAAATCCATCAACTGGAGCAGGAATTATCCTCCAAAAAAGAGGACGCCTTATCCAAAAACCGCGAAATCATCGAAAAAGCCCGTCGGGAAGCAGTAGAAATCATCGACGAGGCAAGAGAAAAGGCGGAAGCCATTATTCAAACACTGAACGAGGAAGCCAAAAATCAACGGGAACGGGCAAAAGCCGTGGGCGATGCCCGAAAGAAACTGGCAGAAGAACGGCAGAACCAGGCAAAACGGCTTCAGGCAGAGGAAAAGAAAAAGCAAAATCCCCTGACTGCCAAAGAATTAACCATAGGTATGACAGTGATGATGGACGATTTTGATACCCCCGTCACCATTGATGTTCTCCCTGACGATAAGGGAAATCTTACTGTATTAGCAGGGATTATGCGAATCAAAACCAATCTGTCCCGCTTGTCCCGCTGCGAAAGTCACAAGCAAAAGCCCCAGCGAAGTGCCTACCGGAATGCCAGTGCAAGAGATAAGGATATCCGCCCTGAGCTGGATTTAAGAGGTATGAATTTAGAGGAAGCAGAATATGTTACCGAAAAATTCATCGACGATGCGGTTCTTGCCAATATTCCCTCCGTGGTAATCATTCACGGAAAAGGCACAGGCGTGCTTCGGGCAGGCATCCATCAGCTGCTCAAGAAAAATAAATCGGTCAAAGCCTTTCGCTTAGGTACTTTTGGCGAGGGCGAAGCAGGCGTTACCATCTGTGAAATGAAATAAGGAGTTTATTATTATGATACCTGTCGGAACAAAAAAGGAACACACCTTTACCGTGGAAGAAGCGCACACTGCAAAAAATATCCAAAGCGGAAACGCAAGAGTTCTTGCCACCCCCCATCTTGCTGCAATGCTGGAAAAAGCAGCACACGAGCTTTGTCTCCCCTACTTAGATGAGGGCTGTGCCACTGTGGGAACAAACTTAAATCTCAATCATCTGGCGGCAACCCCCGTGGGGATGAAAGTCACCGTGACCGCAACCGTAACCGAATGTGAGGGCAGAAAAATTGTATTTTCTTTAGAAGCCTTTGACGAAGCCGAAACAATTGCAAACGGCACACATACCCGCTTTTCGGTATTTTCTGAAAAATTCCAGGCAAAGTGTGATAGAAAATTATCCTGAAAGTATAAAAAAGGATGAACGAAATTTCGTTCATCCTTTTTTTATGGAAACATTCTGTTCTTTATCCAAGAATCGTCAGCTCTTTCTCTAATTTTGTGGTAGCAATAAGGTCTCCGTTTTCCAGATAACAGGTGTCTTCAATGCGGATGCCAAATTCACCGGGAAGATAGATACCCGGCTCCACCGAAAACACCATCCCGTTTTGAAAAAGCTCCGTACTGCTTTGTCCTAAGGTAGGTTGCTCATGTATTTTCACACCAACACCGTGCCCCAGACTATGTCCGAATGCTCCGTGATATCCGGCATGTTCAATATAGTCCCGTGCGACTTTATCAGCATCAGAGCAGGCCTTTCCCACTCCGATAAAATCCCGTGCCAGCTTATGGGCGGTGAGCACCGTTTCGTAGGCGGCCTGCATTGTTTCGGAGGGGTCGCCAAAAAAGACGGTTCGGGTTACATCGGAGCAATATCCCTCATACACACAGCCAAAATCAAAGAGCATCACCTCGCCTTTTTGCAAGGTTCTTCCCCCCGGTTCTCCATGGGGCAGGGCAGCATGAGAGCCAAACAGACAAATAGTATCAAAGGAGGGCTTCTTCGCACCGTATTTCGCCATACGATACTCCAGCTCTGCCTTTAGCTCCTGCTCCGAAACGCCTTCTTTTACAAAAGAAAGCATTTCCAGATAGGCTTTATCTGCAATTTGTTGAGCGATTTTTAATTTTTTCAGCTCGTTTTTGTCTTTTATGAGGCGAATATCCGATATCATCGTGTTCGCATCGGGAAATTCTTTATGGGGAAACTGTTCCAAAAGCATCCGGTAAAGACGCACCGTAAAAACCTGCTGCTCAATAAAAACCGTTTTTTCTGTGAGAAGTTCTTTCAGCTTGCTTAAGAGAGAACCCTCTGTCATTACCGAAAAGCCTGCTTCGTTCGATTCTGCAGCCTCACGGTAACGAAAATCAGTTAACAGCACTGCTTTTTGTTGTGTGATATAAAGATGAATATTACTGGAGTGAATCCCCGTAAAATAAAAGGCATTTTCCGGGTCACTAACCAGAATCCCCTCCCCCTCGCTAAGCTGATTTCTCAGCTTTTGGAGGCGGATTTGATACCATTCTTTCATATTTTCTATGCCTTTCTGCCTAAAAGTGCGTACAGCCCCAGAAAATAAGACTGTTCCCCAAAGCCGGAGATTACACCCAATGAATTTTTCGCCGTTGTCATCTGATGGCGACTGTCCTCACGGGCAAACACATTGGACATATGCACCTCCACTACGGGGATGTTAATACATTTGATTGCATCGGAAAGTGCCAGACTGTAATGGGAATAGGCACCGGGGTTAAACACAATGCCGTCATAATTTGTTCCGTAGGTGCTATGGATTTTGTCTACCAGTTCTCCCTCTATGTTGGACTGATAAAATTCTGTCTCTACGCCCAATTTATCACATTCCGCCTGAAGCCTTTGATTGATGGTGTCCAGGCTCATATCGCCGTATATTTGTTTTTCCCGAATCCCAAGCATATTTAAGTTGGGGCCGTTCATAAATAAAATTTTCATCGCATTTTATCCTTTCTGTAACTGTCGGAAATATGTTTGCATCGACAGGGCATCCTGATCCTGAGTTCCTGCAGATTCGCAGATAATCATCGGGGTAAACCCTGTTTCGTATACCGCTTCCAAAAAAGGCTCATAATCAGGGCCAAATTCGATATCCTCAAAGGTGAGGTGCCGTTTTTCGCCTTGATTGGTATATTCAATTTTAGAGAAATGGCAGTGAAAAATTTTCGCTTTGTCCCGACCTAATTTTTTCTCCATTTTGCGAAACAGCTGCAAATAATCTTCTTTTGCTTTTAAGCCACCCAGGGTACGGGCATTTAAATGCCCGAAATCAATGGCCGGAAGCAGCATTTCGTGAGTCGTGCAAAGCTTTACCACTTCGTCAAAATCACCTAACTGATTGATTTTCCCCATAACCTCGGGGCAAAGAAAAATATCTTCATACCCCTCCTCTTTGGCTCTTGCCAGGGTTTTATGCAAGGTATCCAACGACAGCTCATACGCCTTTGCACGGGTCATTTTTGCACAGGAGCCGGAATGCACCACAATACGGTCGGCTCCCATTTCCTTTGCCACGCGAAAGCAAGCCAGAAGATACTCCACACTTTTTAAGCGCTTCTCCTCCTCCGTAGAGGAAAGGCTCACATAATACTGACTGTGAATGGATAGATGCACTCCGTATTTTTTTGCTTCTTCTCCCAAAATACGGGCGCTGTCCATGGAAATGTGAACACCCTTATTGCACTGATATTCATAGCCGTTCAAGCCGATTTTCTGAAGATAGCCGGGGCGGTCGAGAGAGGATTTATACCCCTCGTTATAATACTGCTCGCTGTTACCGCCCGGACCAAATACAATACTCATTTTCTTACTTCCTTTTTACAATGATTTTTTCCAGGCCCCTACGAAAGCCAATGAGAAACCCTTCGTCGGTTCCGTAAGGCTCTACCATAGCAGAGCGGATTCCCAGAAGCTTGGCGCATAAGATGTCGGTAAAAAACTGGTCTCCCGCCAAAAGCACTTCCTGTTTTTTGTAGCCTTTAATATGCTTATGAAGCCGGAACGGCAACGGCTTTAAAGAGTACCCGTACGCCTCAATTTTGTGCTTGCCGAATGCAGTTTCAATACGGTGGGTTTTCCCGTTAGAGCCAACCATCACCCGCACTCCCGCCTCACGAATGGTTTCAATCAATCGGATTCTCTCCGGCAGAATTTTGTTGTCGTGTGCTTGAATCAGAGTTGCATCCGCATCCAGTATCAGAAGGCGGATGCCCTGCTCTCTCAAAAAATCAGGTGTGATATCTTCTATGCGGTTCAAAAAAAAATCCGGTTGCAGACTCATAGTTCTCCCTCAAAAAATGTGCAAACGGGAGTATAGATTCGCTCTATACTCCCATTATTTCCTATTTCTTTTTTCTTAACACAAACACGATAATACTGATGAGAAACGCCGCTAAGGGGAATGCAATCACAAACACCACGGTAAAGGTGAGCAACTGTTTTCCCAAAAGAGCTTCATCAAACTGACGGGTTTCCGGGTCAGTTCCCAACAAAAGCTCAGGATGATGCTCCGGCTTTTCAGGGATGGTAACCGCTTCTGCCTCTGCACCGTTTTGCAGTTTGTTGATAGCATTTACCACCTTGCTTTCAAAATCAGTGTACTTCACATTGAGTTCAAAGCCGTTTTCCATTACCTCAGGAGTTGCCACACGAAACGCACCGGTATCCGGATCTTCCAAAATGACAGAGAACACATTCACCGGTTCTTCCGATTTCGCCACATAGGTATCCAGAAAATTCTGCATAGAAGCTTCGTCTCGGTAAAGCTCAAACACTTCATAAGAAATGAGGTCATTCTGATGTGCCATACGGGCAGCCGTATCCCGCACATATGCCATTTCCTGCATAATATAATCATAATTTTGACCGGCTAACGCAATCATTTTCACGGGCTTGGAAATATTTTTCAGATAATCCTTGGTTTCACCTGCCAGGCTGTAACGACGCTCGGGTGTAATATCCAGCTTTGCATCGGGGAATTTTTCCACAAAATAACCGGTCAGAGCATTTAAGAGAACCACAATCAGCACCACAGCAACCGTTAACGCAGCTGCACGGGAACCATATACAAAGGATTTCTTTTTATTCATCGTCATTCCCCTCCTTTACTTCCATCTTCTTGCTTCAATCACTCTTACGGTAAGGAATAAGAACAATCCGGTAAGAGAGATAAAGTACACAAAGGGCTGCGGACTCAGCAGCTCACTGTAAAACATATTGTAATATTTTGTGATGTCCACCACGCTCAGCACATTGCTCACAACCTTCGGCAATACCGGCAGATTTACAAATCCGCCAAAGAAATAAAGAACTGCAAAGGTCACAACGCCGATAATTGCGGCAATCAGAGAGCTTTCGGTCAAGCTGGAGAAGAAAATTCCGATTGCGGTGTAAAGTGCCGCCATTAAGATAACTGCTAAATATGCCAGAACCGTCAGCATCAGATTGGGAGTGCCGTAAATACAGAATACCGCTACATATAAGAGCGTTGTTGCCAGACAAACTGCAACAAAAGAAAACGAACCGAAAAATTTGCCAAACACAATAGAAGTTACACTATTGGGTGAGGTCAGAAGAAGCTGGTCGGTTTTATGTTTTTTTTCATCGGCAAAGCTACCCATGGTAATGAGCGGAATCATAATAGAAAGAAGCAGCGGCATCGAGCGGAACAAGGTTTTCATCGCTGTGGTGGGATACTGATAATAGGTAAAGGATTTTGAAATATCTCCCACAAAGGAAATCCCCATCGCCAACAGGAAAATCCCCAAAAAGAGATATCCTCCCGCAGAGGTAAAATAAGATTTAAATTCTCGTTTGAATATTGCTTTCATCTGTTACACCTCCCCGTTTTCGTCATCTGGGATTTCGGTTTCTTCCGGAGTTTTTATCATTTCTTCCTCGGTTTCTTCCGCTACAAAAGGAATTTCATCATCCTCTTGGGTGAAATCAACCATATCTTCAAACTGTTCTTCCGGAATTTTCTCCAAGGCTTCTTCTGCTTGTTCTTCCGAAGATACCAGTTTTACAAACACTTCCTCCAGGCTCACTTCATGAGGAGCCAGAGAACGAATCACAAGACCCTGTTCCTCAAAGGCACGGAACAGCACGGCAGACGCATCCTCGCCTGCTACTCCAACCAAAAGCTGGTGAACCATCTGTTCCTCATCGGTACATTCCACTTCAAAGTTCACCACTTCATCCGTTCGGTTCAGCAGAGCTTTGATGTCATCCAGATTTCCATTTACTATAATGTGCAGGCGATTATCTTCCCCTGCCATTTTTGTCAGGTTGGCGGGAGTATCAGAGGCAATGATTTTCCCTTTGTTGATAATGATAATTCTATCGCAAATTGCACTGACCTCCGGCAGAATGTGAGAGTTTAAAATCACAGTTTTATTCTGCCCCAGCTCTTTAATCAGGTTACGGATTTCAATAATCTGCACCGGGTCCAGACCAACGGTAGGCTCGTCTAAAATCAAAATTTCGGGGTCACCAATCATAGCAGCGGCAAGACCCACTCTTTGTTTATATCCTTTGGAAAGATTTTTGATGAGACGGCTCTTCATATCTGAAATGTTCACCGTTTCCATCAGGGTTTCCAATTCTTCTTTTTTGTTGCCTTTTACTTTTTTCAGCTCGTATACAAATTTTAAGTAATCATACACGGTCATATTGGGGTAAAGAGGCGGCTGCTCAGGCAAGTAGCCGATTTTTTTCTTCACCGCTTTGGGATGGTCCACAACCTCCAGACCGTCAATTTTTACACTGCCCTCCGTATAGGAAAGGTAGCCGGTCAAAATATTCATAGTGGTACTTTTTCCTGCGCCGTTGGGACCAAGCAGCCCAACAATTTCCCCTTTATCCACGGAAAAAGAAATCCCATCTACTGCAATACCGGTATGATACTTTTTGGTAAGATTGGATATTTCAATCATCGTTTTTTCCTCCGGTTTCAAAATAATCTCAAAAAACAGAATAACACATGGATGTGTCGGTTTTATGAAGAAAAATTCATTCCTTGCTATTTTATCACATTTTTATAAAAAATTCAAGAGAAATCGAAAAAAAAGCATTGACAAATAAACTTTCTTTTGATATAATACCAATGTTGCAAAAATAAACCTTTGCATGCGCCTTTACCTCAGCTGGATAGAGGGTTCGGCTACGAACCGAAATGCCGGGGGTTCGAGTCCCTCAAGGCGCGCCAGAAAAGAGCAGATACCGTTAGGTGTCTGCTTTTTTTGTGCCACAGAGGGGCTCGAACACCTAATAGTACAAGTGTGTTTTTTATCGGTCTGCCAGCCATACAACTTTACTTGCTACCCATGATGGGTTGTTACCGTAATTTTCTTGACAAATTTTATCGTATAAAAAACAGGCTCCCTTGTGTAAAGGGAGCTGTCAAACGCAGTGAGACTGAGGGATTGTCTTTTTCTGCTTTTACTTTTGAGAATATATTTTTACTTTCAAAATTACAATCCCTCCGGGTTTGCTATGCAAACCCACCTCCCTTTACACAAGGGAGGCTTTGCTCATTGGAACTATATAACAATCCTTCTCAGGATTTTTTCATGATTCATTTTTTCTTTACTGCCACTTCATCAGCAAATCCTTCGCCGTTTCTACTGAAAGATTATACCGTTGCCACCGCCATGGGATATCCTGATGAATGCCTTCTTCTAAAAATTGACGGATTTGCAATCGGTCAGCATCCGTTCCCTCCTCATATAACCGTTCCATTGCAGGAGCGGCATCAACAGACAACGTGTAGATATAGGAAACGGTATCACATTCTCCTCTGAGATATCGGTCAATCTGATTTTCGGCAATCCATCTGTCTGCCGGTACTACATTCAACAATAAATAATACGTCAGCGCAATTACTCCATAGGTGAGGACAATGTTGAACTTCGGTTTTGCAATGTAGAAAAAGGTTGCAACGAGTCCAAGAGCTTCAAACAGAAGAAAGCCCATCACATACAAGCGCAATCTGGTAAAGCCGTCATCTCCGGTGTAAAGCATCATTCTGTAAAAAGAAGACACCAGAAGAATTACGGTCACCGCACACAGGTAATGACACAGTGACTTAGTCAAAGCGAGCCATCTTCCACGCGCCTGTTTTGTCAGCTTAACAACCGCTAACATCACAACCAGATTGATTCCCGTAAGCCAAAGTAGTTCAAAAAATCCTTTTCTGGCATATTCCGTATAGGTCAAACCGTAGGGCAAGGTCGCACCCGCAAACAAATACTTAAACTGAATGATAACAAATAAGGTATAAACAACAAGCACCGAGGACAGAAAAATATTTACAATCAGCAAATCGCCCCGGATAGAAACGCTACGAAAATCCAATTCTTTTTTGGGGAAATGCACCTGGTAAATCATACCAAACAAATACAAGCCGGCAAGAAGCCCCAATAAAGCAAGAAACAAAAAATGTCCGTTTATGGAGTCAAGCAATTTACTTGCCCATTCCTCCGTCTGCATGGAGAACACCATATCGGCATAAGAAAGCATCACAATCAGAAAAGTCACACAAGGAACGGATATCAAAAGTGCAAGCAGCACCTTTCGGATAATAGGAGCTTTGCCCTTGTTTCCCTCTTTCCCCCAGCAAAACAAAACGCCAAACTGCAAAAAGGGAGAGAAAAGACGAACCAGAATGTCCCAAAGGAACAAAAATCCATCCTGTCTGAAATCAAAAGTGACAAACAGACAGCTATATAGCACCGCACTCAGGAGTAAATTTGAAATCCGCCAGATGGTTGCGGCACTAAAAAAAGCATTCCAGCCAAAGAAAACAAGGGGAACAAACAGCACCAGCCGTTTTCTGTCGGGAATGAGAAACCACAGGCAAACCGCCTGAATGAGGCAAAATACCAACACACTGACTCCCGCTGCTTCCGGCAAAATCAGATAAGAAAAGGTTACCGCAGAAATCACGGCATAGAAAAACAGCTTCCATTTTTCACCGGTTTCTATGACAAGGGGTGAACCCTTTTTCTCACAGTATAACAAGTCCGACAAGGAAATATTCCGAACCGTCAGATACAAAGCAGCTGCTAACCCTGCCATGCTTCCCCAAAAGCCGCCAGCATATGAGGCGAAATGATAAGAAAACGGCATATGCATTGTGCTTAACCCAACCACAAGCATCACAAACAGTCCCGAAAAGCCACAGCCGAACAAGGTTGCTACATCGGATGAAATTAAAAAGCCGGCAGTCACCGCAAAAAACACAATAGCGGAAAACAACTCGACAACCTCAATGCTGTAATTTCCAAACAACAGACAGCACAAATGGTTGGCAATTACCAGAGAAATTCCCAAGCCAACGCCTTTTAATAATGCTTTCATTCTCTCGTCCTCCTATTCCTTATATTCTAAAATATCGGCAGGCTGACATTCCAGCACACGGCAAATATCCTCCAGGGTGGAAAACCGGATGGCTTTCGCTTTATTATTTTTCAAAATGGAAAGATTGGCAGGTGTAATGTTAACTTTTTCCGAAAGCTCCATCAGACCAATCTTCCGCTTTGCCATCATAACATCTAAATTTACAATAATCGGCACAACGAATCACACTCCTATATGGTAAGCTCGGTTTCTGTTTTATAGTTAATTGCCTGCTTGAATAAATCCTTCAAAGTGAGGCAAAACAAACAACCAACCACAAACACAATCATAATAACTAACGTTGCATAGGTAAACATAAACAGACATTTCACTCCGTAAATCAAAGCAATCAATCCGCAAGCCGCAGCAATTTTCCGAAAATGACTCACGTTTTTATCCACAAAGGGGTTACCCTGAAGCAACGAACGGAACATCTGTTTCAAATGGTATAAAATATACACACAGCATACCCCCGACACGAAAATGATTCCGACAAATAGGGTTAGATAATGCTGATTCGGATAGTTAATCCACAAAAATAACTGCTTTGCCCAAAAAGGAACCAAAATCACACAGACAATGCTGAGATAAAACAACACATCTATCACAATTTTGGAAATGTGATGGGTGATACTTTTCTGATACATAAAAACACTCCTTTATCCTTTGGTTGCTCTCAGTATAACACAAGATTTTCTGTTTGTCAATCCTTTTTTATTGTTTTTCGATAAATTCATTTTGTTTATCGAAACATCCTTGGATTGATACAACTTTTTATTGTACCATTTTCCGCCAAAATGCACCATATACGAACAAACATTCGCATAAATTGTTGACAAACGGAAAAAAAGGTGTATAATAAAATAGAAAACAAGGTAAGAAAGGAGATGCCAGATATGGACACATTGGACCGTCTGACGGGAATTGTGGAAGAAGTAATTTACTATAACGAAGAAAACGGCTACGGCGTTGTGGCACTTGACATCTCCGGAGAATATGTGAATGTGGCGGGAAATCTCCCTATGATTGCCGCGGGAGAAAGCATCTGTGCCTATGGAAGATTTATGGAGCATCCCAGATTTGGAGAGCAGTTTCAATGCGAATATTACGAGCCTCATTTTGAGCAGGACACAGCCTCTATCTATAAATTTTTATCCAGCGGATTCATCCGTGGAGTTGGCCCTGCCACTGCCAAAAAAATTGTGGACAATTTTTTGGAAGAAACCCTCAATATTATCGAAAAACAGCCCGAACGGCTTTCGGAAATTTCAGGCATTTCTCTCCCGAAAGCAATGGACATCCACAAGGATTATATGAGAAAAATCGAAGTGCAGAATGTCGTGTCCTACTTTATGAAATACGGCATTTCCCCTACCGTTTCGATAAAGGTGTATAACACGTTGGGAGCAGATTCCATCAAGCTCTGCAACAAAAATCCCTACATCATCTGTGAAAAGGTAGAAAAAATCGGATTCTTAACCGTGGATAAAATTGCCGAGGAAATGGGCATCCCGAAAAACTCCTCCGAGCGGCTGAAATCGGGCATTATATATATGATGTATCAGGCATCCGTTCAGGGGCACACCTGCTTTCCAGAGGATGAGCTGCTGGAAGAATCGGGCAGAATGTTGGAAATCGGGCAAACCGATTTGGAAAATGCGTTAACGCAGCTGTCAATGGAGGGAAAGCTGGTCAGCGTGAAAAAAAACGGAGTGGTATTTTATTCTCTCCCCCATTTTTACCTGGCAGAAAGCTATATCGCCTCACGGCTCTTGACGTTGAGTCAGCAAAAATGTGAAAACTGGTCCAAAAAAATCAATACAGACGATTTAACCGATATTGCCCTTGCCCCCGAACAAAAGGAAGCCATTTCGGAAGCCTTAAAACAAAAGCTTCTCATCATTACAGGTGGACCGGGAACCGGAAAAACAACGGTAATCAGAAGCCTGATTACTGCCTTTGATGCACTGGGAAAACGGGTGATTTTAGCCGCCCCTACCGGTCGTGCCGCCAAACGGATTTCGGAATTGACGGGAAAAAATGCAAAAACCATTCACCGTTTACTGGAATTAAAATTCACCAAGGGGGAACGGCCCGAATTTGAACGAAACGAGCAAAATCCTCTGCGGTGCGATGTTCTCATTGTGGACGAAATGTCTATGACAGATGCTCTGCTCTTTGAGTCCTTACTTCGTGCCTTAACCGAAAAAACACGTCTCATTATGGTGGGAGACTGTGACCAGCTGCCTCCCGTGGGGGCGGGCAACGTGTTAAAGGATATGATTGCATCGGGAGCAATCACGAGAATTGCATTCCGTCAGATTTTCCGCCAGTCAGATTCCTCTCAGATTGTGGAAAACGCCCATCGCATTTTAAACTTCCAGGAACCCGTTTACAACAGTGAGGGCAGTGACTTCTTCTTTGTGGGAAGCGGCAGCGGAGAGGATGCGGTGTCCGCCGTCTGCAATTTAGTGGAAAACCGTCTCCCCAACTTTTTGAAGCTTCCGCCTGATAAAATTCAGGTTTTGACTCCCATGCGAAAAAGTGTGCTGGGGTCGGTCGCCTTGAATAATGCCTTAAAACAGGCCTTGAATCCCGTGCGAAAGGGGCAACCCCAAAAATCTGCCAACGGCTACACCTTTTCCAAATTTGACCGTGTGATGCAGACCAAGAATGATTACGAAATTGAATGGAAAACCAAGGATGGCTTTCGGGGAGAAGGCATTTACAACGGAGATATGGGGGTAATCACCGATATTGACCCCGAAAATAAGGAAATGACCATCCTCTTTGACGACGAGAAAATTGTCCGGTATGAATTTCTGAAGCTGGAAAATTTAGAGCTTGCCTATGCAGTGACAGTGCATAAAAGCCAGGGCAGTGAATTTGATGCGGTGGTGATTCCGCTGGTGTACGGCTATTCTCAGCTGATGACGCAAAATCTTCTGTATACCGCAGTGACCCGTGCAAAATCCTTTGTGTGCATTGTGGGAAAAAAAGAATGTGTCACAGGAATGATTCACAACAACACCGAACAAAAACGGTACACCAACCTGGCAGATTTCTTGTCGGAGTCGGAGGAAGTTCCCTTTTAACACCCAACGGGTGTCATTCAGAGGTGCCACCAGCACCGAAGAATCCATTAACATAAGCTTTCTGTCAACCGCAATTCGAGATTTCTCAAGGCGATGCCTTTCGGAATGACAAAATGAAAACACCCAGCGGGTGTCATTTGGAGGTGCAATCAGCACCGAAGAATCCATTAACATAAGCTTTTTGTCACCCGTAATTTGAGATTCCTCAAGGCGATGCCTTTCGGAATGACAAAATGAAAACACCCAACGGGTGTCATTTGGAGGTACCACCAGCACCGAAGAATCCATTAACATAAGCTTTCTGTCAACCGCAATTTGAGATTCCTCAAGGCAATGCCTTTCGGAATGACAAAATGAAAACACCCAGCGGGTGTCATTCAGAGGTGCCACCAGCACCGAAGAATCCATTAACATAAGCTTTCTGTCAACCGCAATTCGAGATTTCTCAAGGCGATGCCTTTCGGAATGACAAAATGAAAACACCCAGCGG
>JAGBEY010000010.1 GCA_017936745.1 Clostridia bacterium
ATATCCGCCGTTTCTTCCCGATGGCTGACAAGCAGAAGATTGCCGTAGCGCTTTATGTATGCACCCAAAACCGCTGCACCTGCAAGAAGTTTTTCTCGTTTTTGCGCATCATTTTCCGCATCATACTGTGTCAGCAGATGTTCGATCATGCTGATCTGTCCGGTCGTTTCCCGGTTGAGCACATCGGCTGCCCGGTTCTTTTCCTGCAAGGAAAGGATTTTCTTTTTCGTTTCCAGATTTTCCCGACGGATGCGGTTGCGCTCCGAAAGATCCCGGCAGTTTTCTTCGATCTGCTCAATGGCTTCGGTAAGCTCTGAAACGTCCTCCTGCCACAGCACATGACCGAAGCGAATCGGTTTGCTTTTGATCAGTGTCGTTTTATCCGCCAAAACAGGATGCGTTCTGGCGCTCATTCTCTGCTCACCGGTCAGCCCCCTGACATTGGAGCTGGCAAGGCAGACGGTGTTTCCCTGATCCGTGATCTGTGCGCCGAGCCTGCTGACCATAAACAGTTCTTCATGGCCGGTGTTGGTCTGGATCAGACCACACTGAATACAGCTTTCCAATATTCCGGTGAACATCAGGCACTGCGCTGCAACGATGTCTCCGCCGATAAGCTGCATCCATTCCACGCCGCTGACATATATAAAGGCATATACGATAGAACATGCCAGCAGCAAAAACGGCAGATATTTTTTCCTATATGAGAGCCGACACTTGATCAGCATGATGACAAATGCCGCGAAAGCGCAAAGGATCTCCCACCCGAGTACGATATAATATCCGAATGTATATCCATTGTTTTTGTCCGTCCATACCTCTCCTTCGGGGAAGGAAAAGACAAGCTGATGAAGATCATTGGTAAGCACCAGCAGCAGACAAAGAACCGTGGGAATATATAATAACAGCAGCGCCGTTTTCGACAGCCTTGCGTTCTCGGGCTTGCCCAGTGAGATGGCCACAAACAAAGAAAACAGCGGGATAAACAGCATTGGCAGGTAGTACAGGTACCATAGTTGCCGTGCTATTCCGATATCGGTTATAAAATAGTATCTCATTGAACGGATCACAAACCAAAAAACCATTAAGCCGGAAACGGCAATCAGATAATGGCGCACCTGTACCTGAATGATCCGTTTACTGACGGAAATTCCCCATCCGATATAAAGAGCGATATAAATAAGCGAGCGGACGATCCCCCCGGGAACGATCAATATATCAAACTTTCCCAAAACGCGTAAAGCAATCGCAGAGAAAACCATTGCGGCAACAAGAAAGCCTGTTTTGTGATTCTGTTTCGTCATGCGGGAACACCTTTCAAGAAAAAATCATTTTGTTTTCATGTTTCTGCCAGGAATAGGCGGCGTTTTTTTACGAGGATCTGTGGGCTTTACTGCATCATCAGGGATCGCCCATGAACGCCCGAAACGCTCTGCACCGGGGATGCGTCCCTGTGCCACATACTGATTGACACGGCGCTCCGATATACCCCATTTGTAGGAAGTTTCCCGTATGGAGAGATAACCTTTCATACGCCGCTCCTTTCCGACAGACACAATAATACAATATATATTATATACGAATATCCGCAGTTTTTCAAGAATCCGGCGTGAATTGTTAGTCATTTTCGTATCGGTTTATAAAAATACAGGGTGTTCACCGCAGTAGAAAAGATAGCTTCTGCGATGAATACTCCTGTTTCAAAACTGTTTGAAAGAGACAAGTATAAGAATAACCGATATGTATGAATGCCGCCTTTTCAGACGGCATCTTTTCTAATATTGTGGGATACCTTATGTCCTTAAAGGCATATCTCGCCCTTTGAACGAGCTTTAACGCTCGTTTCCCATTCGTGTCCGCAAGCACCTTTCCACCACACTCTTTTATTTGAACCGAAGGTTATCTTATCCGGCGTCAGCGGTAAATTCCTCTCTGACCATTCAGGAATAAGCTCCGGATGAACGCTTGCTAAACTGCCCGTCATAGTACAACCACCCCTTCCTTTGTGATTATCCCAATTATATTGAGAAAATCGGGATTGGTGTAGTTTGCGAATAATAAGAAAGACCTTGGGAGAAAATATCTCTCAAGGTCAATAAGTGATTCCTCAGTTAGAATTTTATCTTTCCTGTCGGGCAATAAGAGTGGTTACACTATAATAAATCATCACTAAACCCGCACTTAAAATTGCCCCGCCAATAATATCAGTAATCCAATGAACACCGGATATCAACCTGCCAATTACCATAAAAGCAGTAAATGCAATTAAAGCAAAGGCAAATGCTCTTTTCATTTTTGTATTTCTAATTCTACTGTTTAGCTGCATAACAGCT
Source organism: Clostridia bacterium (assembly GCA_017936745.1). Classification (GTDB taxonomy): domain Bacteria; phylum Bacillota; class Clostridia; order UMGS1840; family UMGS1840; genus SIG452. The sequence continues at coordinate 2,334 of JAGBEY010000010.1, forward strand.
GTCGGCATAACACACATAACAAGCAAGGTTGTCGATGATGGATACGAAGCTTCAAGAAAACCGTTAATCAATACCGGGCGGTAATTGACAACATAAAATTCAAAAAACAAATATGCCGCCATTACAACAATATAGAATGCTCCCAACACCAAAATACTGGAATCGACCTTGAATAAGCTTTTTCTTTTAATAAGCTGTATAAGTCCAAGCAACGCAAATCCCAAAATAAAGCAAAGCGGTATCAGTCCTAACCAGTCCGTAACGGTATATATTGCCATATGCACACCTGTCAGGCTGTGGATAAAGCCGTTCAAGGTTGCAAATCCAACAGAAGAGTTTTGTGGCCCGATGGGCTGAACATCAATAAGGCTTATTGCCACTGTCCACAAAATAAATAACACTACCATTGCTATTCCTGAAAGCAATACTTTTTGACTTTTTTCTTTTTTCATTTTTATCAATCCTTTGCCATAATTATTTGGCTTTCGCCTGTTTACAATATAGGTGGAATGAATAAAAATGAAAAGAATTTCACCGTCACATTGGCGACACGCTTCGTATCATCGCCATTTTATCAGCATCAGAGACTTTATCGCCAAGAAAACAAAAGTGAAAAAGGCTGCATAAGGTTGAAGTGTTATCATAAATTCTATTGTAGCAACTGTGCTTAACACAATGGATATTTGATGTTTGTGTTTCAACCAAAACACTGCTTCATAATTTTGTAGAGCGAGAAGCAAAACACCTGTAAGTACAATTCCAAATACAATAATTAAATACGGTATTTTGATATACTGCGGGGTACCTGTCAGCGAAAGTAAAGATACCTCTTTTATAATCTCATCACCCTTTTGTCCAAAGAAAGGCAGAAACAGAAACATAATCAAACTGCAATCGAGTAAACCAAACACTAAGTCTCTTGTATGTTTTTCCTTTTGCTTATTATCCTCGTCAGCAATTTTAAGTATTTCTTCACCGGACAATAACTCATCTATTGACACTGAAAAAAACTTTGAAATTGCTTTTAATGACTCGATATTGGGAACTCCTCTGCCGGATTCCCACTTAGAAATTGCAGTGCGAGACACAAATAACGCTTCCGCAAGTTCTTCCTGCGTGAGTCCTTTTTCTTTCCTCAACTCTTGTAATTTTTCACTTAATTCCATAATAAACATTCCTTTTGCACTCAGATACGAATGTATCCTTTATTAGAAATGGGCAATCCCACTATGGGACTGCCCATTCATTCCGTAAATTATGCGATTTTTTAGTCTCTGCACCGTTTTTAGCACCGATTGGTGTAAATTTGGTGTAAAGAGGTAAATTTATTC
>JAGBEY010000011.1 GCA_017936745.1 Clostridia bacterium
GGGAACTAAGTTGCTGGTAAACAGCATTGCTTTTACAGTACCGGTAGAAGCGGTCGGTAAGGATACAGAGTATCCTACAGCAGTACCAACTTCCTGTTTGGTAGTGTCGATGGTTACTAAGTTAATCTGAACCAGTTTGTTGCCAGCATATTCTGCAACGAACAAGGTTACGATTCCGTCATCAGCATCAGCTGCTTTCTTGTAGGTTACAGTAGCGGTATCGCCGTTTAATGCAAAGCCGGTGAAACCGTCTAAGAGGATTGCTTCATACTGTGCAGTATAGGTAGCATCACCGGTTACTGCAGCGATTTCGGTATCCCAACCGGTGAAGGTGTAGGTGTACTGAGCATCAGCAGCTTTATCGGTAGTGCCTTTGAAGGAAGGAGTAGCACCGTAAGCATAGGTTTCGGTGGTGGTTGCACCATCAACGATCCAGGTAACGGTGTAGTTGTTTACAGTTTTGCTGTACTGTGCAGTATAGGTAGCATTACCGGTTACTGCAGCGATTGCTTTGTCCCAACCGGTGAAGGTGTAGGTGTACTGAGCATCAGCTGCTTTATCGGTAGTGCCTTTGAAGGAAGGAGTAGCACCGTAAGCATAGGTTTCGGTGGTGGTTACGCCATCAACGATCCAGGTAACGGTGTAGTTGTTTACAGTTTTGCTATACTGTGCAGTATAGGTAGCATCACCGGTTACGGTAGCGATTTCGGTATCCCAACCGGTGAAGGTGTAGGTGTACTGAGCATCAGCTGCTTTGTCGGTAGTGCCTTTGAAGGAAGGAGTAGCACCGTAAGCATAGGTTTCGGTGGTGGTTTTGCCATCAACGTTCCAGGTAACGGTGTAGTTGTTTACAGTTTTGCTGTACTGTGCAGTATAGGTAGCATTACCGGTTACTGCAGCGAGTGCTTTATCCCAACCGGTGAAGGTGTAGGTGTATTGAGCATCAGCTGCTTTATCGGTAGTTCCTTTGAAGGAAGGAGTAGCACCGTAAGCATAGGTTTCGGTGGTGGTTTTACCATCAACGTTCCAGGTAACGGTGTAGTTGTTTACAGTTTTGCTATACTGTGCAGTATAGGTAGCATTACCGGTTACTGCAGCGAGTGCTTTATCCCAACCGGTGAAGGTGTAGGTGTACTGAGCATCAGCTGCTTTATCGGTAGTGCCTTTGAAGGAAGGAGTAGCACCGTAAGCATAGGTTTCAGTGGTGGTTTTGCCATCAACGATCCAGGTAACGGTGTATTCATTTACAGTTTTGTTATACTGTGCAGTATAGGTAACATCACCGGTTACTGCAGCGATTGCTTTATCCCAACCAGCGAAGGTGTAGGTGTACTGAGCATCAGCTGCTTTATCAGTAGTGCCTTTGAAAGAAGGAGTAGCACCTTCTACATAGGTTTCGGTGGTGGTTACGCCGTCAACAATCCAGGTAACGGTGTAGGTTTCCGGTTCGGGAAGTACTAAATCACAGTTTTCGTAGTTTAACTGAGCCAGATATTCAGGTTCGAAATCAGCATTGGTGGTATCTTCCGGAATGGGAGCAGTTTTGGATAAACGTAAGGAGTAAACAACTGCGGTTTCGGTACCGTTGTTGGTTACGGTAAAGGTGTTGGTGCCTTTTCTTGCGTAGATGTATTCTACGTCGATAGAACCATCGTTAGCACCGTTGTTGTTCCAACCTAAGTTTGCCTGATAAATTTCACCATAGTAACCTAAATCAGATTCAATGGTAAAGAGGTTAGTGTTGTTGTCATCAATCTGCATCTGTAAGTAACGGAGACCGTTTTCATCTACATCCACAGTAATTACAACAGAGCTTCCTGCAGGCATGGACACATAGCCACCGGTTGCAGTTGCACCACCTTCATAAGAGGTGATAAAGCTGTTGATGTTGGAAGAACCGTCGTTTCTACCTAAGTAGATGTGGTTTGCCGGTAAGGGCAGGGTACCAACTTCTGCCTGTGCAATATAATCAATACCCTGATTTGCAAGCTGGGTAAAGGTTAAGTTTGCAGTGGTATCGGTGGTTTCAATAATGTTTGCACCTTTGATTAAGTAGAAGTATTTTTCTGCACCTGCAGTTAAGGTTGCAGTGTGTCCGGTTTCGTTGGTAATGGTAACAGCTTTGTCACTGGTTACTTTATAAGCACCGGTGTAGGGTGCAGTATAAGTAATGGTAGAAGCCGGAGTCGGTGTCGGTGCAGTGGTAGGAGTGGGAGTAGGTTCAACTACAGTTTCAGTTTTAACTAAGGGTAAATAGTCTAAGGATGCATTTGCACCGTTTACGTCTAATCTACCTAAGTCAATACCGGTGAATACACAGTTGTTGGGACCTACCAACTCAATAGTAATTACGTTTTTACCTTCTTTTAAGTAGATGGGCTGGTCAGCGTAAGAACCACTGGTCCAACCGGTCTGGGTGAAGGTCTGTTCGGTGTAGTAACCGTCTTCGGTGGAAACTTTGAAGGTAGTGGTCTGATTTCCGCTCATCCACAGGGTCTGCAACTGCATTGCATAAACGCCGGTGTAGGGAACAGTAATTTCATATTTACCCCAGTCACCGGAAATCATGGTGAACTGACCATTGCTGAAGGGAGAACCGGAGGTTGCATGATAGTCCACACCTTCAACAGATTCAGTACCGTTGGTTTTGGTGAAGGTGGTCATGGTGTAAATTTCACCAACATAACCGTTCTTATGAGATTCTAAGTCACCGAATTTACCAGTCCAGGGAGATACGCCGTCGGGAAGGGTAGGTGTATCGGTGGGAGTGGGAGTTGCGGTAGGCGCGGTAGTCGGGGTGGGAGTAGGCGCGGTGGTAGGAGTAGGAGTAGGAATTACAGTTCCGTCGCCGGGGATTCTGTCTGTCCATTGTAACAGATATTCAAAATCCATGGAGTTTCCTGCATCCATTCTACCGATATCGTAGTCTTTTAAGTAGAAGGAAGTGGTACCGGTATTTTCAATATAGAAGGTGTTAGTACCGGTGGTGAAGTAAATAGGCTGGTCCTGACCGGGGGTCATTCTGTTGGTCCAGGTATCTGCTTCGGTAATTGCATAGTCACCATAGCAGCCCTTGTCAGTAGTTACTCTAACATTTGCAGTACCGCTGATGGTGGGTAATCTTAACTGGAATGCATATACACCAGTATAAGGAATGTCAGTTACGGTAACAGTAGCAAATTCACCGGGAGCTAAGGTTACCTGAGGTTCACCGTCAGAGGTGTAGCCATTGAAGTAACCGGTCTGATCCTGAGCAGCGTATACCCAAGTTGCCTGTTTTTTGGTATTAGCCATGGTGGGAGTAAATCCAGCATCAACTAAATCCTGAGTTGCACCCAGCTGAATGTCAGAAATGGTACAAGCAGCATCGCCGGTGTTCATTACTTTTACAGTTGCTTTGCCAACGGGCAGATAGAAGATTTCATAATCTCCGTCGGTACCTGCAGTGTAGTACTGTTCAGTGGTACCAACAGCTAAATCGCCGTAGTATTCATCATTTGCAAGTACTCTTAAGGTAGTGTTACCGCCGGAAGCTTTGACTTTTAAATAGTATAAGCCTTCGGTAGCTACAGGTACATTGAAGAGTGCCCAACCGTCTGCATCCATAGTGATTGCAGTATTGTTTACGTTGGTAACGCCTTCGTAAGAGGAAACGTTACCCCAGAAGGTACCTGCAGTACCCATTTTGGTAATTGCAGTGGTGGTGATTAATTTGTTTGCTTCTTCTTCTAAGTCACTGGTTTTCTTAACGAAATCCATATAATCCATAGAATCAAAGCCGGATGCATCCAGACGACCAAAGTCGAATTCGGAAATGGTGATGTTAGCATCGCCAACGTTTTCTACTTTAATAGTATTGCTTCCTGCAGTGAAGTACATTGCCTGGTCCTGATACATTGCAGGGTTGTTGGACCAACCGGTGGTGGTGAAGTAGTAGTCACCGTAGTAGTCGCCAACAGTTGCACGCAGGGTGGTGGGAGTACCAATAGCTGCACATTTAATCTGCATGCCATATACGCCGGTGTAAGGAGCGTTCCAGGTGAAGCTTGCGGTATCACCGGGAGCTAAGGTTAAGGAAGATGCAGAGTTTACTGCAAAGTCACCGTAGTAACCGTTGAAGCCTTCCTGAGCTTTAACGTTACCGGTCCAGGTTAAGGGAACTAACGGATAATCGCCGGTAGACATATAGTCTAATAATCTCTGGGGAACGTAGAATCTGTTGTTATAGGGTTCCCAAACAGCAACCTGACCGCCTAAGTCAACTTTATCACCATTGATAGTTGCAACAGACTGGTTTGCTTCAACAGAAACGTTTACACCGCTGAATTTGAAGGTAGCACAGGTGTTGGTAGCGCCGTTTTCGTCAGTTTTGGGGGTGATGCTACCCTGAGAGGTAACATTTACGAACAACTCGTCAGTTGCATCTGCTAAGTTTAAACCTAAGCAGTCTGCAATCCAGGGAGCAATATCATCGTTATCGATTACGTAGTTAGTGAAGTTGTTCATGTTACCCGGAGTAGAAGAAGTACCGGAAGGCATGGTGATGCCGGAGGGAGCATAAATACACAGGGGAACATTTCTTGCGGTATGGTCTTTGGAATCCCAGGTTAATGCGCTGGTGGGGTTCACACCGCTTCTGATCTGAGATACTGCGGTAGACTGATTTACGATATTCATACCACCGGTATCATGGTCAGCAGTCATAACAACGATGGTGTCACCTTTGCTCTGTGCATATTCGATAGCCCATTTACAGGTTTCGTCCCATTCAATGTAGTCACCTACATTTTCCAATGCATCGTTATCGTGTCCGCCGGTATCAATCATAGCTGCTTCGATCATTACTGCGAAACCTTCACTGCTACCGTCTAAAGCGGTAATCGCAGCTTTGGTCATATCCAGTAAGCTTGCATCGGAAGCAGCTTTTTTGATATCAAAGGGATGAGTATAACCGTTTAAGTTACTCCAGATTTTATCACCGTTTTTAACGTTTGCTAAATCGGTTTTATTGTTCACAAATCTGTAGCCGCGCTGCTGAATCAGGGTCTTCACATTGTTGAATTCAGCAATTTCAATACCGGGACATAAGTTTACATCATAGTCCTGGTAAACTGCCTGTTCAGACATGGGGCGGTAAACGCCACGGTTATAATAGTGTGCGGTAAATGCAGCAGGAGTTGCGTGAGAGAATTCGTATTTGGATACAACACCTACGCGTTTGCCTGCAAGTTCTGCAGCTTCCAGGATGTTTGCTTTCGGATTCAGATAAGCATCCACACCAATGGAGTACAGACCTGCTTTGTGACCAACTGCAAGAGCAGTACCGGATGCCGCAGAGTCGGTTACGGATGCACCTGCAGGATAGGTAGTTACACCACCAATCAAGTAATCCTTGATGTACAGTTTGTTGGTGGTTTGTGTGATGGCATTGGGGTATACATTTTGGATACCGCCTGCCTGTTTTACTGCATCGGCAAGTTTGAAGGGCTCGAAGCCAGCACCGTCACCAATAATGTAGATGACGTTTTTCATCTTACCGGTGTTTGCCGCTGATACTGTAGTGGTGGTAATGGTGAACATAGACACTACCATCATCAGTGTCAGCACAAGCGCTAAGAGTTTTTTGAGTCTCATAAGATGGGTCTCCTTTCATATAATAAAATTTTTTTTGCTTTTCCATTATATATTATTATTTGGAAAAAGTAAAGCGAAAATTTGATTTTTCGTTCCCTAAAATATGCTTTTTTTACAAAAATGTCTCTACGGAATGGACAAACAATAGTGAAAACGACCAATAAAAGAACAAGTGTCTTTTGCACAGGGACACACCAACCTTGTAAAACAAACTGTATTTATCACAGTTTATTTGAGGCTGAATCTTTTTTGACACCAAAAAGATGAATGAACATACAATAGAAGTGAACCCGGGATTTTTCAATGATATCTTTACGGTTCAAAAAAAATACAGGAGGACTGTAATATGTCGAAAGAATGTGCAAATCAGAGCATAAAAGATGCAGTTTGCATCCATACCGACAAGGTTTACGATGCCTGCAAGGATAAGGATTGTATCGTAGATGCCAGGGTATATGTAACACCTTGCGGTCAGGAAATTATCGACCGTTCTATCAACATCAAGGTTAGAAAAGCAGAAATTATCTGGGTGTATACCGACGTGGAGGAAGTGCCCTTTAACCGCGGATTTTACACCATTGATTTGAAATATTTCTTTAAAGTCTACTTAGATGTGTTTACCGGAGTAGGCAGACCGGTTACCGTAGAAGGTCTTGCTACCTTTGACAAAAAAGTAATTTTGTTTGGTTCGGAAGGCAAAGCAAAAATTTTCACTTCCAAATACCGCCCCAATGAACAGGATTTACTCCTTTCTGTGAAAAACAATCTGCCTCAGGCAATTGTGGAAGTGGTAGACCCCATTGCCTTGTCTGCAAAAGTGGTGGAAAAACATCAGCATCATTGCTGCTGCGAAATCGACTGCTCCAGCATTCCCAGAGAAATCAGCCGTTGCTTTGAAGATGATATTATCGGAGAAGAACGGGATAAAAATGTGTTTGTTACCTTGGGCTTATTCTCCATTATCAAGCTGGAACGAAATGTTCAGCTTCTGATTCCCGTGTATGACTTCTGTGTTCCCGATAAGGAATGTGTGGGAGCAACTGAGGATAACCCCTGCGAGCTGTTTGACAACATCAACTTCCCGCTGGATGAATTTTTCCCGCCCAATGCCTGCCAGTTTGATAACAACACTCTGTCAACTCCCCGTGGAAATGACTGCGGTTGCGGCTGCGGCAACAGATAACGGGTTACGAAAAAGGCAAACGTGTCAGCTCCCAAAAATAAGAAAGTGGCTGTATTCGTACAGCCACTTTTTTATAACCCGAGATGCTTTAACAGTCCTTCACAACCTTTTGCAACATCACGGTAGGTATCGTCAAAGTTACCGGTATACCAGGGGTCTGCGATATCACCGCCATCTGCAAAATCCAGCAACTTATATATTTTGCCGGCTGCATCCTCGCCAACTATGTGCATCAGGTTGATGATGTTGTAAGAATCCATCACGATGATATAATCATAGTGGTGATAGTCTTCTTTTGTGAATTGAACTGCAACTTTGTTGTCTGTGGAAATATTGTACTCCGAAAGTTTCTTCTTTGTGCCTCTGTGGACCGGATTTCCGATTTCCTCCCGGCTGGTTGCTGAGGAGGCAATGAGAAACTGTTCTGAGATGCCGCGTTTTTTTACCATATCCTTGAGTACAAACTCAGCCATAGGGCTGCGGCATATATTTCCGTGGCAAACGAACATAATTTTATGCATGATATCCTCCGATGTGTTTTGTTCCATATTTATTATAACATAACTGCTGATTTTTTGCAAGGATTTTTACGCAAAAAAACATTGCAATATTATCCGTGAAATAATTGACAAATGGTGATAATTTATGATAAAATGAAAGGTAATGAAATGTAATGTATCAGGTAGGAAAGAGGTGCTTTATGAAGCTGATTGATATGCATGTTCATGCCTGGGGTACGAAGCCGGAGCCGGACAAGTTGATTGAAAATATGGAAAAAGCCGGGATTTGGGGTGCTTGCGTGATGTCATCTCAGCCTGCAGAAGCCAATGCTCGGATTGGTCTTTCATTTGAAGAGAGAATGGACGAGGTGTTCGGTTGGCAAAAAGGCTATGAGGACAGAATTTTTCCGATTATATGGATTCATCCAAAAGAAAAGGATTTGCACGAAAAAATCAGAGTTGCAGTCAGAAAAGGAATCTGCGGCTTTAAAATGATTTGTAAAGATTATGATGTGTACGAAGAAGAAACAATGGAGGTTCTTCGCATCATTGCAGAGCTAGATGTGCCGGTATTTTTTCATTCCGGTATTTTGTGGGATGGAGGTCCGTCCTCCGGGCATAACCGTCCTGTTCATTGGGAATCATTATCCCTGATTCCGGGACTTCGGTTTTCATTAGGACATTGTTCCTGGCCGTGGATTGATGAATGTTTTGCGGTTTACGGTCAGTTTCTCAATGCACAGACCGGCGGCAAAACCACAGAAATGTTTTTTGATACCACACCGGGAACACCTGTAATATATCGAAAAGACCTGCTGTCCAAGCTGTTTTGCGGTGGCTATGATACCGGATATAACGTGATGTTCGGTTCGGATTGCTTTGCATATGATTATAAGTCTGAATGGGCAAAACAATGGCTGGATATTGATGGGGACATTTTGAGAGAATTAGGCGTTAGCCGGAAAAATCTGGAGAACTATTATTATCATAATGTGATGCGTTTTTTAGGAAAAGGACCGGCGGTGACACATATGCTTCCTGTTCCCGATAATGCTGGAATGTGGAGTCCAAAAAATCCGGAAGTTCCCGCAGTGATTGAAAAATGGTATCATAAGCTGAATTTTCCCAAATGCTTCGATGAGGAATTTTATCGCATCTTAAAACATACTCCTGTTTCTGATGCAATTACAGCGGACAATTACGATACAGACTGTCAGGATGGAAAACGGAATTTGTTATCTGCCTTGTTTCTGTGTGAAAATTTGGAAAAAACATATCGGGAAAAAGGAATCAATGAGCAGGTTCTAATGAGTACGCTAAGTGATGTTGTTACATATACCAACATTTTCAGCGATTTGAAAAATGAGCTTTCCTTAGGTAGAATGGATTGGATTCTAAAGCTTTTATCGGGAAAAATTTTCCGGCTTGGCAGATTGCAGTTCGGGTTGGAAAAATCTCAGTGGGACATTCGTGAGAAAAATATAAAAATTGGGGACACCGTCATTCGCTGTTATATTCCTGCAGGCGAAAAATTAACCCGAGAATTGTGTGAGGATTCGTTCTCTCAGGCGAAATCGTTCTTTGGAGCAGAATTTCCTATTTTTGTGAAATCCTGGCTCTTGGATGAAACTTTAGAGGACATCCTTACTGAAGAAAGCAATATTTTAAAATTTCAAACAATGTTTGAAATTCTTGAAAAAGAGGAATCTGATGCCATTTTACGGTATGTGTTCCGTTGGAATACCAATCGGTTCAGTGTGAAATATGTACCTGCCTATAACGGATTTTCCGATGCTGTGAAGCAGCAGGCATTAGCAGGAAGAACTTTTTACGAGGGGCTTGGCATTTTGCGTTAATGTAAGGAAACACTTTTCTGTGAGGAGAGAATATGAAAACAGTTTTTCCGAATTATTACCCTGATTTTCAGTGTATTGCAGGTGCTTGTCGGCACAGCTGTTGTATCGGTTGGGAAATTGATATTGATGAAGAAACCTGTCAATGCTATCAGAATATTCCCGGTGGATTTGGAGACCGCTTACGAGAAAATATTTCCAGGGAAACTATTCCGCATTTTATCCTGGGAGAAGGGGAACGCTGTCCTTTTTTAAATCGGGATAATTTGTGTGATATCATTTTGGAATTGGGAGAAAATGCGCTGTGTCAGATTTGCACCGACCATCCCCGGTTTCGTAATTTTTATACTGATTTTACCGAGGTTGGGCTGGGGCTTTGCTGTGAAGCGGCAGCGGAGATTATCCTAAAGCAAACAGAGCCGTTTTCTCTGATTGGAATGGAAAATTTCAACTTACCTGAGGAGGAAGCAATGCTATTCTCTCTGCGGGAGCATTTGTTCGAGCTTGTGCAAAACCGAACACTCCCTCTTTTGGAACGGATTCAGAACATACAGAGTCAATACCTGATTGCTTTTCCCAAAAAAACCAATCGGGAATGGGCAGAACTTTTTTTGTCCTTAGATCGGCTGGAGGAAAAGTGGGGAGAATTGTTGGTTGGGCTTTCCCAAAAAGACACGCTTCCGCCTATGCCAAAGGAGTGGGATATTCCGATGGAGCAGCTACTTTGTTATTTTCTGTACCGACATCTTCCCGGTGGTTTGGATGATGGAAAATACCGGGAGAGAATCTTATTTTCATTACTGGGAGTCTTTATGATTGCGGCGATATGCCGTTTGGTTTGTGCTGACGGCTTCACCATGGAAAATTTAGTGGAAATTGCCCGTATGTATTCCTCTGAAATTGAATACAGCGAGGAAAACACAGCTGCACTTCTGGAATGGTTGAAACAGTAAAAAGGATGGAAAAGTCATTGGCTTTTCCATCCTTTTTTTCTTAGAAAATCAGCTTGGAAACCGTTGCGATTACAAAGCAGATAAAAAATCCGATTACTGTAGGAAGAAGTGCCGAAATTACGGTCCATTTCACACTGTTTGTTTCTTTCTTTATGGTGATAAGTGTAGTGGAACAGGGCCAGTGAAACAAAGAAAATACCATGGTGCAAAGTGCTGTGATTTGTGTCCAGCCGTTTTGTAACAGAATTTGTTTCAAGGAGAGTAAGTCCGAAGCATCGGTCAGACTTCCGTGAGAAAGATATGCCATCAGCATTATCGGAATCACAATTTCATTGGCGGGAAGTCCTAATAAAAAGGCAGTAAGAATCACCCCATCCAATCCGAACCATCTTGCAAACGGATCAAACCATCCGCTGAGATAAGACAAAATAGTTTGCGAACCGATTTCTACATTGGCACAAAGCCATAGCACAAGCCCTGCCGGTGCGGCTACTGCCAGTGCACGTCCTAATACAAATACCGTTCTGTCCAACATGGAACGAATGAGAATTTTTCCGATTTTTGGTTTTCGGTAGGGCGGAAGCTCCAGTGTGAAGGAGGAGGGATGCCCTCGCAATAAGGTTTTGGATAACAGATAAGACACCGCAAATGTCATCCCGATTCCTGCTGTTACAGTTAAGGTTAAACAAAATGCCTGCCATAAAGAAGAATATGGAGAGGTAATGGCAAAAAACATAGAAATCATAGCGATTAGAGTCGGAAACCGACCGTTACATGGCACAAAGCTGTTGGTGAGAATGGCAAGTAACCGTTCTCTCGGAGAGTCAATAATCCGACATCCTACTACGCCCACTGCATTGCAGCCAAAGCCCATACACATGGTAAGTGCCTGCTTTCCGCAGGCTTTACAGCATTGGAAGGCTTTGTCTAAATTAAAGGCAATCCGAGGTAAATATCCCAAATCTTCCAAAAGGGTAAACAGCGGAAAGAAAATTGCCATAGGAGGAAGCATAACGGATACAATCCAGCCGACCACACGGAAAATTCCGGCACAAAGCAGAGAACAAAGCCACGGAGGGAGTCCAATGGAAACACACCCTGCAAAAAGGAGCTGCTCTCCGTGGGAAAACAAAGAAGAAAGAAGCTGCGACGGATAATTTGCTCCCGTAATAGTCAGCCAGAAAATGCCGGCAAACAACAGTAACATCAAAGGAATTCCGGTGAGCTTTCCAGTCAGGAGTCGGTCGATGATACGGTCTCTTTTTTCGTAATTTTCATCCTCGAAGGTGACTACATCCCTTGCAATTTGTTCTCCCTGTGTCACCAAGGCGGTGGCAACGGTGTCCCGATAGGTATTTTGGGTAAAGTTATGGCTTCTGAGCAGACTTTTTGCATGGAGAAAGGCGGTGGATATTCCGGCGTCATTAGAAAACTCAAGCGGAAGAACTTCGTCCTCCAAAAGCTTTCGCGCCCTTTGACGTGTGTAACGAAGTGTATCCCCGGGAAGATATGTAGCAAGAGCAGAAATTGCTTCTTCAATAGGGTCAGGATAGGTAACACAATAAGCAGACTCCGATGGATGTTGAAGCATTCGCTCCAGTGTTTCCATTAAATTCGGAAGTCCCGTTTTGTTTTTGGCACTGGTTGTTACCACGGGGACACCTAATTTTTGCGATAACGCATCAGTGTCAATTCGGATTTTCTTTTTATTTGCTTCATCCATTAGATTGACACACACCACAACCCGATGAGTAATTTCCAATATTTGCAGCACCAGATTCAGATTCCGTTCCAGGCAGGTGGCATCGCATACTACAATCACACCGTCCGGATTACCGTAGCATAAAAAATCCCGTGCTGCCTCCTCCTCGGGGGAATGGGAGAGCAGGGAATAGGTTCCCGGGATGTCAACCAAAATGTAATTGCGATTGTGGTAGGTACAGACTCCGCGCGCATTGGTGACCGTTTTTCCGGGCCAGTTTCCCGTATGCTGGTGCATCCCGGTCAGTGCATTGAATACGGTGCTTTTTCCTACGTTCGGGTTTCCTGCCAGACCGATTATAAGGTCGTTATCGCTTTTTGTTTGAACAATAAAATCCGAAGCTGCGGAAGCAGAAAGCTGATTTCTCATAAGCATCAAATCCTTTCGTTTAAATTTTCAGAAAGAAAATGCAGGGCTTTTTTGAAAGAAAACCCTGCATTATTCAAGGATTCATTAAAATGGTTTCGGAGTCTTTTTTACGGAGTGCAATGAGTGCACCGCGTATCCGATATGCCACAGGATCTCCGGCGGGACTTTTCAGCACACATTCTATTTGTGTTCCCGGAATGATTCCCAAATCCTGCAACCTTCGCCGCATAGTACCCGAGGTGAGAATTTTAAGAACCGTTGCGTTTTGTCCCATAGGAAGCTGTGACAGCGGAAATATGAAATCCATAATAGCAACCTCCGGATTGGGAATTTCTTTGGAAAGTGTTTCCTGCTTTTAATATATGAAAAAAAAGAGAAACTGTGAAAATCTTCCGAAAAAAGACTTGCACTTTCTTATGAAAAGTTGTATAATAAAACTATTCTGATAAAGTGAGGTTGAAACGATGGAATATGTTTTAGAATATCAAGGAATGAAAGCAATCTGTACCACTACCGGAGCGGAGCTTGTTTCCCTTACCAAAGATGGTGGCAGAGAAGTAATCTGGCAAGGGGATGAAACCTATTGGAACGGTCGTAACCCCAATTTATTTCCCATTGTCTGCAGCTTGAAAAACTCCAAAACCGTAATCAACGGCGTGGAGTACACCATTCCCAAGCATGGCTTTGTAAGACGAAAAGAATTTGAACTGGTGGAAAAAACTGATAAAAGCATCACCTTTTTATATCGTGATAACGAAGAAACCAAACAGCATTATCCCTTTTCGTTCCGGTTTTATGTCACCCATACTTTGACGGAAGATGGGTTTATTACTGAGTATCGCGTGGAAAATACCGATAAACAGACCATGCTTTTTGGTCTTGGCGGTCACACTGCCTATAATTGCCCTATGAAAGAAGGAGATTCTTTTACCGATTACGAAATTCGTTTTTCTGAAACGGAAACTCATCCTGTTTACCAGTGTGTTGCGGAGGATTTAGGCGGGCTGTTATATGAAAGAGGCATCCGCAAGGAATATGAAAATGTGTCTGTAATTCCGTTGAAATACGATATTTTTGATTTGGATGCCCTGATGTTTTCCAAGCTCAATTCTAAAAAAATACAGTTGATTCATCAGTCGGGAGACTATGGGGTAGAGGTGGAAGTAGACGGTTTTTCCTGCCTGGGAATCTGGACTCCCATAAAAAAAGAAGCACCGTTTTTGTGTATTGAGCCATGGACCATTATTCCTGATAAAGAAGACACCACGGGCGTATTTTCCGAGAAACCTAATATCACTGCTTTGGAAGCAGGAAAATCCAAAACCTATTCTTATCGGGTTCGGTTGATATAGAAAGTGAGACGTATATGGTAACAAAATATCCCTTCTGGGTTTTGAAAAGTGATGCACGGCGATTGCTGAAAGGCAAGTGGAATGCCGTGGTGCTGTCCTTGTTTATTCCTTTTTTGCTTTACGTTATTCTGGCAGTAAAACTGGCACAGGCGGTGCCGCAAAATGCATCGGCTGTTCAGCTTGAAAAAATTATGATGATACAGTATGCAGGCACCATTGGCTTTTCTGTCTTATTGGAGCTTATTATGGTTGGAATTTTTCGCAATCTTCAGCCAAATCAGGAAAAGGCAAGCTGCCTGAATATTTACGCTGTGGGATTTGGAAGCTTTTTCAAATTACTTCCCACGATGCTCATTACATTGGGAGTCCCCTTTGTGTGCAATCTGCTGCTGTCCTCTGATTCGGTAACCAAATTTTATGATTATCTGATGTTCAGCCTGATGAGTATTGAGGTCTATGGCGTTCTGGTACAGCTTGTATCCTTATTTCTTGAGCTTTTTATGCTGTATCTGACGCTTTCTCTCACAATGGTTCCTTGTATCTTGGCAAATCATCCGACATATGGTGGAATCCGGTTGATAAAGGAAAGCTTTTCTCTGATGAAGGGAAACCGCTTGTATTTTGTCGCTTTCAGCTTCAGCTTTGTTGGGTGGATTCTTTTGGGCAGTTTGGCATTTACCATCGGTATTTTATGGGCATTGGCTTATATGATGGCGGCACAGTATGCTTATTATCGCCGTCTTGCTTTTGAGGCAGAATCAGTGATTGATGTCAATGAAATTTAAGAAAAACAACCTCTGAATAGATAGGTTCAGAGGTTGTTTTGTTTTATGCTTCAAACAGCTTCCCAAGTACCGTTGCGGCAGTGGTAGTCAGCTTTTTTTCTGTGTCTCCCAAGGTGGTGTGTATATCGGTGGAATATAAAATTACAGAGCCAATAACATCTCCCTCGGAAATAATAGGAACAACTGTGCCGCAAAGATAATCATTGTTGCGGTCCAGAAGATGAAGTCTGGAGTCGGAAAGATTTGTCACAAAATAGGGTTCTCGGTTTTGCAGAACCGTCTCAATTTCGGAAGAAATTTTCTGGTCGGTCAGTTCTTTTTTTCCTGCCCCCGCCGCACAGATAATGGTATCTGTGTCAGTAATTACTGTGTTGTGACCGCTGATTTTATATAACGCGTCTGCATATTGGGAGGCAAAGTTTCCAAGCTCACCAACGGCTGAATATTTTTTGAAAATTACTTCGCCTTCTTTATTGGTGAAAATTTCCAGCGGGTCGCCTTCACGGATTCTCATAGTACGGCGGATTTCCTTTGGTATTACTACACGACCAAGGTCGTCTATTCTTCTAACAATTCCTGTTGCTTTCATATATAAATTGCTCCTTTTTGTTTTTTGTTACGAGCTTATTATTTGCAACTGTGGAATTTTTATGTAAGGAAAAAGGTGGGAAATCAATTTATGAAAATTTTTATAGATTGACAAGAAAAGAAGGGAATGTTATAATTGGCATATACAGAATTTTATTTTATAAAATTCTTAAAAGTCTGACGGCTTTCTGTAGTCTTTCAGCCTGCGTATGCCAATTGACGGCGTCGTAAAAATGCCCTTGCAAGCAAGCATTTTTACTCCTGGTAGAATGAGTTGCATCTTTTCTATCACCTGATTATATAATGAGATTTATACTATATCGAGTTTTTTGTAAAACGAAAAACAAATCGAATTTACAAAGTAAAAATAACGAGCCATCAAGGATTTCGTATCGGCAGATTTTTTGTTCCTGTCTTGACACCAAAAAGGTTTGCATCTAAACCTTATGCCTCGCAATTAAGTATTGTATGAAAAAGTCAGGAACAAAGAATAGACAAACAAGAATTTGGAGAGGGGATTGTATGGATAAAGAAACTCAAAAATGGCTTGCTATTATTAGCATATCTATCGCAGTAATAGTTATTTTAATACTCTTGCTTTCGGGATATGAACTTAGTGGATTTGAAATACATAGAGGGATTAAGATTAACTAAGTTCCAATTTGTTGGCAGTTTTTTTGTTCTAATTTAATATGAGCTACATGGATATGTCGAATGATGTCGAAAGGAAAAGCCTCCCTTGCCTAAAGGGAGGGGGACCACCGAAGGTGGTGGAGGGATATATGGATAGAAAACATAACACCAATTTAACAACTAATGCAAGAATGTTGCGTAAGAATATGACAAAAGAAGAACGACATCTCTGGTATGATTTCTTGAAAAGTTATCCTGTTAGATTTTTAAGACAAAAAGTAATTGATAATTACATAGTTGATTTTTATTGTCATAGTGCTAGATTAATCATTGAACTTGATGGCTCACAACATTACGAAGAAAAAGGATTAGTGAAAGACGAAATCAGAACTGAAAGAATAGAACAACGAAATCTAACAGTTATCCGAATACCTAACAATGAGGTTAACAGAAATTTTGAGGGGGTTTGTCAATATATTGATATTGCGGTAAAAGAATCCCTCCGTCAGTCTGCGACTGCCACCTCCCTTTAGGCAAGGGAGGCTAAGCTGCATCTAAACCTTATGTGTCGCAATATGGATATGTCGAAAATTGACGAATAAATAAAGCCTTCCCCTTGAGGGGAAGGTGGCAGCGAAGCTGACGGATGAGGTGGAACAGAATAACGATTGCATTCGCAATCTACACCTCACCACCGCCTACGGCGGAGCCTCTCCTCAGAGAGAAGCCTTTGAAAGGAGCAAGAAAATGAAACCAAAAATAATTGCATTGATTGGTGTAGTGCTTACTGTATATGGGTTAATATTATGTGTCGTGTCAAACTTAAATCTTGGCGTTGTGCTTGTTGTATTTTTGGGCATTGCCACATTGTGTACAGGTGTTTTCTATTCAAAGATAAAGAGAATGACAACTATAAAAATTTTTAAGCTTTGCAAAATTTTATTTGTTTTGTTTTTATGTGTCGAAGCTGCATTGATATCTTTTATAGCAATTTACGGATATTCTGATAATATGGATTATAAAGAAGATGCGGTTATTGTTTTAGGTGCGGGTATTCGTGGTGATAGGGTGACGCTACCATTAAAAATGCGTTTGGATAAAGCAATAGAATATCATTATAAAAATCCGGACGCTTTCATCGTTGTTACCGGCGGACAAGGATTGCAGGAAACCGTCACCGAGGCTTATGCGATGGAAAAATATCTTGTGCAAAACGGAGTGGATAACAGCAGAATTCTTAAAGAAGAAAAAGCAACCTCTACATTTGAAAATATGAAATATTCAAAAGAAATACTTGATAATTGTTTTACAAATGACTATTCGGTAGTGGTTATAACAAATAATTTTCATGTTTTTCGAGGAACGACCATAGCAAAAAATACAGGCTTCAAAGACGTTACTCATATGCACGCAGGCTTACAATGGTATAATCTTATGCCTTGTTTTCTAAGAGAAAGCCTTGCGGTAATAAAAATGATAATTTTGGGATGATTTTATGTTCTAACTTAATACGAGATACATGGAGATGTCGAATGTTGTCGAAAGGAGGCGATAGTGTGAAAAGGGTTTTTAGAAAATTTAGAAAAGAGAAACGAATAATTCCCCCAATGCCTGAATGGAATGAGATTGTTGAAATGCTTTATGACAAAAATCTTGATTTTTTAGATTCAACAGTAGAGGAAGTTATATATTCAAAAGATAAGTCAAAAAGATATGTTGTCTTAAAAAGTGATAAAGGTTTCTTTACCTATCGTCTTGAGAAAATATATCAGCTTAACGAAGATGAATGAAGTTATAGATGCAGTTTTGATTTAACACCAGCATTCTGGCAGGATGTCGATAATGGAAGTAAGTCGATTTTTTCTACTTTGGAAGATGCCTTAAAAGAATTGAAACAAGAAGCAGAATATAAGTTTTTTTATTCCTAACCTGACACGAACTTGACACCAAAAAGGTTTGCATCTAAACCTTATGTGTCGCAATTAATGAATTTGTATGGCAAGCGTATTGAATAGGGAAAATCAATGATAATGAGGGAGGAAATACTATGATTACTGTAAGAACTATATTTTCGGAAATTTCTTTTGACCAATATAAAGAGTATGCCATTTATTTTGAGTCTTACGAGGCAGACCGATACGGTCGTCCGTTATCACCGGATTCGGAGGAGGTAAAAAACGGACAATATTATGATTTTGGTCATATTATTATCGAAACCGAAACAAAAAAATACGCTTTGAAATGTGTATATGAACCCTATCAGTGGGTGGCAGAGCTTCTCGACTACATAGATGCACACCGTGAGGAGGAACATCTTCTTTTGGATATGTCACGATTGATGAAATCAGGAGACGATTTTGTAGAATTTGAATGCAGCGATTGTTGTGTCAGTAAGATATAAAAATGATTGAAAAATAAGTAAAAGCCCGGCAAAACAATAATTTTACCGGGCTTTTACTTATTCATTTGCTTCTTTACGTAATTCGTTTGGTGTTTTGTTGTAATATTTTTTAAAGGCAACGAAGAAACCGTTGGTTCTGCTGTAGCCGCATTTTTCTGCAATGTTTGTAACAGAAAGGTTGGTGTGCTGCAGAAGCGTTTTTGCATAGTTCATTTTCATCATTGCGATTCGTTCACTGAAAGATTGAGAATACAATTTCTTTATGATTCTTTGTGTCTGTTGGGGACTCAGATTCAAAAGCTCTGCTAAATTTTCCAGAGAACCGTTATGGAATTTGTTTACAAAATAGTCGTCAATGATATAGTTACGGGAATGATTGGTGTTGGTGAGGATATCGGAGGGTAACAGTTTTTGATCATCAAATTTTGTTACCTTCATCAGTGCGACAATTTCGTGCAGACAAGAGGTGATAAGCTCGTCTTTTTCAATATAATCACTTTGGAAGTATCTGGCACATCGGTGAAATGCATGAGAACCCATGAAAGCCTCCAGCACGGTTACATCCTCGTTGAGAATTTCACAAAAGGATTCATAATAGCTGGAATTGGAAACCTTGGGGTTTTTCTCTATGGTGAACACCATGGAAAACCGCATGGATTCTGCATGGAGAAATGTAGAATGAAACACTCCGGGGGCGAGAATCACCGTGTCTTTTTCATGGAAATCTCGTTCTTGTGTTTCGGTAGCTATGGTGATGCTTCCGCGTAACACATGAAACAGCTCATAAAATTTGTGAGAATGCAGTGTGGTATCTGAGACCTGCTGACGGGAAACAGCAGTGATATCCGAGAAAAATACAAAATCGGCATTTCCGATGCTGATGCGATACTCCTGGTAATTTTTATACAGGAAACTTTTCATAAAATCACCTTTCCGACGTTGCGGTTATTTCAATTTTTGCCAAAGAAAACGATTTTTAAAAAGACAGTTACCGTTTATTCCAATCTTAACTGCAGAGTACTCCGGAGAAGCTTACCGAAGGGGTTGTTATTGCACCATTAGGATTTCGCTTCTAAACGGAATTCATTCGGAGTTTTACCATAATGTTTTTTGAATGCAACAAAGAAGCCGTTCGTGCTGTTGTAGCCGCAGTTGGAAGCAATCTGAGCGATGGGAAGCTTGCTGTTTAAAAGCATCCGTTTTGCATATTGCATTTTTGACTGCACGATTTTCTCGCTGAAGGATTTGGAATACATTTTTTTTATAATTCTTTGTGTTTGCTGGGGACTCAGATGAAGAAGGTCTGCCAGCTTAACCAAAGAACCGTTCTGATAGTTCATAGTAAAATAATTATCCACAATATAGGTGCGTAAGCTGTTGGTATCTGATAACACAGCGGAGCTTGCGTTCTGAGAACCGTGCGCAATTTTCAGAAGCACCATAATTTCGTGGAGACAAGAAATCATCAGTTCGTCCCGCTCGTTATGATTGCTTTGAAAATAGTAAGCCAACCGTTTAAAAGGCTGGTCGGATGCAGCATTGGTGTGAATATAAGGCTTGCTCAGCATCGTCCGGAATGCATCGTAATAGCTGGAACCGGAATTGTTTTTATTTTTTCTGAAAGAAAATGTCATACAGATTCGTAATGAACCCGGTGCAAACTGAGTGGTATGCATCAACTCGGGAGAAACAATTACCGTGTCTCCCTCCCGGAGTGAGACATCACCGATACCGGTATGAATGGTAATCTTGCCTCGTAAGACGTGGAACAGCTCATAAAACCTGTGTGCGTGCATTGTTGTACCGGAATTTTGCTGATATGCCAGCGAATTGGTTTCGGAAAAAAAGGTGAAGTCGGTATCACCAACGGAAAAATGATATTCCTGATAGTTGTCAAGAGATTTGGGGTTCATTGTATCACCATCCTCCGCATTACTTTTCAAAATCGTATCATAAAATGAGAAAATAGTCAAATAAAAGTTCATTATTATTCTAAAAACATCCAAAATATGATATATCAGGTTACTATTTGACGTGTTTTTGGTGTTGTTTTGCGATAAAAATATTTTTGAAATAATTGTTTACATTTGTCGGATATTCTGTTATACTATAATCAAATCAATCATAAAGGAGAATCGTTATGACGAAAGAATCTATTGACGCGTTATTTCAAACACTGACCCCCTATGCCATTGATATTGCAAGTAAAATTTTAATCGCCGTTATTGTTCTGGCAGTTGGATTTAAGCTGACAAAGACTGTAGTAAAGCTGCTGACCAAAAGCAAGGTATTTGCCAAATTTGATCCCAATGTCAGATCGTTTATCAATAGCTTTTTGGCGATTGCATTAAAATCTGTAATTATTATTACAGTAGCCGGTATTATCGGGATTCCGATGACGTCATTTATTACCATTTTAGGGTCTATGGCGGTTGCCATTGGGTTATCCTTACAGGGAAGCTTATCCAACATTGCCGGCGGTCTCATTATTTTGATTTTCAAACCCTTTTCTATCGGTGATTACATTACGGTAGACGGTGTGGAAGGAAGTATATCTGAAATTGGGCTGTATTACACTCATCTTACCACGGTAGATAACCGTAAAATTGTAATTCCAAATGGCGTGGTGTCGAATAACACGCTGGTGAATGTAACACATCAGACAACAAGACGGGTAGATTTATCCATTACCACTTCTTATGACAGTGACATTGATACCGTTAAAGATATCCTGTTAGGCATTGCCGATGCACATGATAAGGTGTTGAAAACACCTGCTGCACCGATTGCACGCCTGGCAGAACACGGAGACAGTGCCTTGGTATTTACATTTCGTTGCTGGTGTAAATCCGAGGATTACTGGGATGTTCGGTTCGATTTGCTGGAGCAGGTAAAAGAAGCGTTTGATAAACGCGGAATATCCATTCCGTATCCGCAGCTGGATGTGCATCTTGAAAAATAAGTAATTCCGTATCCTGCAGGGGAAACCCTGCGGGATATTTTTTTGCCTTTGTAATACGAATGGTTTTTTTCGGAAATACTATGGACAAACCTTTGGTGTTTTGGAAAAGAATTATGGAGGCAAGCTATGAATAAAGTGGTTATTTGTGGTGTTAATACGCAAAATCTGCCGAATCTGAATCAGGATAAAAAAATGGAGTTGTTTCAAAAAATTAAGCAAGGGGATATGGAAGCGAGAGAAGAATTTATCAACGGAAATCTCAGGTTGGTGTTAAGTGTGATTAAGAAATTTTCCAACCGCGGGGAAAATTTGGATGACTTGTTTCAAATCGGCTGTGTGGGGTTGATTAAGGCAATTGACAATTTTGATTTGGCTCACGAGGTGAAATTTTCCACCTATGCCGTGCCCATGATTTTAGGCGAAATTAAGCGGTATCTGCGTGATTCCGGAGCAATCAAGGTGAGCCGTTCTCTCAAGGATGTGGCATACCGTGCCTTGACAGCTAAGGAACGCCTCACCGCATCCTTGGGACACGAGCCCACACCATACGAAATCGCAAAGGAAATTGATGTCAGTCCGAAAGAGGTGGTTACTGCGTTAGAGGCTATTTGTGACCCGGTTTCCCTGTATGACCCCATTTATAACGACGGGGGAGATGTAATACTGGTGATGGATCAGCTTTCTGACCGGGAGGATAAGGAGGAAAAATGGGTAGGTGGGATTTGTGTGTCTCAGGCGATTAGCCGCCTTTCGGAAAAAGAACGGAAAATTTTGTCTATGCGTTTTTTTGAAGATAAAACCCAAACGGAAATTGCAGAAGAAATTCACATATCTCAGGCACAGGTTTCCCGATTGGAAAAAAATGCCCTCATATCAATGCGAAAATATATCACCTGAAAAAGGGGAGACAGAATTGTCTCCTCTTTTTTCATAAGATGACACTGATTTCTCATATAAATGAGACAGGAGAGGAAGTGCTTCTTATGAGAAAAACGAAAAAATTTGTTATCAATGCGGTGATTTTGACAGCTACTTCTTTGATTCTTCGGAGTCTTGGACTTTCGTTTTCTGTGTATCTGTCCAAAACTGTAGGTGCAGAGGCAATGGGGACATTTCATTTGATTTTGTCTGTCTATTTCTTTGCCATAACCGTTTCTACATCGGGAATCGGCTTGACTATGACCAAGCTGATTTCCGAGGAAATTGCACTGGGCAGAGAGCATTGTGTGGGAACACTTTTGAAAAAAGGTATCCTATATTGCCTGGGCTTCAGTGTCATAGGCATCGGACTCTTGCTTGCTTTTTCGCCTGTTCTGGTGACAGCCTGCTTTGACGGTGCAATTACGAGAACTCCTTTTTTGATTCTTGCTGTGGGTTTGCCTTTTGTGTCGGTTTCGGCTGCGTTATCAGGCTATTTTACGGCACGCAGAAAGGTATATAAAACTGCTGCGGGACAAATTGCTGAGCAACTTTTAAAGATGGGAATTACCGTTGGAATTTTATTGCTTTTCAAACCACAGACACTAACCCGGACTATGTGCACATTGATTGTCGGCGGAACCGTGGGAGAGGTATTTTCTTGTTTTTATTTATTTTTGTGCTATCGGTTTGAGAAAAAAATTGTTGAGAGACATTTCGTGAAAAGAGGGCAGTGGAAGCGACTGTTTGGGTTTGCTTTGCCGATTGCTCTTAGCTCTTACCTACGGTCAGGGCTATCAGGTGTCAAACAGTTAAGTGTACCAGCAAGACTGAGAAAATCCGGAGTTCAAAATGCAGTGGAGCAATATGGTATCATCAATGCGATGGTATTTCCGGTTCTGATGTTTCCTCAGGTGGTTTTGTCTGCATTTTCTTCTCTCATTGTGCCTGAAATCACAGAAAAATATACACTGCGGCAGGGGCAGGCATTAAATCGGATTCTTACCAGAATTTTTAAAATCACGCTTGTTTTTGCGGTGGCAACCGGAGGAATTTTGTTTTTATATGCGAAAGATTTATGCTTTTTGATTTACGGGAACACAGACATCGCCTTTTATTTAAAATTACTGGCACCTCTGACTGTGATTATGTATCTGGATGATATTGTGGATGCAGTACTAAAGGGCATCAACTGTCAGGTGTCGGTGGTTCGCATCAATATTCTGGATTCCCTGGTGAGTATTTTTCTTTTGTGGTATCTTTTGCCGTTGTATCATATCAAGGGATATTTCATGGTTATTTTTATCGGTGAAATTTTAAACGGAACGCTTAGTATCCTGAAGCTGATACAAAAAACTGACTTTTCCATTTCTTTTTTTAAGTGGATTTTTCTACCTGCTGTGATGATTTGGATTTCTATGCTTGCCTCCAAAATTCTGTTGCCCTTTTCTATGTGGGGAAGTATCTTGTTGTCGGTATGCTTGTATGTTGGAATGTTATACGCCGCGGGAATTATTGATTACCGCGATTTTAAGCTGTGATTTAATTCCACTTGCATTTTCTCGCTGATTATGATATAATGAGATTGCAAGGCAATTCAATTCATGTTGCGATAGCAACAATTCATGGCTTTAGCCAATTCATGACAACGAAGTTGTCAATTCATTAAAAAGGTTTGGCATCTAAATCGTTCACTGATTTTAGTAAGACTGTCGAATATTGTCGAAAGGTGTGTACAAATTGAAACGAATATTAAGTCATTATTGTGGAGTTTTTGTAACACTATACTTTTATATAACAATTGGACTTTTGTCTTATTTATTGCGAAATCAATTATTAAATGGTTGTATAGAAATTTTTGCATTCTCTTTGCCAATTGTTTCGGGAGTAATTACATTTATATTTTTGAAGAGTTATAACTTAAAAGATTTTTTTAAAAGGTGTTTTAGATATCTATGGATGTCTTTATTAACATTTGTAATTCTTGAAATAATTATAAGATTGTATCAGTCGCTTTTTTTGTACTTTCTTGGTGCGGTTTGGGCGACAGATGTTCAATTAGGATTGGGAGAAATATTTTTACTTGTTGTTTCTGAACTGGTGCATTTGGGGTTATGTATAACTGGAATGATAGTTTCAGGGAGTGTATCTTTTTACAGACAAATAAAAATTAAACAAAGTAAAGCGACGAGCTTCGTGGAAAGGAAAGCTAACTGTGAGTAAAAAAATCCTTTTTGAAACTGCAACAAAATATTTGCTTTATTTTAATGTAATATTTATTATAGGATACACCGTTTTCGTATTGATGGATAGTGTATGGTCTAATGCTGCTGCGAGTTTATTGGTACATAAATTATTGAAGTATTTTATTTTAGCGTTTGTAATTGCAGGTGCTATGGTTGTGCATTATCTAATTACAAAAAATGCGTCTAAAATTAATATTGCTAATACAATTGTACTTGTATTGTTGTGTACTGCAGAATATTCAATTTATAATTCTAAATTATATCCTATGCATTATATTGTATATGTGTATTATATTATATCATTTGTAATATGTATGGGAAAGTTTTTAATTAGAGAATTTTGATTTAAGCATATTATAGAATTATAGATATTTTTTTGGTTTTAACATAATACGAGCGAGTGCTAATACAGACTGGCATCCAGATTATACAGTCTTTATATAATAAATTAAAATATTGATTTACCAAGATAAAATAAAGACCATCTGAATAAGGAGGCAATCTATGCTGAAAAAGATGTTTTCTTTCCTTTTGGTAGTTTTGATGCTATCATCCGTGACTGCATTTGCCATAGATACTTATGGCGGTTATGATGTCCCCGTTGATATTGAAATAAACGGCAGCCTGATTCAGTGTGATCAAAAACCCGTGTTAATTGATTCCACCACTTATATTCCGTTGCGTGCTTTTTCTGATGCTATTGGCGGTACAATTGGCTGGAATGCTGAAAAAAAAGAAGCAACTATGGAAAAAGGGGGACACAGCTTTTTGTTTTCGCCCGAAACAAATACTTGTGTGATTGATGGCATAGAAGAAGGATATGCCTCTGTAATTTACAGAAGCAGGACTATGATTCCCGTTCGAGCCGTATCAGAAACCCTTGGATATGATGTGGAATGGGATGATTTTTATTTGACTGTGAAAATTACCGCACCGGGTGTTGAAATTCCGGAGGAGTGTCGGGACACATCCTACACCTATGAGGATATTTTGTATCTTGGGAAAATCACACGAATTGAAAGCGGATACCAGCATTTTGAAGTGCAACTGGGAGTTGCTGCAACGGTGATGAACCGGGTAAGGTCTCCTCAATTTCCCAATTCTGTAAAGGATGTTATCTTTGATAGCAAATATGGCGTTCAGTTTCCGCCGGCTCATACCGACAAATTTAATACAATGCCCTCAAAGGAAAGCATCATTGCTGCAAAATGTGCTCTGAATGGTGCCAATAATGTGGGAAATTCTCTTTATTTTATTGATACCAAGCATGCGGCATCCTCTTGGGCACATCATCACAGACCGTATTACGGAGCTGTATATGATATGTCTTTTTATGAGTAGATTGCATTGAAAAAGCGAAAAAATTAAAGGAGAAAGAAATTTTGCATTTTTTAGGACATTTTAAAACCATCACTGCCCATAAACTGCTTGTGATGAAATATTGCTTTCGTTTGGGACTTTATTGGCAGGGGCTATGCCACGATATGTCAAAGTATCTGCCCTCTGAATTTCTTGTGGGAGCAAAATATTATATCGGCACAGAAAGCCCCAACAACGAAGAACGGAAAGCAACAGGAGTTTCTACTGCCTGGCTGCATCATAAGGGCAGAAATAAGCACCATTTTGAATACTGGATGGATTACAGTGTCAATCGTCAAGAGGGAATTGTGGGGATGAAAATGCCCATAAATTATGTAGCAGAAATGTTTTGTGACCGTCTGGCAGCCTCCAAGAATTATCAAAAAGAAAAATATACGAAAAATCACCCCTGGGCGTATTATGAGCATTCTAAGCATCGCACCATTATTCATCCCGAAACCAGGGAAATTCTGGAAAAGCTCCTTCTGATGTTAAAGGAGGAGGGTGAGGATGCCACATTCACCTACATAAAAAAAGAATTGCTGAAACGATGAAAAAAGCCGCATCTAATTTAAGATGCGGCTCTTTTTATTACAGTAATTTATCACATTCCAAAAGCATCAGCATTGCGATTTCGGTTGCTTCTAAGAAACCTTCAATGGATAACAGCTCATCCGGCTGATGGAGATTTCCGTGTCCTTTCGGCAGAGAAAATGGAATTTCCTTTCGTACCATTGTGCCGATTTCCACCGCACAGGGCAGATGTCGTCCGTATGTGCCGCCGGCATTGACCAAGGTTTTTGCCTCCGTGTCACCGGTGTATGCTTTGTATACAGCAAGACACGCCTGAACCAATGGTAAATGCTCGGGAATCACATGGGTTGCCATGGTATGAGAAAAAGAAACCTCCCAGCCTTTTTCACCGAATTTGGTAAGCAAATCCTGCTTCAGAGCTTCGGGGTCTGTGGTAGAACCGAAACGGATATCAAATACTAAAGAAATGAACCCGTCTTTGACACGAGCAATGCCGTTGGTGCAGGTCAGCTTACCGAAATCAGGATCAACCGATTCAATAGAGAGTGCTTCGCCGTAAGATGTGCCCAGCAAGTTTTTTATAAATTGCATCTGTTCCCGGTCAGCTTGAGACAACACCTCACACTCGGACAGAATATCTGCCAGTAAAAAGCCAGCGTTTAAAGACCCCTCCGGAAATGCACCGTGAGTAGATAAGCCCTCTGCGTAAAGAACGATGGTTCCGTTTTCTTTCGATACCGTTACAGAGTCGGTTTCTTTTTCTTTTAATGCTTCATATAAGCCGTCTTTTTCTTTTAGGGTTACGGTAGCTTTTCCCAAAATAATGTTAAAGGAAGTACCACCGTGAAAATCAAGGATATCGGTAAAAGCAGTTTTGGAGGTTGCAGTAGCCTGAAACATCCCCTTGTTGCCACGATATAACGGAAATTCGGAATCGCAAATCAGTGAAAAATCAGGTGCTTTGTGATTTTTTGCGTAGGTTTCAATATCCTGCATACCTGTTTCTTCGCTGATTCCCGTAAAGGATACAATTCTGCTTTTTATCGGAAGCTTCAGCTCTTTTATCATCTTCATAATATAAAGAGAGGTAACCACTGCACATTTATCGTCTGATACTCCTCTGCCAATCAAAAATCCATCCTTTTCGGTGGCAGAAAAAGGGGAGCCGGCAACCCAGTCATCACCAGCTGCAACCACATCAGCATGTGCAAAAAGCCCAAGACTTGTATCATGATTTCCAAAATAAGAAAGCAGATAACCGTCTTTCGGATATGCCTCGGTTTCAAATCCGTTGGATTCATATAACTCTTTCACATAGTCCAGCACTTCGGCACATTCTTTGCCGAACGGGTATTCGGGGGATACATTTTGCTGCACTGAGGGGAATGAAACCAGCTTCTTTAAAAGTTCTGTCATTTCCTCTTTGTGAGACCAGATATATTCGTGAATTTGTTTCTGATACATAATGATTCTCCTTTTTTCTATTTTATGGGAAAAGCTATGGTTTTATACAAGAGAAAACCGTTTTAAAAGTTCCGCTTTTTTCTCTTTCAGTAAAACAAGCTCGGGCTTCCCGATGTAATTCAGATGATGGCGTTTCACCATTTCCTTTGCCCGTGCAAGATTATCTGCGTCAAAGGCATCCTTGGCAGTGTGAGCATCCATTCCGAAGGTAACAGGGCAGCCCACAGCACCGGCAATCGAAAAGAACCGATCTCCGGGATACATACATAAGTCTCTGGCACCGTTGAAGTTAATTTCCAAGGGGATGTTATATTCCTTGGACGCGATGCAGATTTTCTTCATTTCCTCTTGATAGAGTGCCTGATTTTCGCCTCGGTAATCTAACAAATCCGGATGTGCTACATAGCTGAAAATTCCCGTTTTCATCCCTTTCAGAACCGTGTCAACATATTCTTGCAAATCCTCGTCCCTGGTGGTGGGTGCTCCCGATGGATATCCATTCGGATATTCACTTTTCAGGTAGTGCTGCCCCAAAATTACATATTCAGCGTCATGGTCTAATGCAGATTTCAGCATTTGGGGAAAATACAGGGGATAATATTCCATTTCGTAGCCGATTTTAATATCAATCTGGTCTTTATATTTCTCCCGAAGCCGGTTTGCTTCTTTCAGATATATGGGAACATTTTCCAAATTAATACGGTAAAAGCTTGCTTCCCGACCGTCAGGAAACCGAAAGGGGAGGTGTTCCGAAAAACCGAGATAGCGGATGCCGTTTTCGATGGAGCGTTTTACATATTCTTCCATTTCACCACTTGCGTGATGACAATATTTTGTGTGTGTATGATAATTGTAATTCATAATGCAATCTCGCTTTCCTTACATTGTCGATTTTTATTATACCATCATTCAGAGAAGCTGTCAACGAAAAAAGAACCGTTTTTCAGGAGAAAAAGGGTTCTTTTAACTCTTATTCTTCAAATTGGAACGACCCGGAAATCAAGGTGACAAGGTCTTTTCCAACCGTCAGCAAGCCGCCTTTTGCAGTTGCTTTTCGTTCGGTATCATCTGCCAGCCAAATTGTGACAGGAGCTTCCGCAATGGAGGTTACAAAAGGGATGTGACCTGCCATAATAGCGAGGTCTCCCTCTGTTCCCCGAACGTCTAATTTGAACACATCTCCCTCAAACAAATTGCCATCGGGGGAGGAAATAATCAAGTGAAAGAAATTCATTATTTCTGCACCTTCTTCGCTTTTTCAACGGCTTCTTCAATGGTACCCACAAACAGGAACGCCGACTCCGGTAAATCATCATGTTTTCCTTCGATGATTTCCTTGAAACCGCGAACCGTTTCTTTGACCGGAACATAAGTACCCTTGATACCGGTGAATTTTTCAGATACATCAAAGGGCTGGGACAAGAAACGCTGAATTTTTCTTGCACGGCCTACCAGAAGCTTATCTTCATCAGACAATTCATCCATACCCATAATAGCGATAATATCCATCAGCTCGTTGTATCGTTGCAAAATTCTCTGTACTTCTTTTGCCACGAAGTAATGCTCCTCGCCCACGATTTCAGCAGACAGGATACGGCTGGTGGATTCCAGCGGGTCTACTGCGGGATAAATTCCCTGAGAGGCAATATTTCTTGCCAGTACAGTAGTGGCATCCAGGTGTGCAAAGGTGGTAGCCGGAGCAGGGTCAGTCAAGTCATCTGCAGGGACATAAACTGCCTGAATGGAGGTAATCGATCCTTTTTTGGTGGAGGTGATTCGCTCCTGCAATGCACCCATTTCAGTTGCTAAGGTAGGCTGATAGCCAACAGCGGAGGGCATACGGCCCAACAAAGCCGACACTTCACTTCCGGCCTGGGTGAAACGGAAGATATTATCAATAAACAGAAGCACGTCCTGACCCTCGGTATCACGGAAATATTCCGCCATGGTAAGCCCCGAAAGAGCAACTCGCATACGGGCGCCCGGGGGTTCATTCATTTGTCCGTATACCAAAGCAGTGTTTCCCAAAACGCCGGACTGCTTCATTTCGTTATACAGGTCATTTCCCTCACGGGTACGTTCTCCAACACCGGAGAACACGGAAATACCGCCGTGCTCCTTGGCAATGTTGTTAATAAGCTCCATAATGAGAACGGTTTTTCCCACTCCCGCACCGCCGAATAACCCGATTTTTCCGCCTTTGGAGTAGGGGCAAATCAGGTCAATTACCTTAATGCCGGTTTCAAACATTTCATCAGAAGTTGCCAAATCTTCATATTTCGGGGAGGGGCGGTGGATGTTCCAACGGTCTTCGGTTTTGGCATCCGGAAGATTGTCAACCGCATCACCGAGCACATTGAAAATTCGACCCAATGTTTCTTTTCCTACAGGCACACTGATGGGAGCGCCTGTGTCAATAGCGTTTACGCCTCGTTGCAGTCCGTCGGTGGATGCCATTGCGATGCATCTGGCGGTATTCCCGCCAATGTGCTGTGCAACCTCAACGGTCAGAGTGCGGTTTTCCATCGGGATTTGAAGCGCATTATAAATTTCGGGAAGTTCTCCCTCTTTAAAGCGGATGTCGACAACAGGCCCCATAACCTGAAGCACTTTTCCGATTGTTTTATTATCCAATGAATTCACCTCTTCATCAGTTACCGCTTCCGGCAACAATTTCCGTGATTTCCTGGGTGATTGCACCCTGTCTTGCACGGTTGTATTCCAATTTCAAGTCCTCTATCATTTGTTTTGCGTTTTTGCCTGCGCTGTCCATTGCCATTCTCCGTGCGGCAACCTCACTGGCAAAGCTTTCCCGTAAGCAGGCAATCAGCATACCTGCCACATACTCCTTTGCCACCTGGTTTAAGACAGTCAAATCGTCGGGTTCAAAGACCACCGAGGAGTCTGATGACTCGCTTCTGGAAAGGGGAAGAATCCAACTGATTTCGGCTTCGTTTGCCATCACGGAAATGTATTTGGTGTAAAGGATTCCCAAACGGTCGAATTTTTCATCTTTAAAATCCTCACAAAGAGCTTCTGCCAGTGTATATGCCTCCTGAAAGCTGTACTTTTCGGAGGAATTAAGCTCCTTACCAAACCGTTCACAAGCTCGTTTTCCGATGGGAATGATTTCGGCATCGGGATATTCGGCAGCCAGTTTCAATACATTGTTGTTGTAGCCGCCTGCTAAGCCTCTATCGCCTGCAATCACAATAAGACGGGTTTTTTGACCGCCATCCCATCGCATAAAGGGGCTTTTTAGGCATTCTGAGGATGCCGTGAGGGACGAAATGGCTTTCTGTAAGGATTTTTTATATTCTCTTGCACGAAACATACCCTCGTTGGCACGGCGGATTTTGGAGGAAGCAACCAACCCCATAGCTTTGGTCAGCTGCAGGGTGGAGGTAACGCTTTTGATACGGACTCTCAGTTCTTTTGTGTTACCTGCCATTTGTTACACCTGCACTTTCGCAAGAATGTCTTTTAAGTTGTTTTCCAGTTCCTCGTCATAGTTGCCGTTTTCAATTTCTGTCAGCCAGGATTGGTATTCATTTTCCAATTTTTCAAAGAGCTTTTTCTCAAACTTTCTGACATCGGAAACGGAAATAGTGTCCAGATATCCTTTGATGACCGCATACACAATAGCAACCTGACAGCCTACCCGAACGGGAGCATTTCTGCCTTGCTTCAATACTTCCACAATTCGTTCTCCCAGTGCTAAACGGGCTTTGGTATCGGCATCTAAGTCACTTCCGAACTGCGCAAAGGACTGAAGCTCTCTGTACTGAGAATATAACAGCTTCAATTCTCCGGAAACCTTTTTCATTGCCTTAAGCTGAGCAGAACCCCCAACACGGCTGACTGAAATTCCGGGGTTAATTGCTGGCATAATACCGGAGTGGAATAATTCGGTTTCTAAGAAAATCTGACCGTCGGTAATAGAAATTACATTGGTAGGAATATAGGCAGATACATCGCCTGCCTGAGTTTCAATAATGGGGAGTGCGGTAATAGACCCACCGCCGTATTCCTTTGCCACACACGCAGCTCGTTCCAGCAGTCTGGAATGGAGATAGAATACATCGCCCGGATAGGCTTCACGGCCCGGAGGACGGCGAATGAGCAGGGAAAGGGCACGGTATGCTACCGCATGCTTACTTAAATCATCATAAATAATGAGAACATCTTTTCCTTGCTCTCTGAAATATTCTGCCATTGCACAACCGCTGTAGGGGGCAATATACTGAAGGGGTGCACTTTCCGCCGCAGTTGCAGAAACAATAATGGTATATTCCAAAGCACCGTTTCGTTCCAGCTCACTTGCCAGCTTTGCAACCGAGGTGCTTTTTTGTCCGATAGCAACATAAATACAGATAACGTCGGAATGTTTCTGATTGATTATGGTATCAATGGCGATTTCGGTTTTCCCGGTCTGACGGTCACCGATAATCAACTCACGTTGACCTCGGCCAATGGGAATCATACTGTCAATGGCTTTGATTCCCGTCTGGAGCGGTACATTGACACTTTCTCTTTCGATAATACCCGGTGCTTCCGATTCGATGGGACGGGTAGCACTGTATTTGATGGGTCCTTTTCCGTCGATAGGTTCTCCTAAGGCGTTCACAACTCTGCCCAGAAGTTCTTCCCCAACGGGAACAGACAAAACATTTCCTGTGCGTGATACCGTTGCACCCTCACGGATATTATTTTTGTTGGACAAAATAGCAACCGAAACGGATTCTTCTTCTAAGTTCTGTGCTACACCAAAGCTTCCGTCATCAAATTCCAAAAGTTCATTTGCCATACAATTTTTCAGTCCGTATACTTGTGCGATTCCGTCTCCTACTAAGATAACCTTTCCGGTTTCTTCCATCTGCACACGGGATTTATAGCTTTCAATCTGTGTTTTTATAATCTGGCTGATTTGTGCAGGATTGTTCATGTTTTTATCACTTCCTTCAAGCTTTGTAAGCCTTTTACAATGGTTCCGTCCAATACGTTATCCTCCAGTTCAATGCGGAGTCCGCCAATCAGAGAGGAGTCTGTCTTGTAAATGGGACAAAGGTGTTTGTGGTATTTTGCTTCCAGCTTTTGTATGAGTTTTTCTTTTTGCGCGTCTGTGAGTGCGATGGCGGAGGTTACCGTAGCGGTTACCGTGTTGGACACAGCCATTTCCAGTTTAAAAAATTCTTTGATACTGTCAGGCAGGATTGTAATATGT
Organism: Clostridia bacterium; assembly: GCA_017936745.1. Classification (GTDB taxonomy): domain Bacteria; phylum Bacillota; class Clostridia; order UMGS1840; family UMGS1840; genus SIG452. The sequence goes on from JAGBEY010000011.1 coordinate 32,721, forward strand.
CCATTTTCGCAGAGTAATTTCAGATACGAAACGATTTCCTCCGGCATGGAGTTACCGAATGCTTCTTCAATTGCCGTAAGCCGCTCGTGCAGGGGAAGGGCAGGAGTTTTGAGATAAGAGCAATAATCGGGATGCTTTGTAAGAAGAGCTTCCAATTGTTCAAATTTCTCAGCAAATTCCGTTACCTTTTTCTGCTCCAGCGCAATGGAAAAGATAGCTTCGGCATAAGCTTTACTTATCTGCTTCATGTTATTCACCTATATTGTCCAGGAATGTATCAATCATATCCTTGTGGTCTTGGGCAGAAACTTCTCGTTTCAGCAGCTTTTCTGCCATTACTGTACCCACGGAAATGATTTCTTCCCGAATGGTTTCTTCTGCTTTTTTCAGCTCAAGCTCCGCATTTGCTTCTGCCTGACGCAGGATACCGTCGGCTTTTTCTTTTGCATCGGCAAGGATTTCAGATTCACGTCTTTGAGCACTCAAAACCGCAGACTGAAGTAAGCTGTCAGCTTCTTCTTCGGCGTGAGACAGCTTTTCTTCATACAGTTTTTGGTCTGAGAAGGCTTTTTCTTTTGCATCCTCTGCCTGCTTGTAATCATTGTCAATGGTTGCCTGACGGCTTGCAAGCATCTTTTTTACGGGCTGATATAAGAATTTTTTCACCAGTAAATAAAGAATGAGAAGATTCAAAAGAGCATAGAGCATCTCCCAGATATTGATAGAAATAATTGGTAATGTTTGCATTCTAAAGGCTCCCTGCAGTTTTATTTACAGTGATTTCATGGTGTTAACCAGAATGTCAACCAAGAGGTTGGGGGCAACGAAAATTAAAATGATGGCAATAACCAATGCGTATAAACCGGTGGTTTCTGCAATGGCACAACCCATCAGCATTGTGGTGGTAACACTGCCTTTTGATTCGGGCTGACGACCGATTGCTTCACAGGCTTTTGCCACGGCGTTTCCTTCCCCGATACCGGGGCCGATGCCGGCAATCATTGCCAGACCTGCACCCAATGCACAAGCACCTAAAATAAGACCAATTGCGAGTTCCATAAAAAATTCCTCCGTTTTTTATTTAGCATTAAATTTTTCACTGTTTATGTGGTTTGTTTTTTGATTTGTTTCCTTTGTTTTCTTTTTTCGTATTCATCCATAGGAAATGCTCCTGCCACATTCATCATAGTGAGCATTGCAAAGATAAATGCCTGCAGACACCCTGAGAATACATCAAAATAGATGGATAATACTGCCGGAATACCCACCCGAAGCCATGAGATTTCTCCTAAAAATCCGGGAAGCCATCCCAGCACCAGATGAGAAAGACCGCTTAAGCCAACTGCAATCAGGGTGGAAATTACCGTTCCCGACAGAATGTTTCCGTAATGACGGAAGCTCATGGAAATCGGGGTTGCAAATTCGCTTAAGAAGTTGATGGGAGCAAGGAGTGCGATGGGTTCTGTAAAGCTCTTGAGGTAATAAAGAGGGCCGCATTTCATTTTATAGTAGGTAATTAAGATAAATACCAAAATTGCCCATCCGCCCACCACGTTGATGTCGGAGGTAGGGGGAAACAAGCCGATTAACGAGCTAAGGCTGGATACAGCCGACAAAGCCAGCATCGCGATAATAAACGGGGAATATCCCATAAAATATTCGCCCATATTTTCATTTACCAAGCCGTCCACCTTTTCTACAATCAGCTCTGCAAAATGCTGACGTTTTAACTTCACTCTTTCGTGGATGCCGTGAGTCATATACAAACAGAAAAAGAAGATGGTTACTGTAACTAACAGGGAGTTTATCTGGGATTCCGTTACATAAAAATCCTGCAGCGGCATGGGAATGGTGAAAAAGATACGTGCCCCCGTCAGAGTAATGCCCTCTGCCATAGGTTTGGTAAGTATCTGAAGCACCATACCAATTGCAAGAGGTACAATCATCATTATAATGTAAAAAATGTCCCAGAGCCGGAAACTGCGTCTGGTTTTCATAAACGATCACCTCGTATGATTAGTCTTTTCTGAGAATGGGATGTAAAAAAATTGCAATGCGGGGAAACAAAAGGGGAATCACTACCGCCAGGGTGTGAAACCAGGGCAGCAAAAAGCCGACCCCTGCAATGACAAATAGCATCAGCATTCTTGCCGATTGAGAAAAACGAATTAAATTTTTTGCATCTTTTTCCTCTTTTGTAATGGCATTTTGCACCGTCAGCCCCATCAGAAAGAAATTCAGCACTGCACCAAGGGCACCCCATAAATTCCCCAGTAACACAAAAACATTCCATTTTCCCAGTGCGAGAAAGATTCCTTCCATTACCACACTGAAAACCAGTGTAATGCCAAAAATATAACGGGTTTCTTTCAAAACGGTTGCATCAATTTTTTTCATAAGATTGTAACCCCATTTATCTTAAATCATAGTATACATCGTTACGGTTAAATTCATTCTATCTTATTTTGGTAAAAATTGCAAGAAAAAACACAAAAAAAAATTGACTTTCCGGAAAAATAAAAAAATCCCTGCAACTTATCTGGATTGCAGGGATGGGATTTCTTGCCCGATTTCGCAGAATAACGGACTGTTAACCGAATGAATCTGCTTCATAAAAAGCATTTCACCGTCTGAAAACACAATCGCTTGTTCATAGGTCAAAATTTTTGCTAAATTTCCGGTTTTGACAGCATAACTTCCGCCTTCCTTTTTTTGGTCTTTGATAAAATAAGTCACAGAAATTTCCGGATTTTCGGATAAATGCTCTCTAAGGTAACAAAATTTTCGGTTCAGAATTTCTTTCGCGGTGTCATCCAAGAGAATTTCTTCTTCGGTGACACGGGCGGTTTCCTCCACTTGTTCCTCGTGCCCCGTGAGGGCAGCGAAGGGGGCAAACTGTGCAGCGTGCAAGACCTTATCGGGAAAATCCCGTTCTATTTCCTCGTTGGGATAGGGGAGATTTAAAATGTCGTTATAAGGAAATTGGCTCATAGGATAGTCCCTCCTTTTATGCTTTGTGACCGCCAATCTGACGGTTTCTGTCCTTGGCGGTTGCTCCCTCTTGTAAATTTGCCCCTTTCATAATGGCGTTTTTTCCGTAACGGGATTTGATACCAAGCATAGTTTCCTGAATTTTTCGTTCTTTTTTCAGCATTTTTTCCGCTTGCTCTTTTTGGTTTGCCTGAGCAGTGTAATCGGTAAAAAAATTCAGTTGTTCATAGCTTATATTTTCTTTTACTTCACTTTCCAAAATCAGACGGTTGGCAGATATGGTCAGCCTTCTTATGGTAAGCGATGGGTCTGTAATATTGTCGTAGGCTTTTAAAACCGCATCACACAACAGCTTGCCGGAGGAGGTTTGTCTGTCTAAGTTGACGGTAGTGTGAGCGTGCTTTGGGGTTTTTCTGCCGTAGCGGTCGGTGGTGATTTCCCCTTTGTATTTTTTGGATTGCTGTTTCAGATTTTCCACATCGTAGCCAACAGTGAGTACCAGCTGGTTGGTGACCAACTGTTTTTCCACCAAATCCAATGCTAAATTTTCCAGCATTTCCCACAATACCAGCCGTGCAGTTTCAAAGGGATAGGGTTCAGATAACACCTGCGAGGTGCAAATGCTTTTGGTTTCCGGGGTGTATGCTTTTGCCTCTTTGATAGTGGTTGGTTCGTAGCCCCAGGCATGGTCTATCAGTAATTTGGCATTGATACCAAAGAGCTTTTTCAGTTTTTCTCTGCCATAAGGGGAGAGGGAAGCACGTGCCACATCTCCCATCGTATAAAAACGGTTTGCTTCCAGTTTTTTTGCGATACCACCGCCAACTCTCCAGAAATCAGTGAGAGGCTGATGCTCCCAAAGCTGGGTGCGATAGGTCAGCTCGTCTAAGGCAGCAATTCGGACTCCATCCTTGTCGGGCGGCATCTTTTTTGCGGTGATGTCCATTGCAATTTTTGCAAGATACAAATTCGTGCCGATGCCTGCCGTTGCGGTAATTCCCGTTGTTTTTAATACATCACGGAGGATGGTTACCGCAAGCTCATAAGCTGTCATTTGGTATCGCGGGAGATAGCTTGTGATATCCAGAAACACCTCGTCAATAGAGTATACCAAAATATCCTCGTGAGCGATATATTTGAGATATACATTATAGATGCGGGTGCTGTATTCCATATAGTGTGCCATGCGGGGCGGAGCAACAATATAGCTGAGAGCAAGAGCCGGATTTTCTGCCAGCTCATCAGCATGGTACGATTCGCCTATGAATTGATGACCGGGAGCTTTTTGTAAGCGACGTTCATTTTCTTTTTTCACTTGGGAAACTACCTCAAACAGCCTTGCTCTGCCCGAAATTCCATAGGCTTTCAAGGAAGGAGTAACCGCCAGACAGATGGTTTTTTCGGTTCGACTTTCGTCGGCAACCACCAGATTGGTTTTCATAGGGTCCAACCCTCGTTCCATACATTCCACAGAAGCATAAAAGCTTTTTAAATCAATGCAAAGGTAGGTTTTTTCACTCATTTTTATGCTCCTTTCTTATGGTTTTTCGTAATTAGTATATCACATTTTTTTCAGTTTCGCAACTCGAGATAAGAAAATTGAGAAAAATATGAGAAAAACGGCAGAAAATTTTCTGCCGTTTTCATACATTTTTGAATTTTATTTAATCTTTCTCGCTTCGGTGTAAAAACGTTTGTCGCAGGCATCCCCCATGGAAAAGGTTTTTCGTGGCAATGCACCATCTAAAATGACCGATTTGTAAAGGTCAGATTTATCCATTGCATCTAAAATAATACCAAAGTTTTTGGGATTTTCACAAAGATTTTTTACAACATCTTCGCCGTGGATATAGTCAATTTCTCCGCCTTGCTCTGCCACAAATTCGTCCAGCATTTTCTGTACGGTTGCCACTGTTAAATATTCTTTGGAATCGGTGATGGTGACTTTTTTTTCTTCGTTGCCACACACAAACAGAAAGGACTGTCCGACAGCATTTTCATCATAGCTTACAGTATAAGTTTTTTCCAGTTTCTTTAAAAATTCATTCCCGCTTGCATCAAAAATCACACGGTGAATGGCTTCAAATACCAGAGATTTATCGTGGAGGTTGACCAGTTCGCATAAAGCATATCTTGCAGGACTTTTTCTGGCAGCTTCCTCGCCCAGTTCTTTTTTCTTGCTTTCGTAATAGGCTTTTGCGGTTGCCAGGGAGTGGTTTCCGTCTCCCATGGCGTAAATGAGCGGAGAGTCCTTTTGCACACCGTATTTTTTGTTAAAGGCATCCAATTCACCTAATTGTTTCAGCTTTTTATCCAGTAAATCTGCAGCTTCTTCTGACATTTTATAACCGGTCAGATGTCCGGAATTCTGCATCAGGTCAAAATCGTAAACGGGTTCAAAGGTGTGGGTTATTGCTTCGTTGGATTCAATAATATCACAAGACTCATCGTCAATCAGCAGCATAATGTGAGGCAATTCTACAGGAGCATCCTTCCGCACCTGCAAGCGGGGAGGGATACGGGACACCACAGTTCCCTCGGTTGCTCTGACCTTGGTTTGGGAGCTTGCCGAATAATCGTAATCCTCTAAATCCACCATACCCACAATACCAAGCCGTTTTACGCCGTTTCGTAAGGTTCTTTCCACAAAAATGTAAGTGTTTTTATGCTCGGTGAATACCCCTTGCTCCATATAGGCTTTCATGGTGGCATTGGTGTTTTTGATACGGGTTTCAATGTCTGCATCATTTAAGTAAATTTCGGGAACGGTAACATAAAGGGTAGATTCTTTCCCTTTTGTCAGGGCATTTACTTCGTCCCAGTACTGTGGCTCTGAAGTGTACTGGTCGCAGGCAACCACACTCCAGGTTTGCATTTTGTCAGCTTCTTTGGAAAATGTGGGGAGTAAAATATCTGCTCGTTTGAATGTCATAGGGGTTTGTCCTTTCTGAGAAAAATGATGATTTTGTCTTATTTTAGCACATAGAACGGTCTTGTGTCAACTGATTTTCTGCTTTATTTTTGTAGGGGACACAGAAAATTCTTTAAAATAGTTTTGGGTAGTAAATCACAAAAGAAAAAGGATGCAAAAAAAAACTTCAAATTAGTGTTACGGCAGGATTGAGAATGATAAAAAATTTTTCTTGTGTTTTACTATAAAATAATCTTTTTGTCTTGACTTTTGAAAATCGGTGTGTTATAATTCCAGTGAAAATTGAATATCTTCACACAAAGTGTTGATGATGCCGCAAAAGCTTTTTTGGGCCAGGTGTCATCGGTGAAAAAGGGAATGGGGTGAGAATCCCCTGCGGTTAAACTGTCGGTGTGTGCATCGAAGTTTTTGTATCCGTTGGCGAAAGCCGGTCATTGGGAAACTGAGAAGGCAGGATACAAAAATGCGGACTTTTCGTCTATATGATGCGAGTCACAAGACCTGCTTTGATGTTATCTCGTAAGTGCAACTTTTGCATAGAGATAATGTTTTTGGTTTCTTGCAAACCAAATTGTGATTCATCACAGAAAAACTCAGCTGTGGTAATTTTTCAATGAAAAATTACCGCAGTTTTTTTATTATCTGCGGTAAGAAATGCAGGAGGTGTTAAAACAACAAGAAAACCCTTTCTTACAGCAAATATTTTTGAAAACTAAAAAATCAAAAGGAGAATGTAACATGAAACAGAAAATTTTTAGTATTTTGCTTTTTATTGTGATGATGGTCACAATGTTACCGCAGTTAACTTTTGCAAACGGCACATTATTGACATTAGAAGAACTCAGAGAAGAAAACGGTGCAATCAGTGTGGAAGCCTATAATATCGGTCAAGGCTTTTTGGTGGAACCCTCTCTATATAGTAAGGATGGGCGTTGTACAGGTGAAATTACCGTAGATGTTCTATCGAGTAAAAACATTGGCTATAAAGGCAGCACTTCCTATTTTAGCGGTTTCCAGTTTGACGATACTGCGATACCCCAGTATCCTGAGTATCTGGAGCCGTACACTGCTGACTTTGAAGGCATGGGTGATGGAAATGGCTATTTAGAAGAGTTTGACTACAGCTGGCAGGCAGGCTGGTGCTACACCATTAACGACTGGTGGGCATCTTTGGGTGCCGATTCTTCCTATCCCGGGGATACCGTTACGGACTATAACACAGGGGAAACGGTTGTTCTCGGCGATATCATCCGTTGGCATTTTACCGTTGCCGGTTATGGCACCGACTGCGGTTTTCCCGGTAATGTGATGGCGGAATATATGGGTGGAAACTTATTTATCCAGGAGGATAAATCGGAGCTGATCTTTCTGTTGGCTGCCCTCAACGATTACTATGGCAATCTTGCAACAGACGATGTTTATGAAACAGCACTTTCTGTAGCGGAACATCCCTTGTCTACCGCAGAGGAAATTTCGGAGCAGGAAGTCATCCTCACAAGTTATATTAACGATACTTATTTCGGATCCCCTGTGGCATCGGTTTTTGCAATTACGGAATATGACGGACAGAATGCATTCATTTCATTCCCCGAGGAAGGGTCTGATATTACTGTCGTTTTTGCAGATTATGAAGGTGACAGCTTGAATAAGATGTTACCCGTACCTCTTGCTACCGTAAAAACAAATGGTGAGAACACGATGAGCATTCCTGTTCCGTCTGATATGGAGCTTGGAGCGAACGATAAAATCATGTTATGGGATAATTTTACAACCTGTATGCCGCTTTGTGAGGCATATGTGGTGACAAATTGATTGTTATACTTTCAATGAAAGACGAAACATCAGGAAAGGAAACTATGAAATGAAACGGAAAATTTTTCGTATCCTGCTTGTTAGCATTATGATGGCTATGATACTTCCAGTTTCTTTGTCAGCTACGGCGTTTTCGGAAGATACCGTAACAGAGGACTTGAATTTTGACAGTATAAATGCAGTGATGGAGAAAATTGATGCCATCGGAGAGGTTACCGTCTATGCCGGCAACAGAATCAAGGATGCCCGTTCTGCTTATGATGAATTGACAGATTCGCAAAAAGAATTGGTGGAGAATTTCATCATACTTACCGATGCGGAAACTGCAATCGCTGACTTGTATGCTGCGGTATCCAATACGGACCACACTGCTATCTATGAAGCAACGGGGCAGTATATCGCAGAACTTGGCACACCCTCCGTAGGGTCTGTAGGCGGAGAGTGGATGGTTCTCAGCCTTACCCGTTCGGGTCGCGATTGTCCCGACGGATATTATGAAAATGTGGTTGCATTTGTGAATGAAAACATCAACGACAAAGGACAGCTTCACAGAGCCAAATCCACAGAAAACTCCCGCGTGATTCTTGCACTCACCTCCGCAGGCTACGATGTCACAAATGTGGACGGACATAATCTGCTCTGTGGACTTTCCGATATGAATTATCTGAAACGGCAGGGGATAAACGGCCCTATCTGGGCGTTAATTGCCTTGGATAGTTACGGCTATGAAATCCCCCAAAATAACAACGAAGAGACGCAGGCAACCCGGGAAACAATTATATCCTACCTTTTGGAAAAACAATTCTCCGACGGCGGTTGGGCTCTTGCCGGTAACGTGGCTGACCCTGATATAACCGGTATGGCGATTCAGGCACTTGCTCCATACTATCACAGCAATCCCGATGTAGAGGTTGCAGTGGAAAGAGCGCTGGAATGTCTTTCTTCAATTCAGTATGAAAACGGTAGCTTTGGTTCGGTTGACGGAATTTGCGCCGAGTCATGTGCTCAGGTTATTGTGGCATTGACAGCACTTGGAATTGACCCCGAAACAGACGATCGTTTTGTGAAAAACGGCATTTCGGTTGTAGATGCTTTGTGTATGTTTTCTGTAGAAGAAGGGGGCTTTGAGCATATTCCCTACAGTGGGTTCAACGGTATGGCTACCGAACAGGGACAATACGCCTTGACTGCCTATTTTCGTTATTTAGAGGGGAAAACCTTTCTTTATGATATGACAGATGTTACAATTTTCACCGATGACGACACGGCTGACGATGACGTGGTTGTTGATGAAGACCCGATAGTCGATGAAGACGAAATTGTTGACGAAGTCCCGGTAGTCGATGAATCCCCGATTGTTGACGAAGACCAGGTGGTTGACGAGGAGATAGGAGTCACTGAAACTGTTGATGCTGCAGTTTCCGAGGAGGATTCTGCTGCTTTGGAAGACACAGCATCCACAGAAATGGAAGAACCATCTGATGTAACCTTGGAAATTCCGGAATCAATCCCATTTACGGAAGACACATTTATGGATGTTCAAAAGAAGGATTGGCATTATGAATCTGTAAAATATGTCTATGAAAACAACCTGATGCAGGGAACTGACAATGGATTTGAACCAGACAGCAAGATGACAAGAGCAATGCTGGTTACGGTTCTTTACCGAATGGCAACCCCTGAAAATATGGTTGCTACCTATCATTTTTCGGATGTTCCAGAAGGTCAGTGGTATACCGATGCAATTATATGGGCGGCAGAAAACAATGTGGTGAGCGGCGTGGGTGAAAATCAATTTGCGCCGGAGGCAGAAATTACCCGCGAGCAAATGGCACTGATGATCTATCGTTATGCGAAGAAATGTGGGGTTGATGTTTCCGGTTCCGGAAATCTTGACAAGTTTGCCGATGCAAATGAGATCAGCGATTGGGCATTGGATGCAATGAAGTGGGCAAATTCTGTTGATTTAATCAACGGTACAAGTGACACGATGTTATCCCCGAAACATACGGCAACACGCGCTCAGGTTGCTACAATTCTTTTGCGTTTCTGTAGCATTATGACTCAATAAAGGAAGGGAAGAGAAACGATTTGAAGCGACACAAACATAAAATCCTGTTCGGAGCACTCATCATAGCAATACTTGCTTTAGTATTTTGGTATGGCGGTGATGCTCCGGGGCTTCGTGGCTGGATTTCTCAGACAAATGACCATACCGTTGTAACAAAAAACGATGCTCCTGTACCACCTGCATCACCGATGGCTTCGAAAGAACCTGCCGCTACGCCGGTTCCGACTGAGTCAGTCGTAATAGCAGCGGCGAAAGCAAAAACGGAGCCTGAGGAGCAGCGCCAATCAGAAAATGACGGTCAGAAATATCCGGAAGGAAACGGAATGATCATTGATGACTCCACCGGAAAAGACCGATATTTCACCGATCCGGTTCCCGAAGGAAAGCCACTTCCGGTGGAACCGCAGGATCAAAGCATCACAAATCAAGAATATACTTGCTTTTTATCGGTAAGATGTGATACAATATTAAATAATATGACCTGGCTTGACCCGGAAAAGATAGAAATGGTACCGGCAGACGGTGTCATATTTGCCGAAAGAGAAGTCTCCTTTTACGAAGGCGAAAGCGTATTTCAAGTACTCCTTCGGGAAATGAAACAAAATAAAATCCATATGGAATATGAAAACACTCCTATTTATAACAGCGCCTATATTGAAGGGATTGCCAATCTTTATGAATTTGATTGCGGAGAGCTATCCGGCTGGATGTATAAGGTAAACGGTTGGTTTCCCAATTACGGGTGTTCTCGCTATCAGCTGCAATCGGGCGACCGCATTGAATGGGTATATACCTGCGATTTAGGTGCCGATGTAGGTGGCTCGTATTCCGCAGGAAATGGTGGATAATATGAATGAATTTAAAACCTATCACCCGATTGTGAATTTCACATATTTTTTGTTTGTAATCGGGTTCTCCTGCTTTTTTATGCATCCTTTATGTCTTGGCATTTCTTTGGTGTCAGGGTTTGTCTATTCGGTGATGTTAAAAGGCAGGAAAGCAATTAAAAACAATTTACTCTATATGTTGCCAATGATTCTCATCACAGCACTTCTGAATCCGGCTTTTAACCACGAGGGGATTACCGTGTTGGACTACCTTCCCGACAATAATCCGTTGACGCTGGAATCCATTGTCTACGGAGTTTGTGCAGCAGTGATGCTGGTCAGTGTGATTTGTCATTTTTCCTGTTATAATGAGGTGATGACCAGCGATAAATTTATCTATTTATTTGGAAAAATCATTCCGGCAATGTCTTTGGTGATTTCTATGACACTTCGCTTTGTGCCAAAATTTGCCGCACAGCTAAAGGTAGTGGCAAATGCACAGCGCACCATGGGTCGGGATGTATCAAACGGCAGCATGATAGAACGAGCCAAGCACGGGCTGAATATTTTATCCATTATGACAACCTGGTCTTTGGAGAATGCCATTGAAACGGCAGATAGTATGAAATCCCGGGGATATGGAATCCCCGGCAGAACTGCCTTTTCAATTTTCACCTTTGATAAACGGGATAAATGTGCGTTATTTGCTATTTTGTTTCTTGGGATATATACCTTGTGGGGGAGTATAAACGGAGAATTGTATTTTCGCTATTTCCCCTCAATACAGAGTGTGAAGCCGTCTCTGTTTGCAATGAGTGTATTTGCGGCATATCTGCTTCTTTGTATCAGTCCGATTATCATTGAAGTCCGGGAGGTGAGAAGATGGAATGTTTTAAGGTCGAAAATTTAAGCTTTACCTATCCGAATAAAACGGGGAAAGTGCTGAAAGATATTACGTTTACCATACAGCAAGGTGAATTTTTGCTGCTATGCGGAAAATCAGGCTGCGGAAAAACGACTCTGCTAAGATTGTTGAACTCTTCCTTGTCACCTTTTGGAGAGTTAAGCGGAAGTATTGATTTTAACGGAAAACCTTTGGCACAATACAGCACAAGAGAGCAGGCAGCGGGCATCGGCTTTGTGATGCAAAATCCCGATAATCAGATTGTGACAGACAAGGTATGGCATGAGCTGGCGTTCGGGCTGGAAAGTCTTGGTTATAAACAGAGTGAAATCCGAACAAGGGTGTCCGAAATGGCATCGTTTTTCGGGATACAAACCTGGTTTTACAAAAAAGTAACGGAGCTTTCCGGCGGACAGAAACAGCTTTTGAATCTGGCCTCTGTTATGGTGATGCAACCCTCAGTGCTGATTTTAGACGAACCCACCAGTCAGCTTGACCCCATTGCCGCAAGTGAATTTTTGCAAACACTGGAAAAAATCAATCGGGAGCTTGGTACAACTGTCATTCTTACAGAGCATCGTTTGGAAGATGCTTTTCCATTGGCAGACAGAGTTATGGTGCTGGATGACGGGCAACTGATTGCAGATGCAGCTCCTTGTGAAGTCGGCAAGCTTTTGAAAGCAAAACAACACGATATGTACGATGCACTTCCGACTCCTATGAAAGTGTATGGTGCTCTGAAAAGCCCCTTGTCTTGTCCTGTAACGGTAAGAGAGGGGAGAGCCTTTTTGGAGGCTTACGCCAAAGAGCATCCGCTTCATCCTGATGTGATTCCATGTGATTCTCACCTTTTAAACAACGAAACCGTTTTGGAAATGAAAGACGTTTGGTTCCGCTATGAAAAGGATTTGCCCGACGTGGTCAAAGGATTTCACGTGAGCATCAAAAAAGGAGAATTGTTTTGTTTGGTTGGCGGCAACGGAACCGGGAAAACCACAGCTCTTTCTTTGTTATCAGGACTTAACCGGCCTTACAGAGGAGATGTGTTCATCAAGGGACAGCGTATTTCGGACATCAAAAATTTGTATTGTGGACTCCTTGGTGTTCTTCCGCAGGATCCTCAAAGTGTATTTGTCAAGAAAACCGTTTATCTGGATTTGATGGAGATATTATCCAATCGAAAGCTTTCAAAAGAAGAAAAAGAAAGAAAAGTGCAAGCGGTTGCGCTGCTTTGCAGAATTGAAACGCTTCTGGATAGTCATCCTTACGATTTATCGGGCGGGGAACAGCAACGGGCTGCCCTGGCAAAGATTCTTCTGATGGAGCCTGAAATTCTGTTGCTGGACGAACCCACAAAGGGGATGGATGCCCATTTTAAGGAAGAATTTGCAGATGTTCTTATGGATTTGAGAGAACATGGCGTTACCGTGTTTATGGTGTCGCACGATATTGAATTTTGTGCAGAATATGCCGATAGATGCGCTCTTGTCTTTGACGGCAGTATCACATCTGTTGACACACCGAGAGAATTTTTCAAAGGAAAAAATTTCTACACCACAGCTGCAAACCGTATGGCGAGAACTTGTCTGTCGGATGCGGTTTTGGCAGACGATATCATCCTTGCTTGCGGGGGAAGCATAAAAAAAAGAGAACGGCAGTCGCGTTCTTACGAATTTTCCTCGGGAGAAGATGAGAACATGCCTCAAAAAAGCAAAAAACTGACTCCCGTCAGAATTGTGATTGGCAGTATTTTTTCTTTACTCTTTGTTTTTACATCGTTATTTTATTATACAGAGATTGATTTGTTAGGGTTTCGGAACCTTCGCTTTTTGGAAATGGATACCTGGCAAATTCTTGCCATTGTGGAATTGGTGGTTGTCGGGTTTAGCTTTTTTCCTCAAAAAGAGATTGGAATGGAAGTAATACAAATGCCGCGAAATAGTCGGACACTGACCAAACGTACCCTTGCGGCGGCGTTTCTTATTTTGCTCTTGATTCCGCTGACAATCTATATCGGGACTTTCTTTTTAGGGGATAGAAAATACTATTTTATCAGCTTGCTTATCATCCTGGAAACCATGATACCGTTTTGTATGGTGTTTGAATCCCGAAAACCCAAAGCAAGAGAACTCATTATTATCAGTGTGTTGTGTGCCATCGCCGTTGCCGGAAGAGGGGCATTTGCGATGCTTCCGCAGTTTAAACCGGTTGTTGCACTGGTTATTATTTCAGGGGTATGCTTTGGCGGAGAAACTGGGTTTTTGGTTGGTGCAGTTGCCGGCTTCGTTTCCAATTTTTTCTTCGGACAAGGGCCTTTGACTCCCTGGCAGATGTTCAGCTTTGGAATAATCGGATTTATGGCAGGAATCTTTTTTCAAAAAGGATTTCTTCGTAAGACTAAGGCATCGCTTTGCATCTTTGGCTTTTTAACCGCTCTTATCATTTATGGCGGTATTATGAATCCAGCATCCATTCTTGTGTTTCAGAGTCACATTACGTGGGAAATGCTGATAGCATCTTATGTAACCGGCTTTTCTTTCGATTTAGTCCATGCTCTTTCTACCGCCTTTTTTCTTTGGGTTATCAGCGAACCTATGATAGATAAGCTGGAGAGAATCAAAATAAAGTATGGCTTGGTAGAACGCTAAGTGCTTGCGATTTCCGATAAGAATAGATAATAAAAAACGGTAATGATACCATTGCCGTTTTTTTATATTTGCCATTTTTCAATGTAAAATATAATCTGTTGTTTAGCAGCGAGAAACCCTCCTTACAAAGTGAAGTCCCTTATGGCGTAATAATTATACAGATTTCTATTTGAAAGTATTGCTGGGGGAGTGTTATCTCTCTCAGTTGCGACAGAAAGACTTTCATTATGAACTCTGAATTTGTTTCAAAACTGAAATGTTTAAAAAGATAGAACAAAGCAAAAAAAGACTGCAACCCTTGAGATTACAGACTTTTTAGTGGCAGGGGCAGTATTGTTAGCCAGATGATTTATTATTTTATCTGTGTTATCGGGAATGAAAGACATATTGGCAACGGATGGGTCTATCAGTTCACGTATCAACCTTGTGATAGTAGACTTACCCGTTCCGTGTTCCGACGAAATGACTGCAATATAATGCGAGCTGTTTGGAAAAAAATATTGGATAAGAACTATCTTGTGGATCTTTTGTATTATCAGGTTCCATAATGCTTCCTTCTTTCGTTAAAAATATTTTTATTGGATTATGTGTTTTATAAGTAAAAACTACCCTCCCGGAATTTAATATTCTTAATAGAAAAGGACACAAAAAAACCTTTCCAGAAAGAACACATACCAAAGCATAGACTATCCCCGTAGGATTATTCTATTTTTGGGTATGTATACCTTCTGAAAAGGTTTTAAGTTTATTATTATATATCTATTATTCTATTGTCAGGATAATTCCTATTTTGTCGGTGAAAGTGGTTTTAGCATATAAGAAAAGATTTGTCAAGATTTTTTTGAAAATTTTTTTATTTAACATTTAATACATAATAATTATTTAATTTTTCTTGATTTAATTCCATTTACAGCTAAGTAGACATTCACTGCAAGAATAGCGCCTTCTGCAAAAGCAGTGATAACTGTCTTTGCAGTGATTCCAATCAATAATCCCAATTAAATCCCTTCCTTTTCCATATTGATGATAGTATCTACTGTTAAAAGAATTGCTAATGTGATACCAAATCCTGATACTGTATATTCCATAAATTTAACTCCTTTGCATAAAATAAAGGCAATGAACATGACACTTCATTGCCTTATACATTATTCAATATTTAATGCAGTTCCACAATACTCACATTTATTTTCACCAATCGAGGATACGTTATTGGTAGCTCCGCAGGTGGGGCATATTACACTGGTTGTGACGACTTTAGTATTGATATCAACATCTTCATTTGGCAATACAATGGAACGTGTCATATTATCAATGTGAGCCAATCCAAAGAATCCCTTCTGAATCATTTTTCTGATATCTTTTTCAACTTGTTCATAGGAAAGTGATAGTGAGGAAGCGATTTTGTCCAATGATGAAATTCGGTGATTGTCTATCATAGAGAAGTATTCTCTTTTCCTTAAATTTCTTTTTTCCCATAAGAATCCGACTACTACGGCAACAATGAGAGCGGTAAAGAATAACGCTCCATCTCCCATCAGCTTACCCATCCATGAACCTATGGTATAACAACCGATGATATATCCTAAAATTCCCCCCTTAATAGCACCTTTTTTTGGTGCAATGCTTTTGATTGCTTTCTCTCTTCTAGTATCATTCATCTTAAAATCCTCCTCTTTTTAACTGTGTAACGGTAATATTTCTTTCCTGGATGAGCTGTAATGCCTTCTCGCACAACATGTCTGTTTCTGTTTCATCGGTACTATTTGAAATGGCATTCAAAACAGTCAATATTTCTGCACTTTTGTAATCGGAAACGTGATCGGAATATTTAATAGTATCATAGATTTCCAGAAGCTTTGTACGATGCTTTTCAAACCTACTGTTTACAGAAAGAACTTGTGCGATTCGTTCACATTCATCAATCACTGCCTTTTGCTGAATGGTGGTTTCCTCATTCTTGTTGATATCATTTGTGACTCCGCTTAAAACTACAATGAGAATTGCGAAAATCGCTATTAATACCAAATGAATGATGCAAAATGCCGGAATACTATGAACAAACAGATTCTTAAATAATAACGAAAATAGAATATTGATAATCAAATACACAGGCATCAGCGATGAAACGGAAAGGGAAGAAATCATTGTGGGATGTTTATAAAATGCCAACATTCCAAAAGTGATGCATTCCCCGATTATCACAAATAACAATGACACATAGTCGATTGCTCGTTTTCCGTTTTCGATTCCTAAAAGGAAGATGAGTACGGTAATTAGTAGTGTGATTCCGCCAATGACAAGAATGGAGTTCTTATTTTTCATAAATATACCCCCTTAGAGTTTGTTGCCGCATTCAGGACAGAATTTAGGAGTCCCGTGAATTTCGGCATTGCAGTTAGGGCATTTTCTTGTTTGAGGACTGCCGCATTCAGGACAGAACTTGCTGTTTTCTGCAATAGATGCTCCGCAACTGATACATTTGGTCTGACCTGCTGATTGGGCTTCCGCTCCGCAATTGTTACAAAACTTTTGATTTGCATTCAAAATAGTACCACACTTTGCACAAGTTATGGGAGAATCGTCCGTTACATTCATTACGGCAGCCATATTACCCATTTGTGTTCCTACAACTGCACCCATTCTGTTGCCCATTGCAAGTCCCATTCCCATTGTCATAAAATCATTTGACATTCCGCTACCTTCGTTGGAAGCGGCACTTTCCATCACATCAAAGGAGCGTCGTTGCTGATAGGTATAACCTGCTTGTTTTTGTTCATAACCCATAACATCTGCTTTTGCAGTGCCTACCTGGCGTGTGGTATAAGCTTCTGTGTCTGCTTTGGCTGTTTCTGTCCACCTTGTTTTTGCGGCATCAGCCATAGCTTCTTTTACTAACTTATAGCTGCTGTCATTCTCGTCGGCATTGACACTGTTAACAGAGAAATTCAGAAGAGTTATGCCATAATCAGCCATAAAGTCTTTCAGATATTCTCTTATAAAATCGGATAAATCATCTAAATATGTATTAACCTGCAGAATGCCAATGTGTTTCTGAGTGAAGTATGAACCAATGATAGAAGTACATTTTCTTAAGTATTCACCCTTGAAATATGAAATAATATTTTCCTTACTGAATATGGGAAGGGTACCAACTAATTTTTCTAAGAATTTTTTTGAGTTTTCAATTCGAATGCCAAATTGACCGAAGCTTTTTACTTTCACATCAATCATAAGAAAGGGGTCGAACAAGGAAACTGGTGTGGGGGTTCCCCATTTAATATCCAATGAATGAATCTTATTTACAAACCATACTTCTGCCTTGAAAGGGGATTGACCACCAAAGGGAAGGTTAATCAGCTTATTTAGAATCGGAATATTTCTTGTTTCTAATGTGTGTCTCCCTGCACCGAACACATCCAATGCCTGTCCGCCTTTGAATAAGATAGCTTCCTGCGATTCATTGACTATCAGTTGTGTTTTGGTGCTTAGTTCGTCGTTTGGATATTTCCAGGCAAAGATATTTGGTCCGCCTTCATATCGTACAACATCAATTAGTGCCATTTTTTCGTATCTCCCTATAAAGTTTCTTTAATCATTCTTCTGATTGTTTTTTCGCTGTAGCCATATTTTTGAGCTAACTGCCTGATATTCGTTCCATCATACTCAATGGGGATTCGCTGTTTGACGTATTCCGGATTGAATAATCTTGTAGGATAAGTGATTTGCATTCCTTTGTATAATTGATACATTTTGATTGCAACATCATATCCAAATTCTTCTGAAATCTCTTCATAGATAGGATTGAGCAGTTTTAGTGTTTGCTCATTTCCCATAGCAATCACCTCTTGAACATAATCTCTACATACGTATTTTAGCATATTTTGATTTATAAGTAAAATCTCTTTGTCCTTATGTTTTTCCATATTTTGCATCTTCTCATATACGGTAATATTTCACTCTTTTCCTGCAATATATAGATATTTTTTGTAGGGACAAATCACTTGTGCAAATTCTGACGTATCCAAATTTTTGTTAAAATTCTCTATGTGTAAAGATTCATTTTTTTCACACACAACTACAAAACCACCCATATCAACATCAACATTTCGGTCTTCACCATAATTCTCATCTAACAATGCTACATCTTGGGATATTGCATTTTGAATGTGGATGGGAAGATGGGAGATTCGGAACAACTCGTTTTTCGTACCAATTTTAATCATTTGAACATCACTCCTTATTGATTAACTCGCCTATGATAAATGGCATAAGCTTCCATTTTCTCACTTTTGGACATAACGGATGATAGAATTTTCTATCATCCGAATCAGCGATGCAAAATAGCTTTTTGCTATAGGTTGATAGTGATTCTAAAACCTCTGTTTGGCATTTCTGGACACGCTTATCGGTAGATTTTCCTGTTCCTACTGCGAAAATAATAATCTCTGCATTGCTGGCAGATTTTTGGATAGCCTTTCGGTTCTCCTCATCCATTTCGTTATCAATCACGGCTTTTCCATTCCCAATGGTTGCAAACAAATTTACGATATCCACACTGCCGTAATCCAATGCAATTAGATTTTCAATACAATGCGATGTGGTTCTGTCGAACACAATTCCGTTTGCCTGACCTGATGAAAGCATAACCACACAAGCCTTTTTCTTGTCTTTATCCCATTCAACAGATAAGACATATCGTTTCGTTTTGTCATCACTATACTGTAGGGATGATTTTAGTATCGTTTTTTCTGAAATCATAAAAAACCTCCGTAAATAGAATAAGACCCAAACGGTAGTTAACTGCCATTCGGGTCTCTCATCATTAGAATATATAATTGAAGATAGTTTTGTTACGTGACGTCGTCGGAGACGGCGAAATAGATACAAATAAATATTACTAAATCAGTAACTATGAAAAGAAAAACGCCATCACTCACTATCGAATGACGGCGTTTTGTGGCAGGGGCAGTAGGATTTGAACCCACGACTTACAGTTTTGGAGACTGTCGCTCTACCAGCTGAACTATACCCCTAAATATTTGATACTGTGATATTATACACGAGTTTTTTTTGTTTGTCAATATATAAAATGCAAAAAAATAATATTTTTCTCATAAATTTGGAATGTTTCGTTGACAATAGGGCTTTTTGACGATATAATAGGAACAGAAATTTATTTTGTCGAATTTTGTAAAATTTAGGAGAAAAACTATGAACGAAAAGGATGACTCCCGTTTTGATGTTAAAGCTTTGACGGTATGCTTGATTCTCAGTATGTGTGCAAATGTATACGGCTTTTTAATTATGCCGAATATCGCGAAGTCACAGACGGATTCTGTTATAATAAACAGGCTTGATCCGGCGTATTTTGAGCAGAGAGGTGTGGTTACCGAAGAACAAATGCAGTCGTATATCATACCTGAACCTGTGCAGAAGCCTGTCATTGAGCTGGTTGCGACTCCGGCTCCAACGCCAACTCCTGCTGCTGGAGCTGTGTCCAAAAAGGCGGCACTTCCGTCTATTCAGTACGAAGGAGCTACTGTTTATGTAACAAAGAGCGGAAAGAAATTTCATCGGAGCGGATGTAGCTCACTTTCTAAATCGAAAATTCCTATGTTGTATGAGAATGCGACTGCGGATGGTTACACCCCTTGTGGAAAATGTAAGCCGTAAGGAGCAAATCCTATTGACAAATACGATAAGCTGATATAAGATACTAATGACACTATGACAACGAATTAGGGGGATGACTATGGCAAACAAAGAACAAATGCTTCAACTGATAAATAATGCAGACGAGCACCTGGCGGAGCTTTATGGAGCAGAAAATGTAACCGCACAGAAAAAACGATACATACAGGCTGTAGACAGCTTTTGTGAACTGTATGGTGATAGAGACAATCTGATGATTTTTTCTGCACCGGGAAGAACAGAAATTGGCGGCAACCATACCGACCATAATTTGGGAAAAGTTCTCGCCGGAAGTGTGAATTTGGACGTTATAGCAGTTTGTTCCGCTACCGACAGCAATTGGATTCACCTGAAATCTGAGGGATATCCGAGTGACCACGTTTCGTTGGAGGAATTGACTGTTCAGGAGAATGAGGCGGGGAAATCTGTGTCTTTAATTCGTGGAATTGCGGCACGTTTTCAGCAATTGGGATACCAGATTGGGGGATTTGATGCTTATACCACATCCAATGTATTAAAAGGCTCAGGACTTTCTTCTTCCGCAGCATTTGAAGTGTTGGTGGGGACAGCTTTAAATGGTCTCTATAACGATGAACGTGTTTCTCCTGTTGAAATTGCTAAAATAGCTCAGTATGCAGAGAATGAATATTTTAAAAAGCCTTGTGGCTTGATGGACCAGATGGCATCCTCAGTTGGTGGAATTATTACCATAGATTTTAAAGACAAAGAACAACCGCTGATTGAACGGGTTCATTATAATTTTTCCAAAAGCGGTTATGCTCTGTGTATTGTTGATACAGGCGGAAATCATGCTGACCTGACTGATGAATACGCATCAATTCCCGGTGAAATGAAAGCAGTTGCCGGGTATTTCGGAAAATCGGTGTTGCGGGAAGTAACCAAAGAGAAAATTCTTACTGAAATTATTCGCTTGCGGGAACAGTTTGGTGATCGTGCGGTGCTTCGTGCTTTGCATTACCTGGATGATAATGAGCGTGTGGAAAGAGAAGTTGCTGCATTAAACTGCGGAGATTTTGAAGCATTTAAAGAGTTGGTTATTGCATCGGGAAATTCTTCTTTCCGATTCTTGCAGAATGTTTACGCCACAAAAAATCCTTCCGAGCAAGGGCTATCTCTTGCCATTTATCTGGCACATGGAATTTTGGAAGGAAAAGGTGCATATCGGGTTCATGGCGGCGGCTTTGGCGGTACGACACAGAATTTTGTCCCCGTCGATATGGTGGATATGTTTCAATCTGCTATTGAAAAGGTATTTGGAAAAGGAAAATGCCATATTCTCTTTATCAGAAATCAAGGAGGCGTAAGAGTATTATGATTAATAAGTATCTTTCAGAGTTGTTGGACTACGGTCTCCGTAAAGAGATGATTGCTCCCGAGGATGAATGTTATATTGCCAACAGAATTTTGAATCTGGTTGGTGCAGCTTCTTTTGAACGTGAGAAAACAGTTTCTCACGAAAGTTTGGAAACGATTCTTTCCGGGCTTTGTGATATTGCGTTTGAAAATGGGGCGTTAGAGCAGAACACCGTGACCTACCGTGATATTTTATCGGCGGAGATTATGGACTATTTTACGCCTACACCGGGGAATCTGGTTCGTACCTTTTGGGAAGCTTATGAAAAAGCTCCTGAAAATGCCACTGATTTCTTTTATGAGTTGTCTCAAAATTCCAATTATATTATGACAGACCGTGTAAAACGGGATTTGAAATGGAAAACTGACACATCATACGGAGAGTTGGATATTACAATCAATTTGTCCAAGCCGGAGAAAGACCCCAAAGATATTGCAGCAGCCAAAAATGCGGTACAGACCGGATATCCAAAATGTCTGCTTTGTCCTGAAAATGTTGGGTTCCGGGGAAATGCAAATCATCCTCCCAGAGCCAATCACAGAATTATTCCAATAGAGCTTTGCGGAGAAAAATGGGCGTTGCAGTATTCTCCTTATGTATACTATAATGAGCATTGCATTCTTTTAAATCAATCGCATACGCCAATGAAAATCAATCGTGCAACATTTTCCAAATTGCTGCATTTTGTTGAGAAATTCCCTCATTATTTCATTGGTTCCAATGCAGATTTGCCAATCGTGGGCGGTTCTATTTTAACTCACGACCATTTTCAGGGCGGAAATTATGAGTTTCCCATGGCAAAATGCGGAAGCCGTTTCGAGGTGGAGTTTGTCGGGTTTTCCAATGTGAAAGCATACGTGGTTGATTGGGCATTGTCTACGATTCGTCTCATTGGTGATTCTATCGACGATTTATGCGATTTGGGGGATAAAATTCTGACCACCTGGCGCACCTATTCCGATGAATCCTGTGACATTCTTGCTCACACTGATGCACCTCACAATACCATTACTCCGATTGCCCGCTATCGTGATGGTAATTTTGAACTGGATTTAATTTTACGAAATAATCGCACCACCGAGGAGTATCCCCTTGGAATTTTCCATCCGCACAGTGAATACCACCACATAAAAAAGGAAAATATCGGACTCATCGAAGCCATGGGGCTGGCAGTGCTTCCCGCTCGTTTGAAAACGGAGCTTGGAGAACTGACCGATTCCAAAAAAGAAGAAGTGGGTCAGATATTTATGAAAATTTTGGAAAACTGTGGCGTCTATAAAAATACCGAAGCAGGAAACAACGGAATCAAGAAATTTATTGCCGCGGTGAATTGTTAGGATGAAAACAAAAGTATATCTTCTTTCCTTGATTTCCTTTCGTGAAAAATTTCCTGAGCTAACCAAGCGGGAAATCGAGAAAACAGCAGGGGACTACGCGGTCAGAACAGTGTTTTCCGATTTGTTTGGTTATGATAACGTGGAAATTATCTGTGATAAAAAGCCTTACATTAAAAATTGTCCTTATCATTTTAATCTTTCTCATTCGGGAGATTTTTTGCTTTTGGCAGTGGGGGATACACCTGTGGGTGCAGATATCGAAAAAATCACGAAAATCCATCCAAAAACGTTGGAAAAATGCTTTAGCAAAGAAGAACAAAGCTATGTGGAAAAAGTGGGAACAGATGCCTTTTTTGAAATCTGGACAAAAAAAGAAAGCTACGTGAAATACACAGGAGTTGGCATGAAAGGACTCTCAAAAGAAATTATTTATCCTGATGAGGTTGCTTTCTTTACCCAAAAATACGAGGGCTATCAGATTACCGTTTGTACCGGACAAAACCATCTTCCCGTTACCATAGAAACAATTGTATAGAAAACATTAAAAAAAGCTTCTGCATCGCAGAAGCTTTTTTTCATCCTTATAACAACAGCATACAATCGCCAAAGGAAAAAAACCGATAATTTTTTTCTTTCGCTTTTTCATATGCATTTAAAATAGTTTCCCGGTCAGAAAGAGCGGAAACCAGCATTAAAAGAGTGGATTTTGGTAAATGGAAGTTGGTCAGCAGCCCGTCAATTACCTTAAATTCGTAACCCGGATAAATAAAAATTTCGGTTTCGCCTGAGCAGGGGACAATACCACCTTGCTCCTGTGCCATCGCCTCCAGGGTTCTGAGACTGGTTGTTCCAACTGAAATAATCCGTCTGCCTTCTTTTTTTGCCTGATTTAAAATATCGGCAGTTTCTTTGGGAACCTGATACCATTCCTTGTGCATTTTGTGGTGATTCACGTCATCCACACTGACAGGGCGGAAGGTGCCAAGCCCCACATGGAGGGTAACATAACAAGTGATAATACCTTTTTCCTCTAATCGTTTGATATATTCTTCGGTGAAGTGGAGTCCGGCAGTAGGTGCAGCAGCGGAACCGTCAAATTTTGCATATACCGTTTGGTAACGATTTTTGTCCTCCAGTTTTTCTTTTATGTAAGGAGGGAGGGGCATATTTCCCAGTTTTTCTAAAATGGTTTCAAATACACCCTCATAGGAAAATCTGACAATTCGTCCGCCATCGTCCAATTCTTCCACAACTTCGGCAACCAGTTCACCGTTACCGAAAATAATTTTCCCGTGTAATTTGATTCGTTTTGCCGGCTTCATTAAAACTTCCCATTCGTCTAAATTTCGCCGTTTTAACAGCAGAACCTCGATATGTGCGGTTCCTCCTTCTTTTATGCCATAGAGGCGGGCGGGGAGCACGCGTGTGTTGTTGAATACCAGCACATCACCGGGCTTCAGATATTCTATCAGGTGATAAAATCTGCTGTGAACAATATTTCCGTTTTGTTTATCAAGCACCATCATTTTGGAGGCGGTGCGGTCTTTTAAAGGGGTTTGTGCTATCATTTCCTCAGGCAGCACATAGTTAAAATCATCGGTTCTCATAGGTTCTCCTTGTAATGTTCGGGAACAGTTTCCAAACGGGATAATTCTTGTTGGGTTAACTCCCGGAATTCGCCCAAATTCAGAGCTTCATCCAGAGTCACACTCCCGATTTGTACTCGCTTTAAATAGGTTACGGTACAGCCCAGTGCTTCGAACATCCGTTTTACCTGATGAAATTTTCCCTCAAACAGTGTCAGGTGACAGGTGTTGTGGGAAATCGGTTCAAAAAAAGCAGGCTTGCACCGGTATCCGTCATCTATAATGATGCCGTTTTGAAAGCTTTTATTCCACCCGGACTGCAGTGGCTTATCCAGTTCTACATAGTATTTTTTGTTAATATGATTTTTCGGACCGGTAATCCGATGGGCAAGCTTTCCGTCTGTGGTGAGAAGCACAAAGCCCTCGGTATCCTTGTCCAACCGCCCGGCAGGGAATAGCTTATGCTTGGGGAATACATCATCAGGAAGCAAGTCCAGAACGGTTTTTTCACGGGTATCTTCGGTTGCACAAATATATCCCTGCGGTTTGTGGAGCATAATGTGATAATGCTCCTGATAGAAAATCGGGGTGCCGTTAATTGTCAGCTCAGACACTTTTGGGTCTATCTTATGAGACGGGTCTGTTATGGGGATTCCGTTTTGAAACACAACACCCGAGCGGATGAGCTTTACCACTTCTTTTCTTGAGCCTACCATTGCGTTGGCAAGAATTTTGTCCAGTCGTTCCATCTTGTTTCCTCTATTTTATCTGGAATTTTTCATATTCGTCTTGAATTTCAGTCTGTGCATTTTTAAAATATTCTTCAATTACCTCTCTTGCAGCGGGGGCAATGGAATTACCGTGAGCACCATGTTCTACCACAACTGAAATTGCAATTTTCGGATTATCATAGGGAGCAAAAGCGACAAATAAGCCGTTATTCGTGCCGGGGACTTCTGCAGTTCCTGTTTTACCGCCAACTGCAATGGGAAAATCCTGAAACACGTTGCTTGCAGTCCCGTCCTCGGTAACTGAGCGCATACCTTCCATAATTGCTTTGTAATTCTGAGGCTGAATTTCAATCTGCTCTACCACTTTCGGGGTGACTTCTTTGATTTCGCCGGTGGTGTAGTTTTTAATTTTATACAGAAGATGGGCTTCATATCTTGTGCCGCCGTTTACCACGGTTGCAATATAGTTGGAAAGCTGAAGAGGGGTGAATAGATTATCTGATTGCCCGATGGATGCCTGAAGCGTATCGCCCGGGTACCATACACTGCCGATTTTATCACGGTAGGCAGGGCCAGCCACAATTCCTTTTTCTTCTCCGGAAATTTCAATTCCGGTATATTCACCCAAGCCAACCTTCCTTGCATATTCATTTAGCTTCTCAATACCTAACAGCCGGCCGGTTTCGTAGAAATAATAGTTGCACGAAACCTTAATGGCATCCGACACATTGACATAGCCATGGTTGCCGGGATATACGTGACAGGTGGGCTGATAGTCTTTGAAGTAGGTATATTTTCCCTGGTCATAAATTTGTGCACCGGGTGTGATAATACCTTCCTCCAGCACGGCAAGTGAAGTCAGAATTTTAAAGGTGGAGCCGGGAGCATACGTTCCGGAAATAGCCCGGTTCCAGAAGGGGTTTAACGGATTGTTATAATTATCGTTATAATCTTCTAAAAAGGTTTCAATATCATAGTCGGGATAGGAGGCAATGGCAAGAATTTCTCCCGTGTGAATATCCACAACGGTGATGGCACCGCCACCTACATCGTGTATGGTTTGGCGTAGGTTGTAAATCACATCTTTCAGTGCTTTTTCTGCACGTTTTTGCAGGTTTAAATCTATGGTCAGGATAATGTCATTTCCGGGTTGTGCATTTTTCAGCACTTCAGTATCCGTGATTTTTCCAAGCTCGTTCTGTTCTACCTTCAGGACTCCGTCCTTGCCTTTTAATTCTAAATCAAAGACCTTTTCAATACCTTCTTTTCCGATGATATCTGTATATCCGTAGCCAAGCTCTTTTAGCTTGTCATATTCTTCCTTATAAATGAGACCTACTCTGCCCAATACGTGAGGACTGACCTTTTCGGGATATAAGCGGTCATAAGAGGTCATCACATTTACACCGGGGTAGCTCCTGTCGTTCTCTTTTATCACGGTTACCACATTCATATTCACATTTTCTGCGAATACAAAGTTGTTATTTTGTGAAAATTCCCGCTGTTCCATTTCGGAACGGACAGAAAGCACCTTGCGGTGATATTGTTCGGGAATGGCCTCGGAGAGCTGATATCGTTCCTTTAACGCCAAAATACATTCTTCTGCCGAAAGAGTTTCCGGTAGGTTCATTTTTTTCAGATAGTCTTTGATTTGGTCCTCCGGTTGGGTATAGGAATAGGGAATTTCGCTGATGGGCAAGTTTTCCGTATATTCCTGATTTTCTTTTTCCATTAAGAGAATCAGATTGTAAACGGTGTCATTTACCCATTTTTTATCTTTTCTGTATTGAGAAATTTCCAAATTGTAGGTGATTTGACTGGATACAATTACGCGACCGTATCGGTCTAAAATTTCACCTCGTTGTGCTTTTAAGGGGATTGTTTTTACCAAACGCTTCATAGAGGCTTCCGCATATTCCTCTCCCTTTACAATTTGCAAGGAGAACAAACGAAATATCACTGCCAGTAAGAATAAAACTGTCAGCACAATAACCACAGTGAGGCGGGGAAAAAGATCACGTTTCATAGGCGGAACACACTCCTGTGCTTTTGATTGTGTTTTGTCTGGACGAACAGCATGGCAAGAAAGATGATAAAATTATATAAAAACTCAATCCATGCAGTTTGGGAAATCAGTGTTAAAAATTGCCCCCGATACAGGGAAATAAAGAAAGCATAGCTGACAGAGTATAAAAAACAAACCAACAGTCCGTATAAAGCTTCTATCACAAAATTTTCAGAAAATGCACTATGGTAAAATTCACGGATTCCGAATGCTACCAGCATAAAAAAAACGGTGTACGTTCCAAATAGTCTGCCGGACACGCTGTCTAACAGAACACCAAGAATCAGTGCGGTATAAAAAGAAAACTTTGCTTTTTTTAAAAAAGAGATTGTGAGTACGAAGCAAAAGGCAAAGTTGGGTGCTACACCAAACAGGCGGAGATGGTCAGCAAAAATAAACTGCAGCAGAAAAACTGCTGCAACCAGAACAGACCGTTTTATATATTTCAGCCATGTTGTTTGTTCCAATGGAGGTTGTTCCTTTCTGTGGTTTTATTTTTGTGTGATAACCAATACTTCCTGCAAATTGGAAAAATCAACCATAGGCACAATGGTTGCATATTGAGAATTGGTATTGTCTGATATTTTTATCTCCTTGATTTTTCCGATGGATATCCCCGGGGGGTAGATTTCGCCTAACCCTGAGGTTTCCACAATATCACCCTCCAGAATGGTGAATTGCTTGGAAATATAGAGCATTTTCAGCAAACTGTCATTGACCAGCGTGTTGTCTCCCTCTGCAACTGTTACATCACCGGTACGGGAAATGCGGCATCCTACAGATGTTGACGGGTCCAGAATGGTTTGGATTTTTGACCAACCGTAGCCGGTTTCAAACACTAAGCCGACCAATCCGTTTTGCGCCATAACGGGCTGATTGACGGCAATTCCGCTTTCAATGCCTTTATCAATGGTAATAAATCTGCCGTAATTTCCACCGTCTTTTGCGATTACAGACGCCGCCGTGGTTTGAAAGGCGGGATATTTTTCTGAAAGCTCCAAAAGAGCACGAAGTCTTTCATTTTCTGTTTCCAAAGAGGAGAGGGAAGCATTCTTTTGTTCCAGCAGATTATTTTTGTAGGTCAATTCGCTGACTTGCTTCACCAGCTCTTTTTTGCTGTGGAAATAGTCAAAAAAACCGCCGACAGAGTGGGATATATTTGAGAAGAAGGTAGAAACCGGCTTAACTGTCACATTTACAACATTGTCAATAAAGCCAACATTACTGCGGTTTTTGGCTGATGCGATGAGTAAAATTGTTGCCACAAGCACAAATACCACAACCAGAATGAGTGGCTTTTTTCGACTGGTTCTTCTCAAATTTTTCACCTCCGTAAAGTTGTTTTTTCGGTATGTTTATCTGCGGTAATGCTTCATCTGACGTCTGTCGTTGTTTAAGATTTTTAATACGTCAATTTCTTCCAGTAAAAGACCTGCACCCAATACCACACAATCCAATGCATTTTCTGCCGCCTTTACCGGGAGCATGGTTTCTTTGGTTAACAATGCATCCAAGCCCCGCAGCAGCGCACCGCCGCCGGTTAAGGTGATCCCTTTTTCCACAATATCGGCAGCCAGCTCCGGAGGAGTAGTTTCCAGGGTTTCTTTTACCGCGTCTATAATAATGCGGATGGGTTCTTCCAATGCTTCTCTTACTTCTAATGCAGTGATTTCGATATTTCTCGGTAAACCGGAAATGAGGTCACGACCTCTTACATCCATAGTATCTTCCAATCCTGCACATTCATAAACAGAACCAATGCGAATTTTTACCGCCTCTGCAGTTCTGTCACCAATATGGAGGTTGTGATTTTTCTTAATGTAGTTGGCAATGGCTTCGTCAAAGGCATCACCGGCAACACGAACTGTTTTAGCGGTTACAATTGCTCCCAGAGAGATAACTGCAACCTCACTGGTTCCGCCGCCGATATCCAGTACCATATTACCAAAGGGGTCAATAATGGGAAGCCCTGCACCTACTGCAGATGCCATGGATTCTTCCACAATATACACTTCCTTTGCACCGGATTGAATGACTGCATCTTCCACAGCTCGTTTTTCCACTTCGGTAACACCTGCAGGCACGCAGGCAACCACGCGGGGCTTTGCAAAGATGCCACCCTTTAACACTTTTTTTAAAAAGAATTTAATCATTTTATAGGTCATGGCAAAATCTGAAATAACCCCTTCGCTCAAAGGACGAACCGCGATGATGCTGTCGGGGGTTCTGCCCACCATTTCTTTTGCTTCGTTTCCAACGGCAAGCACCTCTTTGGTATAGCGGTTGATGGCAACCACGGAGGGTTCTCTTAACACAATTCCTTTTCCTTTGACATAAATCAGGGTATTAGCAGTCCCCAGGTCAATTCCGATATCTCTTGCAAACATAGACATAGTTCAGTTCTCCTATCTCAAAAAATCTTTATGGTAAGTAATTTAAAAAACAAAGCGGTAAAACAGTGAGGAAATAAGGATTCCAAACAGCACTGCCACATTGATGTTGGCGGTCAGTCCGAAAGTCAGCTTTATCACAGCCAAATCCAGAACAAATGGCTGTTTTAAACCAAATTCATATCCGATATTTAACCAGTTCAGTGCAGAAATATCACGGGTTAAATAGGTGATAATTCCACCGATGACCACGCCGACAGCTATAATGATAAAAAATGATAACCAAGAAAAACGTCTGGTTCCTTTTGCCATAATGAAGCACCTCTCAGATAATGTTATTCGTAATCGTATGATATAGTATGAAGTTGTTTTATAATTTTTGCTGCCAGAAAGCCCATTACAGCGGAAGTAACCAGTGTTAAGGTGGCGGCAGGAGGGTAAAGAGCAAATACCGAGGGAGTGTAGAGAGTATATGCTGCAATTACATATTGTGCTGTAATGTGAAAAAATCCACCGATAGCACTGACTCCAATTGTAGATATTTTCTTTGTTTCATACAGGCGGATTGCCAGCCCCATCGAGCAGCAGGAGGCGAAAGCGCCGCCCATTGTGTAAAGAAAGGCAGAAAATCCGTTAAACAGCACGGTAGACATTAGAATTTTCAGCACTGCCATTGCCAAAGCTTCCCGAAATCCGTACTCGGTGAGGCAAATAAGAATGACAAGGTTGGAAAATCCGAATTTTACACCGGGCACGCCCAGAGGAACCATAGCTTCCAGCCAGGAGAGCAAGAAAATTACGGTCAGCATCACCGCACGGAATGAGGTTTTATCTTCCACCCTTTTAATAGGAGACCGCATCCGGTGCTTCGCCTCCTTCCATACGGATGACTACTTTGTATGGCAGACATACGAGAATGTCACCTTCCTCGGTAATTTTCCCCATTTTCACACAATCCTGATTGGGGCATGTGCTGTCTGCAATGAAGACAGCTCCGTCCTCAATCTTAATATGATTATATCCGTATTTTGTGTGGCCGTTTACCGGAACAACAATATTATTCAAATATTTATGAGAAAGCTGATATGTTTTGTATTCCTCTCCGTTTACGTAGATAACGATTTGCTTGGCTGACGCAGCCGGTTTGCGGTAAAAGAGTACGGCAGTGGAAAAAATGATAGCAAGAATCAGGAGAAAAACAACACCATCACCTTTTTTTAAGTATACAGATGAGAAAATTCTTTTCATATCAGACCCTTTTCACATAATTACTTTTGTTTCGACTATATATCTATCTTACTATATCATAGAAAAGAATATTAGTCAAGCAGTGAGCCGGGATTTTTTAGAAAAAAATGACGCTTTTCATTGGTCTGGAAAAACTTGTCTGTATATTTTTTAAAATTGGAAAATTTTTTGCATTGAATTTTGAAAAATAATATGCTAACATAAGGGTGTAGCAAAGGAAATCACCTCATATGGCTACATAACAGAAACCCCTTCGGGGGTATCACACATATTCTTTCTTCCCCCTGTGGGGAGCCCCTCCTCCTATGCTTACATATTAAAATCTTCAGGCTCATTTGCCAAAGGTTTTGGTATGTAAGCATTTTACTATGCAAAATAAAAAACGGAGGAGAAAAAACGTATGACAAAACAGTCACAGGCAATGAAAAAGACCGTAGCATTTCTGTTAGGTCTTGTAATGGTGCTTACCATGGCAGTTTCCGCTTTTGCATACACTGTTTCTACCGATTTGGCAGGAACTAAGTATGAAGAGGCCGGGGCGGTTTTGGGAGCACTTGGCATTATGGTCGGCGACCCTGACGGTTCTTTCCGTCCCGATGATGGCATCAAGCGTTCCGAATTTTCTAAAATAGTGGTACACGCGATGGGACTGGAGCATTCCGCAGAGGCTGCCAAAGGACAAACCAAATATCACGACGTAAGTGTGGATTACTGGGCAAGCGGCTATATCAACGTTGCATCAAATCATAAGCTGGTTGTGGGTGATCCGGATGGTAACTTCCGCCCTGAGGACAGAATTTCCTATCAGGAAGCCATTACTATTTTAGTTCGTATGTTAGGTTATGAGCTGGTAGCGGAATCCAAAGGCGGTTACCCTGCAGGATATCTTCAGGTAGCAAATCAGTACGGCTTTACCAAAAATGCAGCAGGCAGTGGTGCTGAAGTGACCAAACGTGGTGTTGCAGCAATTTTAACCTACAACGCATTAACCATCGGGATGATGGAACAGACCGGCTTCGGTTCTAATACCAATTTTGAAATTACCGATAAAACCATTTTAAAAGAAAATCTGTCTACCGAAAAATTCCAGGGACAGATTACCGGAAACCATTATACTAAGCTGACTGCAGCAAGCGGTTTGGATAAAGACCAGATTGAAATTGACGGTGTAGTATACAAAACTGCAGATGCTCAGGCAGGCGATTTTTTAGGCTATCGTGTGAATTATTATTTAAAAACCGATGATATCGGGGATAAAACCGTAATTCTGGTCAGACCTGAAACCGGTAAAAACAAAGAGCTTGTTATTGACGGTTCAAACATCGAAACTGTAGATGCAGACCGTATCAACTACTGGCAAAACAAAGAAACCGACAAAGCAACCAAATATGCAAAAATCTCTGCTTCTGCCAAAATGATTTATAACGGCGTTGCTGTTTCCTATGATGAAGCAAAGTTGAAAGAAAACGGAACCTTAGCAGGAACAGTTAAGCTTTTGGATACCAATGCAGATGACACCTACGATGTAGTATTTGTAAACGAATATCAGAACCTGGTTGTAGATACCACCAGTAGCTTATCCTACACCGTTTCCGACAAGTACGGAAACCCCTCTCTGACCTTTGACCCGGAAGAATCCGGTGTGAAATTCAGCTTAACCGATAAGCTGGGCAAAGAATTCAAATTTGAAGATTTAAAAGAGTGGATGGTTATTTCCTACCTGAAAAGCGAATCGGAAGATGTGATCCGTGCAACCGTGGTAACCGATAAGGTAAGCGGTGCAGTAACCGAAATTGAAGATGACAAATATAAAATTGACGGCAGCTTCTATCAGATTGCAGACAACTATAAAGGCGCTGTGAAATTAGACGATGAAGGCACCTTCTATTTAGATGTCAGAGGCAACATTGCAGCAGTAGACACCAATTCCACCTTATCAGACAAATACGCATACCTGATTGATGCTGCAGAGGCAGACGGCATGGACGACCATGTTGATTTCAAACTGTTTAACTTAAAAGGTGAAATCGAAATTCTTTCTTCCAAAGACAAAATCTCATACAACGGCGGCACAAAAGAAGCAGCAAAAACAGTACTGGAAAAATTAAAATCCGACGGAAAAGTGACCAAACAGCTTATCACCTATGAAGTAGATTCTGACGGAAAAATCATTAAATTAAACACGGCAACTGATGTATCCGGAAGCGGTATCGCCATCAATAAGGACAAATTCTCCCTGAACTTCAAAGGAGAGGAAACCCTTTATAAAAAAGCATCCTCGAAATTAGGCTCGTTTGTGATTACCGACTCCACAATTGTGTTTGACATTCCCAAAACCGCAACTTCTTCTGACGAATATGCAATCAAAAATAAAGGAATGTTTGAAGATGAAGGCTTATACGATGTAGAAATTTACGATGTAGGCGAAGATTTAACCGCAAAAATCGTACTGGTGAAAAACTCCACCGGTCTCACCAATGCAGAAAGCCCGATTGCAGTTGTAAACAAAATCTCTCAATACAGAAATGAAAAAGGTGATATTGTAGATAAATTATATGCAGCACACAACGGACAGATGATTGCACTGGAAACTGCAGAAAAAGGACTTTTAGTAAATGGCTCCGGTCAGCAGCTGAAAGCCGGCGACATTATCCAGTTCAGAACCAATTCTCAGGGTGCAATTGATAGAATCACCGTACTCTTTGAAGTAAAAGACAAAGCAACCGAATTTAGTAAGACCGAGGGCGATATGCGACTCACCTACGGTAAAGTAGACCGCAAGTTTGCGACTTCTATCAACGTAACCGTAAACGGCGGCACAGTGGAAAACTTCTCTCTTGATGGCGTAAAAGTAATTTCTGTTGATACCACCAAATCCTCCAACCAGGTAAAACTGGCGGATGCAGGGGATATCCAGAAATACGATGCAAAGAGCCCCAGACTGGTGTTCATTCGTGAATACAAAGATGTGGTTCAGGAAATTGTAATCGTAAGATAAATTTCTTCTGCAAAAAAGGACAGAAACGTGTTTCTGTCCTTTTTTCTTTTTGCTATATTTTTGTAAAAAAGGTTGACGATGATAGCATCCTGGGATATAATTGACATCATCGAAGATAAAATCAATTCGTAGTGAAAAAACAAATGTAGAAAAAACATAGGAGATGAAAAAATTGATTATAAAGGCGTATCAGGCTGTTTTAAAGAAAGCAAGAGAAGCTGAAGAATATCTTAGAGAACAAGAGAACGTAATCAGAAACAATTATCTTAAAACCGGCAAGGTATTAAATGTAAACGTATTCCGATTTGAAAAAACACTCTATGTTTATATTGAGTCATGTGACATTGAAATAACACCGGAACAGATTTTCCCCAAACTTCACACAATGCTTGATATGTGGCCGGATGGAGAAGAAAAGTATTACTACCCGCTGATTGATATATTTCATTTTAATGAGCCACAGAGTATTGAACATTGGTCACGTAAGGTTAAACCTGAATTTTGCGCAGGAATGATTTCAAAAATTATTCCTGAATCAACTGCCAGATATATTTTTTACCACTATCAGATGCAGGAGGAAACTCCCGGAAACGGTGCAAAATATGGCAGAATATTCCTTATGGGAGATACTGTGTTTTATTACAGTGAGAAGCCTGATGTTTTTGAAAAAGCCATACATAAAGGCACACTTTCTACCCATAACACACCGGTTGGTGATGAATGGCAGAAAATTATGGGGACACATTTTATATGGTGGGATAAAAATAAGTATCCCCGCAGGATAGATGATGATTATGACTGGGAAGAGGGAGGATATCATGAAAACTGCAGACTGAATCAGTGGTTATACATTAAAAATATTTTGTCAGTTCTATAAATTATAAACTTTCGCGGTAGGCAGATGGTGAAACGCCCACTGATTTTTTAAACTGTTTTGAGAAAGTAAGCGGATCATCATAGCCGACAGAATGCGATACATCACCGATACTCATAGATACATCTGAAAGAAGTTTTTTGCTTTGTCCATTCTGTAATAAATTATAAAATCCTGGGGAGAAAACTCCGTAATTTCTTTAAATATTATTCCAAAATAGCTTCTGTTTAAGCCTATGTAATTTGCAACTTCTTTCACAGATATTTTTCTTGAATAATTAGATTGAATATAATCAACCGCGTTTTTCACATATTCCTCTTTTGAACTGAAAAAAGCTTTCCCCTGAACAGACAGCTTTGAAGAATTTTCCATTATAAATGCAAGAAGCATATATAAATATCCGGTCATTTTCGTCTGACCTATAATGGTTTTTTCGTTTATGGTTTTAAATTCCTCAATTATGTTTGAAAACTCACTTTTATCTTTGCATGAGAATACAGGGTTTTCGGTATTTAGTCCGGCGTGATTGAGATAGTATTCTGCATTTAAGCCGTTAAACCCTATCCAGGAGTATGTCCATGGCTCTTTTGCATCTGCGGTATATGATGTAATGACTTCCGGGCAGATAAGAAATCCGTGACCTGCACTCAATTCATAACTCATATTTTCACAGTAGAATGTTCCTTTCCCGCTTGTGATGAAATGAAGCAGATAGTGATCACGTTTGGCAGGACCGTATGAGTGCTGTGGTTGGCATTCTTCATAGCCATACTGGTATACTTTTAAATCATTA
Organism: Clostridia bacterium; assembly: GCA_017936745.1. GTDB lineage: Bacteria > Bacillota > Clostridia > UMGS1840 > UMGS1840 > SIG452. The sequence continues at coordinate 67,997 of JAGBEY010000011.1, forward strand.
ATTTTTATAGGTTTTATCCATTTATGTTCATTCATTGAAAACACACCCCACCTTTCATATATCATTATACCATAAACATATAGCAAATGTCCATTTACTTTTTATAGTCAAAATTATAGAATAAAATAAAAAAAAGGAGGTTTTTTTTGTGAAATATGTTATGATTTTCCATGCGAATTTAAATTATGCTTATCTGAATCCCGATAAGTATGAATTCGTAATCAGAAACAGCTATGAGTTAACATTTGACACAATGGCTGAAAATTTCCCGAATACAAAGTATGTGTTCGAGGCTTCCGGTTACACGATTGAGCAGATGGCTCTTTTGTGTCCCGATGTATTAGAGAAACTGAAAAAAGCTATTAAGAACGGAACCTGCGAGTTTATGGGCAGTCCGTATGCTCATCCAATGCTTCCCAACTTCCCGCAGGAAGATGGAACCTGGGCAATTAAGTTCTCAAACGACATTTTTAAGAAGTATCTTGGTTTCACACCGAAGAGCTTCTGGAATCCGGAGTGCGGTTGGAGACACAACTGTTGGGAAAGTATGGTATCATCTTACCAATTCATACAATTCAGACGGTCAGTGGCCGCCAACACTTCCAAATGCACCACACATTATTTATCCGTTCAACTATCAGTACTGTTTCGAGAACCTTCTTGCAGCTGAGTTGTTAGTAGGCGGTGTAGACAGAAGCAAATTAACATCTTCACCACTTGATACAATGAAGGCAATACTTACAATTCAACAGGATTTAATTCTCGATAAGGCTGAGTTACTCTTAAAAGAAGGAACAGAGGAAGAGAAAAAGAATGCAGCTAACGCTAAGACATTGATTATGAAGTCAAAAAACTTAGATTCCATTGCAAATGCGTCAGACAAAATTCTCTATCCTGCAGAGTATGCAATTCGTGCAAATATGCTTATTGAGGCAAGACGTCTTGTGGGCGGCGTTGTATTGGAACAAAACTAATCATATCAGAAAAGAACATTCTTTATAGATACAATAAAAAAGGTTGAATCCCATTGGGATTCAACCTTTTTTTGCAATATCCTTGATTACTTCTCCGGCTATAATCAGCCCTGCAACTGGTGGCACAAAGGCAACACTTCCCGGGGCTTTTCGTCCGGTGGTACCTTTTTCTTCGGCAGTATCATCATAAAGGGGAGTGCGGGGTTCTTCTTTGGAATAAACCACTTTTAAGGCTTTGATACCTCTTTTTTTCAGTTCTTGCCGCATCACTCTGGCAAGGGGGCAGACAGAAGTTTTGAAAATGTCCGATACTTCCAGACGGGTAGGGTCTAATTTGTTGCCTGTTCCCATAGATGAAATAATCGGGAGGTTCAGCTTGTTTGCGGTTTCAACTAAGTGAAGCTTTGCGGTGACCGTATCAATGGCATCTACAATATAATCAATTCCGGAAAAATCAAACTGAGTTTCAGGTAGATAAAATTCGGTTTTTAAAAAAATTTTTGCATCAGGATTGATGGATAAAATCCGTTCCTTCATCACTTCTGTTTTATATTTTCCAATCGTATCCTGGGTGGCAATGAGCTGACGGTTCAAATTGGTGAGGGAAAGGGTATCGTTATCCACCAAAGTAAATGTCCCTACACCGCTTCGACACAAGGCTTCCACGGTATAAGAACCTACGCCCCCCAATCCGAATATGGCTACGTGAGCATTTTTTAAGGCTTCAACTCCGTCTGTTCCGAGCAACAGCTCGGTTCTGGAAAATTGGTTCATATCAGTTCCTCCACAGGAGATTTTTTACATAGGTTCCATATCTGTTTCATTTGCTTTTTTCCATCGTTATATCCAATCTGCCACACTTTTTTCAGCTGTTCGGGGTCTTTTTCAAAGCGACCTACGGGCAGGGGAACATCCGGTGCAATCACCAGTGCCGTTCCTTGTTGCTCCAGTTCTTTTAAGTAGGCAAGGGTATGGTTGTAATTCTTGTGGCGGTTATCAAGCGCCTCTATCATTTTGGGATAGTTTTTGTAGATACGGCGGTAAATGTGTCGGAATTTTTCCGGAGCTTTCTGGTAGCTTCGTTCTCTGGTAAGCACCACAATCACCTTGTCACAGCCATCCTCCAAGGCTTTTTTTACGGGAATAGCATCGGTTGTACCACCGTCTAAATATTTTCCGCCCTGATATTCAACGATGGGGGAGAATACAGGAATGGAGGAGGAGGCACGAAGCACTGTGTTTTTTGGTTCGCAGGCAGATTTGTCAAAGTATTTCGGAGTTCCTGTGATGACATCGGTAACACCCATAACAAATTCGCAGGGGTTTTCGTAAAAGGTTTCATAATCAAAGGGAATCAGCTCATTTGGAATGGTATCAAACAAAAAGTCCATACCAAAGAGAGATTTCGTTTTTATAAAATTTTGGATACTTAAATAACGGCTGTCGGAAATATATTTGGTATTTGTATGAAAGGCTCTTCCTTTTTGTTTTGATACATAAGATATGCCATTACACGCACCTGCAGAGACACCAATCACATAATCTGCATTAAATTGTTCTTCCATCAGACAATCCAAGACCCCTACGGTGTAAATTCCGCGCATTCCGCCGCCTTCCAAAACAAGTCCGATTTTCATAGCAAAATTCCTTTCTGTTAGGGCTTTAATTTCCGTATCCGAACGGCATAAAATAAAATTCCTTTTTCCAGTGCAATGTCATATAGAACAAAGGCTGCAAGGCCCAAAAGGTAGAGCAGCCATAGTGCGGCATCCATCACTAAGAACTGTTTTAAGATGAGGAAGCATACCGTTGCAAGTAGGGTAATCCAGCAAAGTTTCACAAGCCACCGAATCCATTTCTGATTGATTTTCCGGTCTATCAGATATTTCACCACCGGATAATGTCCCACCATAATGGCATACGCCGTCATGGTAACTTTGTTTCCCACCAGTAAAAAGCCAAGCAGGGTAATGGTGATATAGGTCATCAACCCATACCGGACCCCGTGTTCCGCTGTTGCGATATAGCAAAACAGTGTGGAAAACAAAAACAGAAACAGGGTTGTAGTCTGAAAAATATTGCTGAGTAATAAACACAATGCCCCCATCAGTGAGAGCATTGCACAGAAGGTTAGTTTTTTTGTCATAACGCCACTTCCTAACAACAGGAAATCAAATCTCCGCCCATCATTTCACAACAACAGTCGGCACACAGCAGATTGCTGCAACAGTCACAAGTACTCATATTGCCGCCGTAGCCGTAGGTGTTGCCTGTTTGCTGATAGGTTTGCTGACGTCGGGATAAACTGTTTAGCATGTTGCGGTATTCCAGATTGGACGGCTCCATATTCACCGCAGTCTGCAAATGGTTGATTCCTTCAAAATGCCACCCCTTATTGAGATAAACCACACCCATTAAGTAGTGCCATTCCGCAGAACCGTTATTATTTTGATTGAGCTGTGCTTCTGCTTCGGAAAACCGTCGTGCGTGAATCAGACTTCTGATACTGGCAAACTGACTCTGAGACTGATATGAGCCGGTTTGCGAGGAATAACTTCCGTAAGAATTGCTGTAGGAATGGTTTGCACGTTCTTTGGTAATCATATCGTATGCCTGATTGATTTCCTGCAGTTTTTCTTTTGCCAAATCCTCCAGGGGATTGTCCTTATATCGGTCAGGATGATATTTTTTGACCAGCTCCCGATATGCTTTTTTGATGGTTTCTTCATCGGCATCTCTTGAGACACCCAATACTTTATACGGGTCCATTGTGTTTCTCCTTTTTTGTTTCTTCCCGGGAAAGCGTTTCAACATTTTTCCGAAGTCCCAGATAGATAATATTATCCAATAGCTCTTTGTTCTTTTTGATGTCCAGCAGCTCATAGGCACAGGCAATTTCGCTTAAGGTGTAGTTCAGAGACGGCACCAGATGAGCTGCCAGTATTTCTTTGGAGACTGTGCTTCCATATTTGGACAAAAACGGGTTATAGTTCTTTTTCTTCCCATCCTCTTCTATATCACAGTAGGCATCGGTGAGATAAATCAGCCTTCCAATATGATAGCCTAAGTGTTTTAGTGCAGGATTATTTCCGCCTATATCAAAAATTTCCTCCAGCAGATTGCCGAAGCAGTGGGCAACAGCATCGGGATTATCACAATTTTCCTGCTCCAGCTTGTGCAGAGCTTTCAGTTGCTTTTGAATGGCGGCTGCCTGACGGGGATATTGTTTTTTCACCTTTTTTACGGGTAAGGCATAAAAAATACGAGCCAATGATTTGAAAGAGTGTTCATCCTGCCAGTCATCCAGCAATTTATAATAGGTGAGAAGAATGGACATATCTGCACCGTATAAGATACCCGCATCCTCCTTGATGACAGGACGACGGGAAACCGGATGAGCAATACACGGCTCTTGCTTTAACATAGTTTCAGTGTCGGACAATGCGGATATCAACACCGCAAGAAAGGTCATATCATAGCTTAAGCCAAGCCTTGTCAGCTGATTGAACCGTTTGCCCAGAGTTTTGCATAATCCGCAGTAATACCCGCGGAACAGATTATAGTCGCACACGCGGAGCAAATCCTTATGTGCCGTGACATATCCAAACATAAAAATACTCCAATATTGTTTACAGCATAATATATATTTTATCATATGTTTGTGAATTTTTCAAGTAGAAAGAGAAAAATATGGAAAAAGCTCACCCGGCAGAGGTGAGCTTTTTTGACTTTTAGTATGCTTTGCCCCAGTATAACATTTTTTTGGCAGGTTTTCCGCAGCATACACATTTATCGGAAATTTCTTCCTGTTCAAAGGGAATACAACGGCTGGTGACTGTGGTTTCTTCTTTGATTTTAATTTCACACGCTTCATCCCCACACCACATCGCTTTGATAAAGCCGGGTTTGTTTTGCACAATATCCTTTAATTCGTCAAAGTCTCTTGCCACAGAGGTGGTTTCTTCTCTGTGTGCCATTGCTTTTTGGAACAGAGCATCCTGAATGGTGGTGAGCATTTCTTTGACTTCATTTGCGATGTTATCCAAAGATACCACTTTCTTTTCGCGGGTATCACGGCGTACAAGTACAGCTTGATTATTCTCAATATCCTTAGGACCAAGTTCGATTCTCAGCGGTACACCTTTCATTTCGTATTCCGCAAATTTCCATCCGGGAGATTTGTCGCTGTCGTCAATTTTCACAGTGAAATCTGAAAGCATTTCTTTTACTTCACGGCATTTTTCCAACACACCGTCTTTATGCTGAGCAATGGGGATTAACGCCACCTGAATGGGAGCAATATTGGGAGGAAGCACCAGACCGGAATCATCACCGTGTACCATAATAATAGCACCGATTAAGCGGGTGGAAACACCCCAGGAGGTCTGATGAACATTGGCTAATTTGTTATCTTTTCCGGTAAATTCAATGCCGAAAGCTTTTGCAAAGCCGTCTCCAAAGTTGTGAGAAGTTCCGCTCTGAAGAGCCTTACCGTCGTGCATTAAGCTTTCAATCGTATAGGTTGCAACCGCACCTGCAAATTTTTCCTTATCGGTTTTTTGCCCTTTTACTACGGGAATTGCCAGGTATTTTTCGCAGAAATCAGCATATACGTTCAGCATACGGATGGTTTCTTCCTGTGCTTCTTCTGCGGTAGCGTGAGCGGTGTGACCCTCCTGCCATAAAAACTCGCAGGAACGCAGGAACGGACGGGTGGTTTTTTCCCATCTTACCACGGAGCACCACTGATTGTAGAGCTTGGGTAAATCTCTGTAAGATTCGATAATGTTGGCATAGTGGTCGCAGAATAAGGTTTCACTGGTGGGGCGCACGCAAAGCCGTTCGGTAAGCTTTTCATTTCCACCGTGTGTGACCCAGGCAACTTCGGGTGCAAAGCCTTCTACATGGTCTTTTTCTTTGTTTAACAGGCTTTCGGGAATAAACATGGGCATATAAACATTTTCGTGACCGGTTTCCTTGAATTTCTGATTTAATACTTTCTGGATATTTTCCCAGATGGCATAGCCGTAGGGACGGATAATCATACAACCTCTTACGGAGGAGTAGTCAATCAAGTCTGCTTTTTTCACAATGTCGGTATACCATTTTGCAAAATCTACATCCATAGATGTGATTTCTGTTACTAATTTTTTGTCCTGCATGATTCTATATTCCTTTCTTATTTTTCTAAACTATCGCGGTTGAGCACCGTGTTGACATTAGCAAAAGCAATTTGCAAATCCTTGCGGAACTGTGCTTGTGCATAAGCCAGATGCAATTCGTCTCTTATTTCCGTATAGGGAACTCCGTTTTCGTAATCTGCAACCTTCAGGATAATGTGATAACCGTATTGAGATTCCACAATCTCCGAAAGTTCTCCTTTCTTTAAGGGGAGAGCACCTTCGTAAAATTCAGTTACCATATCGCCTTCTCTGAATAAATAACCATCGGGATAGGCATTGGAGCCGGGATCCTGGGAATGTTCTGCCATCAGTTTATCAAAATCGGATGGGTTTTTCTGAAGCTTTTTCAGCAGTTCTTCTGCTTTTTTCAAACCGCTGTCATCCTGGGTTTTTGGAATTAAAATATGTTTTGCTTTCATCCAGTGACCGTTTTTATAGGGGGTGCTTGCAAGCTGTGCAGACAATTCTTCTTCCGAGGGAGAGTAGTATGCCATTGCATTTTCGTCATTGATTTCATACTGATAGAAAATATATTTTAATAAAGTATTTTTAACGAGGTCTCGATCGGAAAGATTCAGTGTATCCAGAAATGCATCCATTTTGTTGGTTTCGTAAAAGCTCTGGAAATTTTTATCGCCGACAATTTTATCTCCTAAAATTGCACCTGCCTTCAGGTAGGTCAGCTCTTGCTCTGCTATTTCGGAAGACATAGCATTACCGCCAATAGCATGCATTATAAATGTCCGTGCATCCTGATATTGTTCTTTTGTCAGCATTTGACCGTCATAGTAGAACGCATCATTTTCGCCAAAGGTAACATAGTCCGGTGAATAAATTTTCACCACACCGTTGGAGGTTCCCTCGTAAACGTGACAATTCATCACATTCCGGAAGAAAGACAGGGGAACATAGGTGCGGTCGCGAAACAAAAAGTGGGGAGTTTCAAAAGCTACTCCGTTTACACGAATGGTTAATTCATCCATATATGCGACAAAGCTGCATGCTTTTGGTACCGGAGGAGCTTGATATTCCATTTTTTTAAGGACAGGGTCCTGTAATATTGTTGCGGTAAGATCAATGCTTCTGTCGTCGTTCCAGATGATTTGATAGCCAAAGCCCTCGTTAACTGCTCTCAGCGGAACATACAGAGTGTCGCCAACCAGATAGCTTACTTCATCCATATAAGTACCATTGACAGAGATGTATACAGCATATTGATAAGCGGATATTTTTTCTTCTCTTGCAGCTGCCGGCAAACTGAACAGCATGACTGCAAGTAAAGCCAAAGCTATAATTTGTTTTATTTTTCTCATAAAATTGTGATACCTCCCAAAAGATTATTTTAACTAAATTAGTATAGCAGATTTTTTTTTGTTTGTCTATAGCTTGAGGGAAACATTTTGCATATTTTTTTACAAAAACAGGCTGCGGCATACCGCCACAGCCTGTTTTGAAATTTTTTTGTGTAATTTTACGCTTTGCCGCTGGAACCAAAGAGAATCATTTTTTCTCTTACAATTTCCTGAACGGATTTTTTTGCAACCTGCAAAGCAATTTCAAAGTTGGTGTTTTCGTTGAAAGCAAAGGTATAAGCACGATGAGCTGCCAGACACATTTCGGTACAGATATTTACTTTTCTGATACCGTTTTTAATGGTATTTCTGAAGTCATCATCGCTTAAGCCGGAACCACCGTGGAGAACCAGGGGTTTTTCAGCAATGTCATAAATATCTTTTAATCTGCCGATATCCAGCTTCGGTTTCACTTTGTACTGACCGTGAGCAGTACCGATTGCAACAGCCAGAGCATCAATGTCTGCACGGCGGATAAAATCGTTAACCTGGTCTACATTGGTATACATCGCTTCGTGACCGTCATCAGCACCGCCTTCTGCACCGCCAACGTGACCAAGCTCTGCTTCCACACTTACGCCTAATGCATGCGCAATTTTAGAAATTTCTTTGGTGTTTGCAATGTTTTCTTCGTAGGGTAAAGCACTGCCGTCATACATTACGGAAGTAAAGCCGCCTTTCATAGCGGTTAAGATTTTTTTGTAATTGGTACCGTGGTCAAAATGTAAGCAAACGGGAACGGTTGCTTCTTTTGCAATTTTATTCATGATATGGCAAGCATAATCAAAGGGGATGACCGGAAGATGCACTTCTGCAACACCCAAAATGATGGGGGAGCGTTCTTCTTCTGCGGCATCAATAATCCCTCTTGCCATTTCCAGGTTCAGCATGTTGAACAAGCCGACACCGTATTTCTTTTGTTCGGCATCTTTTAAGATTTCTTCTAAGGTTACCAGCATTTTTTAAAATCTCCTATCTATATAATATGAAAATAATAAACCATGGGATGTCCGACATTGATTGCCAAAATATGCCTATTTTTCATAAAGCGTTTTTATTATAACATACCTCTTTTGAAAATGCAAGAGGAAAAACAAAAAAAATCAAAAAAATCAAAAGAAAACAAAAATAATCAAAAAAATTCAAAAAACATCTTTTCAAGAAAGAGGGGATGAATTGATTTTTTTCGAATGCAGAAAATCATCGCTTTCTGCAGTTTATGGTGAGAGTGTAACAAAAATTGATAGTACCGTAGTTTTCGTCATTAGAATAAAAAAATAAAAGAAATTTGTCAAAAACTCTTGCATCGTACCTTGGGATACGTTATATTATTAGGAAAGACATCACGATTTTATCATTTATCGAACGAAACTATGGAGTAGGAATTATGAAAAAAACAGTTGCTATCATTATAATATGTACTATGTTTCTCACAACATTTTCTTGTGTTGGGGTGTATGGTCAAAAGAGCGATATTCAATCCGGCTTTGAAATCGTATTGAATGGAGTTAAAACCGATTACAACTCTGTGATTCACGGTCAAACACACTGTGTTCCGATGAGAGGCATTTTTGAAACAATGGGGGCGTCTGTGTTTTACAGAAGTCGGGACCATAAAATATTGGTATTGACACGTGACGGCGATATCATTGAGCATATCATCGGCGATGTTACGATGACAATGAACGGAGCAGAACAAGTGTTTGAACATCCGTCTGTTTTAGAAAATAATGAAGCATATATTCCGATTGACATGGTGTCCGAAGCTCTTTGTCCGGATGAAATTTCTTACGACAACCGTCAATTATCAATACAAAAATATCTGTTTATGAGTGATTATCACAAGATGATTCAAGAGGTATTAGATGTATGTAAGGACAGTAATTTTTATCCGGAACAATTTCAAAGATACATAAATTATCATATTAAAATGCCTGCTTATACGGTTCGGGAGGCTGTTTTCAGAGTCAATTTGGGATTAGATTATCCTTTTTATGAAAATGTAACTACAATTGGACAGCCTTATGATCTGTTAGTATTGGTTAATAAATACAACCAGTTGCCGTCGGACTTTGAGCAGTATAATCTTGTTAATATGAACAGAGCCTATACGGCGAGTGACGCAAAGCAGTATTTACTTGCCGGTGTGGCATACGAAAAATATATTGAAATGGCAGATGCCGCAAGAAATGACGGTCTTTCTATGAGAGTTGTTTCGACATACAGAACAGAAAACTATCAGAGAAGTTTATACAATAATAAGGTAAGGGCAACCGGAAAAGTGAACGCTGATAATTATTCTGCAAGGCCCGGGTTTTCCGAACATCAGACCGGCTTGGCAGTCGATATCAATTCTACGAGAGGCTCGTTTGAATATACGGCAGAATTCAGATGGTTACAACAGCATGCACACGAGTATGGATTTATTTTAAGATATCCCAAAGGGAAGGAATGGATTACGGGATATTCATATGAGCCGTGGCATTACAGATACGTTGGTGTCGATGCTGCAAAGATAATTTATGAAGAAGGTATCACCTATGAAGAATACTACGCTAAGTATGTGTCGGTAAACGAATTCAGATAAAAAAAGGAAGCATTCCTCATTTATGGAGTGCTTCCTTTTTTTGCTATGCAGCGATTTGTTTCTTCACAATATCCATCCTGCAAATCAGGGTGGTTGTAATGGTGGTAATGATAATTTCCGGTATCATATAACTTCCGTTATAAACCAGGGAATAAACAAGAACAGATTGTCCTTCCGGAGCATAAACTCCCCAAATTAAAAGACCGGAAAGGATATGGCATACGTAGCGAAGCAATGTTACCAAAAAAGCAGCCAAAGGAATTGAAAATGTCTTTTTCCCGGTGAAGCGGTAAAAGAATCCGGAAAGCCCCAATGCTCCGAATGCAATGATGTAATCCAACAATACAACCAGGAGAAAATTCAGAAAAGTTTGAGTTGGTGGGGGGTAAAAACCAAATATCATTTGAATGATGGCATAGGTGAAAGAAATTGCCAGCCCCCATTTCAGGTCAAATAAAATTCCGGCAAGTACGATGGGAGTCATAGAGGCAAGGGTAATGCTTCCGCCTTGCAGCCAGGGAGCCGGTATCACCTTTGATACCCACATTAAAACAGTTGCCAGTGCAACGAAAAGTGCACCGGTGGTTAATTTTTTTGTTGTTGTCATTTCATTACTCCTTTCAGAATGTGAAAAGAATAATACCAATAAAAAAGCCCGAATCAAAAGTGTGACTCGGACAAAAAGAAAAACAAATATTTTCCCTACGTTGGCATTATCCAAATCAGGTTACGGGTCCAAGTGCAACACACTTAATCTCAGCCAACTTACGGTCAGCACCCCAAAATGTTAAATTGGTATTTCGAAATACAAGTTGATTATACAACTAAAGTAAGAAATTGTCAAGTATTTTTATAAAAAATGAAAAAAGAGAACATATTCTTCAGTTTTTTTGTACTTTACTTGCATTTTGAAGATTTTTATGCTACAATATGCGAGAAGAAAGTTGTCATAGATACAAAATCGGAACAAACGGAAAAAATTTCCGTCATATATACCAATAGAGTAAGTGAAAAAAAAGGAGAACCTATTTATGAAACAATTGTCACTCATTTTAATCGGTGGTGGTGACCGTGGCAGCAGTTATCTGAAATATCTGGAAAAGCATCCGGAAAAGTTCAGATTGGTTGGAATTGCAGAACCAATAAAAGAAAAGAGAGAATATCTGAGAGACCTGTATAATGTGCCGGCGGAGCAATGTTTTGCAAGCTATGAAGAAATTTTATCATTGCCTAAATTTGCCGATATTGCTATGATTTGTACTCAGGATAAAATGCACTTTGAGCCGACGTTGATGGCTATGGATAAAAAATACGATTTATTGCTGGAAAAACCGATTTCTGTTTCTCCTGAGGAGTGTTACAAAATGTATCGGGCGGCAAAAGATGCAGGGGTGAAAAGTGTAGTTTGCCATGTGCTTCGGTACACACCGTTTTATAAAGCAATCAAAAAATTTATATCCGACGGCAATATTGGAGAAATTATGAATATCGTTCATACTGAAGGTGTGGGAAATGTTCATATCAGTCATAGTTATGTAAGAGGGAATTGGAGAAAAGAATCTGAGTCATCTCCCATGCTTTTGGCAAAATGCTGTCACGATACCGATTTGCTTCAGTGGTTAATTGGTGAACTTTGTACCAAAGTGCAGTCAGTAGGAACACTTTCTTATTTTTGTGAGAAAAATAAACCTGAGGGTGCTCCAAAACGTTGTCTGGATGGTTGCCCGCATAAAGACACCTGCTATTATTATGCACCGGATTTATACCGGTTGAATACTGCAGAGGTTCAGCATTTCAGAGCGATTGTTGCTAATAAATTCAACCCCACGGATGAAGAATTGGACAAAGCTTTAAAGACTTCTCCTTATGGAAGATGTGTGTATCAGTGTGATAATGATGTGGTGGACCATCAGATTGTGAATATGCAATTTGGGGCAGACAAATACGCAAGCCTTACGATGTCCGGCTTTAACAAAGGCGGAAGAGTGACCACTATTATGGGAACCAAAGGGGAACTTCGTGCAGATATGGAAGAACAGTCTGTTACGTTCTATAGTTTTGAAACCCACGAAACCACTTCGGTTTATCAATCGGAAGAAGGGTTTGACCAGACTATTGCAGGTGGTCACGGCGGCGGTGATATGGGAATTATGGAAGACCTCTATGATTACCTTGCACTGAATCAGCCATCGGATTCGATTTCGGATTTGGAGGTTTCTTGTATGAGCCATTTGATTTGTTTTGCAGCAGAAGAAGCCCGTAAAAAAGGAATTACAATGGATATGGACGAATACATGAAACGGTTTTAATTTATATATCCTGTAAGATAAGGAGAAGTGTGCTATGTATCTATGGTATTTGTTGGCATTTGTTTTGTTTTTGGTGATAGAACTGTTAAGCTATAATCTTGTCACGATATGGCTTGCGGCATCCGCACTTCTTACCGGAATATATGCTTACTTTTTTCCGGAACAGATTGTGGTTCATCTTTTTATTTTTCTTGTGATATCCATTATTCTGATTGCACTGACCAAACCTTTGGTGAACAAGTTGAAAATTGCGACAGAAAAAACCAATGCCGACCGCCTGATTGGGATGGAAGGTATTGTTTTAGAGGAAATCAACCCCATTGAGGGAACAGGTCAGGTAAAAGTATCGGGGCAGATTTGGTCTGCCAAATCCGAGCAGGGTGCGATATCCGAAGAAACCTCTGTAATTGTGAAAAAAATTGAAGGCGTTAAATTAGTTGTGGAAGCGAAAGGAGAAAACTTATGATTATTGCGGTTTTATTACTCATTGCCATTGTTATTTTAATTTCTTGTATCAAAATTGTTCCTCAGGCAAGTATTTTTGTTGTGGAACGGTTAGGTGCTTATCACGCCTCCTGGAATGTGGGGCTTCATTTTAAAATTCCAATTATTGAACGTGTGGCAAAGGTGGTCAGCTTAAAAGAAAAGGTTGCTGATTTTGCTCCTCAGCCGGTAATTACGAAAGATAATGTAACCATGCAGATTGACACGGTTGTGTATTATCAGATTACCGATGCGAAGCTGTATTGTTACGGAATCGACCGCCCCATTTCTGCCATTGAAAACTTAACTGCAACCACCCTCCGTAATATTGTTGGGGATTTGGAATTGGATGAAACGCTGACCTCAAGAGATACAGTAAACACAAAAATGCGGTCAATTTTAGACGAAGCAACAGATGCCTGGGGTATCAAAATCAACCGTGTGGAGCTACGTAATATTCTGCCGCCTCGTGAAATTCAGGATGCGATGGAAAAACAGATGAAGGCTGAGCGTGAACGCCGTGAAGCAATTCTGAAAGCTGAGGGGGAAAAACGGTCTCAGATTTTGGTTGCAGAAGGGGAAAAACAGGCAACTATTCTGAAAGCAGAAGCAGAAAAAGAAGCGGCAATCTTAAACGCAGAAGCAAAAAGAGAAGCCCAGATTCGGGAAGCAGAAGGGGAAGCTCAGGCGATTTTAGAAGTACAAAAGGCAACTGCTGAGGGCTTAAAAATGCTCAAAGAAGTTGGAATGGACGACAGTGTACTCAAGCTGAAAAGTCTGGAGGCGTTTGAAAAAGCGGCAGACGGAAAAGCGACGAAAATTATCATTCCCTCCGATATTCAAGGGGTTGCAGGTCTTGCCACTTCCGTGAAAGAATTTCTAAAGGATTAACAAATCGGAAAACAGACACCCGTTTTGGGTGTCTGTTTTAAAAAAGTAAGGGGAAATGTATGGAAAAAACCAATGCAATGCGAATTCTGGATAAAAATAAAATAGCCTATTCTGTGTTGACGTATGATGCAAAAGACGGCGTGATAGACGGTGTTTCTGTTGCCGGAAAAATCGGTCAGAAACCGGAAATCGTGTATAAAACATTAGTTACGCAAGGCAAATCAAAAGACTATTTTGTGTTTGTTATACCTGTTGAAAAGGAACTGAATTTAAAAGCAGCAGCAAAAGCAGTAGGGGAGAAGTCCGTTGAAATGATTGCGGTGAAGGACATCAATAAAATTACCGGCTATATTCGCGGTGGATGTTCCCCTGTCGGCATGAAAAAACAGTTTCAAACTGTGATAGATTATTCTGCTGAGGGCTTGGATTGCTTTTTTGTCAGCGGTGGTAAAATCGGAATTCAATTAGGGTTGTCTCCGAAATTATTGGCAGACCTGATTGGAGCATCTTTTTCGGAAATTGCCGTTGAAATGTAAGAAAACTCATTCCAAAATGATTTGTCTGATACACGAAGGAGTGTGAATTGTGATGAAAAAATGGGGGATTGGACTGTTATCATTAGTTTTGATTGCAGTGCTTTTCTACATAGTTGGAACCGGATTTATGGAGCGGTATGATGTTATGTTATCTGATTTTTCCGTCTCGAAGGATGGAACAGAGCTGACACTGTCGGTTACGGTAGCTTCTTCCGCGGGATTTATTCGTGATTATCAGGATGTTGGAGGCGGAGTGAAGCCGCATCTGCTTCGTTTTTATTCCACTTTTGGAGGGGTGAACAGCTCTTTTGGTGCAAAAAATACTTTTGTTTTGCCTGTTTCGGATGAGGATACGGAAATCTATTTCAGCCGTCCCGGAAAAGGGTATGAACTGGTGTTGGAAAAAAATCCTGAAAGCGGAGTCTGGCAAAGGCCTGCTGTAGAGACAGTAACCCAGTCGGAAACAGAGGAGGCATCTCAAAACGATTTGGTTTATCGCGGGGAAGCAAAAGAAATTCGCGATTTGCTCTATCGTGGAGAAACGGTGACAGTACTGAAGCTGGAGGAACAAACAAAACCATAGGAAATAAAAAAAAGCGAATGTTTAACACATTCGCTTTTTTATGTTGCTTTGGATTATTCAGCTGCTTTGATTTCTTCAAAACAAGCGCTGCAGTAAACCGGTTTGTCATCTCTGGGGATGAACGGAACTTTCGCTTCACCGCCACATTTTGCACAAACTGCAGTGTGCAGTTCTCTTTTTGCACCTTTTCTTGCGGTTCTGCATTCTTTACATCTGGAAGGTTTGTTCTGGAAACCTTTTTCAGCGTAAAATTCCTGTTCACCTGCAGTGAATACAAATTCAGCTCCACATTCTTTGCAGATTAAAGTTTCGTCTTGATACATGAGTTTTTCTCCTTAGTAAATATATATAATGTTTTTTAGACTCTTGCGGATTGGAACCATGCCTCACTTTTGTATGCGCTCTGATGCAGTGTTCTGTTGTGCAACTGCTTTTTGCACAATTGCTTTGATTTACAAATTGAAAAGTGGGGCAGCTTTCTTCTTAATTCTCTGCAAGGCATTGTCGATTGACTTTGGCGTTTTACCAAGGACAGTGGCAATTTCTTTGTAAGACATACCGGAGCTGATAAGATAAAGTACGGAAAGTTCAAATTTGCTCAATATCTCTTTTAGCTTTTCATTTGCAATTTTGAAATCTTCATTATCAAAAAATGTGTCCTCCGGACCAGAAGTATAAAGGCTCTTGGAAATCGTTTCGTCTGCCTCAATGGAAATCGAATGATTCAAAGGTGCGTGCTTCAGCCGAAGAGAATTTTTAATAACAGTTTTCAATCTTAATATGATACAGCGTTTTGCAAACACTTCAAACGGAACTTCTTTTTTGGAATCAAAATTTTTGATGGCAGTAAAGAGACCTATCATTCCTTCCTGAACCAAATCATCCCGTTCAGCACCTGCTAAAAAATATTTAAACGCTATGGTACGGATAAAAGGCTTGAATTCTATGAAAATTTCGTCCAAAGCCACTTCATCCAGCTGTTTTGCTTTTTCGATGAGCCTTGTATCAAATTCCATAAGCAGACCAAATCCTTTTATACATACTACTTAAACATTATTGCATAAAAAATTGGTCTTGTCAAGCTTTTTTTTACAAGATTTACAAAAATATTTTTTTATTTCGTCTCGAATTGTAACATTTAGACAAAATTATACAAATAATTTCACAGTTTATACAAAAGTTTATTGGAAAGATTCCAAAATTTCCAAAAGTTCATATTCGGAATTGATTAATATTCCTGCAGTCAGAATTTCGATATCCTCTTTGGTTAACATGGAACGATTGATTTTTTGTTCTGTTACAACCTTGGTTTCGTCTTTGCTGTTTGTTACAACAATACAGTCATCCCGGAGACGCAGCAAAAAATGATCGTCGCATTCAACCGATTCTTTTTGTTCGGCAACCATGAAAGTTCCATTGAAATTTAAAATACTCCATTCCGGATGAAGCAGACTGACTTCCTCTTGTGATTTGCCGTACAATTCCTTGGGAAGCGGTAACAGCCTTGTGGAGGAATGCCCGCAGGAATACAGTGTAGTCAGCTCCATGGTTGCGTTTGTTTGTAATGTGGGTTGGTTGGAGGGCTTGACCACGTCTGTAACAGCAGGTGTGCGAGTCCATATGAAAGCAGTAAGTCCGGCTGCCAGAACAAAAAATATAATTCCGAAAATCAGGAAACGTTTTTGTTTTTTTCGACGGTGTCGGTCGTAATAAAATTTTGGTAACATTGCTTCACCTTCCTTTTTTTGTAAGTATTGCCCGAAACCAACATTTTATACTTCAGCGGATGGGGAAAAACAGGAAAACAATGTTATGATTTTGTGAAAATCGGCTATAATATAGGAAGAATCAGAGGTTTTAGCGGCTTTGCCACAAATAGAAAACGGGCAGAAAACGGAACATAACGGACATTTTGTTCGTCCGTTGTAATACTTGTGGAATTTTTTAAAGTAACCTGCCTGGAAAACAGATGGATTCCCTTTTGAAAATTCAGAGATATCAACGGAATTATCCAATTCTAAAAAAAACATTGGAAATTCGAAAAAAAATGTGGAAAGCCCTTGACAAAAACAAAAAAAAAGAGTATAATACAGACAAAAACAAAAATAAACACAGAAAAAGGGGTTTTGATTATGGCTATGATGAATGAGTACGAAATCAAAAAAGAAATATGTGAAGTCGGCAGAAGAATTTACATGAATGGCTTCGTTGCTGCAAACGACGGTAACATTACTGTAAAAGTTTCTGATAATGTGTTTTTTGCGACTCCCACCGGTGTATCCAAAGGTTATATGACTCCGGATATGATTATCAAGGTTGACGGAGAAGGCAATGTCCTGGAAGGAAAATTAAAACCCTCCAGCGAATTAAAAATGCATTTAAGAGTTTATAAAGAAAGACCGGATGTAAGATCAGTTGTGCATGCACATCCGCCCACAGCAACCGGTTTTGCAATCGCAGGCGTTCCGCTTGATAAATACACTATGCCGGAAGCTATTATTTTCCTGGGCACTGTTCCGATTGCAAAATATGGTACTCCCTCTACTGATGAAATCCCGGATGCAGTATCCGAACATCTGCAGAGCTACGATGCATTCCTTCTGGAAAATCACGGTGCATTAACCGTTGGTAACTCCTTGATGAATGCATACTTCAAAATGGAAACTTTAGAGTTTTACGCTAAAATTTCCTTAAATGCAAGACTCTTAGGCGGCGAACAGGAATTAACCTGTGACCAGATTGATAAGCTGCTGCAGGTAAGAGCGCAGTTTAAAGTTCCCGGCAAACATCCCGGTTGCAAAAAATGTGAAAAGAACGGAACTCCCGAATGTAAAGAAGCACAAAGATTGGCAAAGAAAGAAGATAATCCGGATGCCGGTTTGGTTGCAGAAATTACTCAAAAAGTTCTGGCTGCAATGGGCAAGTAATCCATTCGCTTATACTATAATATATTATAGAAAGGAAAGGTCTGACCGGAATACGATTTGTATTTTAGTAAGACGAAAGATGGTGAACACTTATGAAATCAAATCGATTTGAAGTGCTGGGGCAAAGACCTGTCCATCAAGATGGGTTTGTAAATGAATGGGATGAAGTTGGCTTTGTCGCTATGGATTCCAAATATGACCCGAAGCCCTCTTTGAAGATTGTAAACGGTGTTATTGTTGAAATGGATGGTAAACGCCGTGAGGATTTTGACTTTATCGACAGCTTTATTGCAGATCACGCCATTGACTTATCCATTGCAGAGAAAGCAATGGCAATAGACAGTTTGCAATATGCCAGAGATTTGTGCGATATCAACACCGATAATAAGGAGCTTAAAAAGCTGTTCTCCGGCTTGACCGCTGCAAAGCTGAAAGAAATTATGAACCACATGAATGTTGTGGAAATGATGATGGCAATGCAGAAAATGAGAGAAAGAAAAACTCCTTCTAATCAATGTCATGTTACTAATCTGGATGATAATCCGGTGCAGATTGCCTGCGATGCGGCAGAAGCAACTTTCCGTGGCTTTGACGAAACCGAAACCACCGTTGGGATTGCAAGATATGCCCCTCTTTGTGCTGTTGGGCTGCTCATCGGCTCTCAGGTAGGGCGTCCCGGTGTATTGTCTCAGTGTGCAGTAGAAGAAGCCGTGGAATTAAAGCTGGGTATGAAAGGGCTTACCACCTATGCGGAAACAATTTCTGTGTATGGTACTGAAAAGGTGTTTATCGACGGTGATGATACGCCTTATTCCAAAGCATTTTTAGCTTCTGCATATGCTTCACGCGGGATGAAGATGCGTTGTACCTCAGGTACAGGCTCCGAAGTTCTGATGGGGAATGCAGAGAAAAAATCTATGCTTTATCTGGAAATCCGTTGTCTGCTTGTTATTAAAGGGGCAGGAGTTCAGGGCACACAAAATGGTGCAATCAGCTGTATCGGTATTACAGGCTCAGTTCCCTCCGGTATTCGTTGTGTATTGGCAGAAAATTTAGTTGCTGCACAGCTCGGGCTGGAGGTTGCCTCCGGTAACGACCAGACATTCTCCCACAGTGATATCAGAAGAACAGCGAGAATGCTGATGCAGATGCTTCCGGGAACCGACTTTATCTTCTCGGGATATAGCTCCATTCCTAACTATGATAATATGTTTGCCGGTGCAAACTTCGATGCGGAAGATTATGATGATTACAATATTCTGCAGCGTGACCTGAAGGTAGACGGTGGCTTGCGTCCTGTTTCTGAAGAAGATGTTATCCGGGTTCGTGAAAAGGCAGCAAAAGCAGTTCAGGCTGTGTTCGCTTGTCTGGGATTTCCGAAAGTAACGGATGAACAGGTTGAACAGGCAGTGTATGCTCACGGAAGTAAAGACATTACTGCAAAACGAAATGTGAATGAGGATTTGGCAGCTGCACAAAAATTAGTTGACGGTGATATCACCGGTATTGATATCGTGCAGGCACTGAACAATTCCGGCTTCCACGATGTGGCAGTATCCGTATTCCAGATGTTGAAGCAGCGTCTTTCCGCTGATTATTTACAGACCTCTTCCATTTTAGATGAAAACTTTGATGTATTGAGTTCTGTGAACCATCCCAATGATTATAACGGCCCCGGTACCGGTTACCGTGTGTCCGGTGCACGTTGGGACGAAATTAAAAATATTAAGGATACCTTAGATCCGACCACGATTTAGAAATAAGAAAGAAAGGATTTGTGCATTTTTTTACAATAGAATAAAAATGTATACGGTATCAGTATGGAATATAATGAACAATTAGTCAAAGAAGTTACCCGACAGGTTATGGCAGCCATCCGGAGTGCGGAAGCAACCGGCTCCAACCAGTCTGTTGCAGCTCCTACCAGTGGGAAACGGCTTACCATCACCGAAACAGGGGATGCTCCGAAAGGTGTTAGTCCCTCGGAGGTTGTAATCGGATTGGGAGCTTCTTTCTCCAAAGATATGTTTGAAACTATGTCCGGTGTCAGTCACTATGATTTGATTCGTGAAATTGCTGCCGGCGTGGAAGAAGAGGGAATGACCCCTCGTTTTATTCGGATTTATCACACATCCGATGTAGCATTTATTGCACTGACTGCTGCAAAATACAGCGGTTCAGGAATCGGTGTGGGAATCCAGTCCAAAGGAACCACCACCATTCATCAGAAGGATTTATTTCCGCTGACAAATCTGGAATTGTTTCCGCAAGCACCATTGATTACCTTGGATATATACCGTAAAATCGGAAAAAATGCTGCAAGGTATGCCAAGGGGCAGACTCCGGAACCCATCAGTGTAATGAATGATTGTATGGTTCGTCCCAAATTCCAGGCAAAAGCAGCTTTGCTCCACATTAAAGAAACAGATAATGTGGTAGATAAAAAGCCTCCGGTTGCATTACAGATTGAATTTTAAGGAGTGGCAGTGATGGATGTAAATATTTCAGAAATTGTAAAAGCTGTTGCTCAGAAAATTCAGGCAGAAACCGGAAACAAAGGAATTTCGGCAACAGAAATGGATTCCATTTTGAAAAAAGTGGAAGTAACAAAACAAGAAAAAACACCCGACCAGATTGCCGACGAACTGACAAAAAAGGTTCTTCGGGATATGAAGAGCGGCGGTACTGTAGCATCAGGAAAAGGATACACCTATCCTTTGGCAAAAAATCATCCTGATTTGCTTCGTTCCAAATCCGGAAAAGCGTTTTCTGATATCACTTTTGAAAAAGTAATTCAGGGCAAAGTTACTCATGAGGACTTTAAAACCAATCGTGAAACCTTGCTGATGCAGGCAGAAATTGCAGAAAAAGCAGGAAAAAAACAGTTTGCAGGAAATCTTCGCCGTGCAGCTGAGCTGACTGTGGTTCCCGATGAAGAAGTGCTTCGGATTTACGATAAGCTGCGACCCAACCGTGCAACAAAAAAGGAACTGTTGGAAATTGCAGATAACTTAAGAAGTAATTATCAGGCGAATATTACAGCAGCATTCATTGAAGAAATTGTTGCGATATACGAAAAAAGAAACATTCTCTTATAAAATAAGAAAAATCATTTGGAAAGGAGAAAAATCATGGCGGTTCATGGAATTGTTGCCGGTATTGATATCGGAAATTCAACCACAGAAGCTGTGTTGATGAATGTTCATGACGGCAAATTTGATTTTCTCTCCTATGCCATGATTGCTACCACCGGCATGAAAGGAACCCGTGAGAATAAAACGGGGGTCATTTCCGCTCTACGCCAGGCAGCAAAAGATGCAGGGGTTCAGTTATCTCAAATTCAAAAGGTTTTTATTAACGAAGCAACCCCGGTTATTTCTGAGCTTTCTACCGATGTGATTTCTCAAACCACCATTATTGGCTCGGTGATGATTGGTCATAATCCGGATACTCCGGGCGGAAACGGTATTGGAGTCGGGCTTACTCACGATGTGAGAAGCTTAGCCCAATGCAATCGTACCGACGATTATATCGCAGTAGTTTACGACAGTGTAGACTTTGAAGAAGCTGCACAGCTGATTAACCGTGCGATGGCAGATGGTATTTCAGTCACCGGCGTGATTGTAAAAAAAGACGATGGTGTGCTGATTGCTAACCGTCTTACTGTGACCTTGCCGATTGTGGATGAGGTAATGCAGATTGAAAAAATTCCATTTGGAAAATTTGCAGCCGTTGAGGTTGCTTCCGAGTCGGGAACGATTAAGGTTTTATCCAATCCATACGGAATTGCAGGAATTTTCAAATTGACGCCGGAGGAGACAAAAGGCGTTATCCCAATTTCCAAGAGTTTAATCGGACTCCGGTCCGGCGTTGTCATCAATAATGATGAGGGTGGCGTAACAACTCAGGAAATTCCGGTTGGTAACATATATATTTATGGAACCGGCGGTGATTTCAGTGTTCCTGTTTCTATGGGAGCAGATAAAATTACAGAAGCAGTTATCAAAAGCGGTGATATTTTCGATATTGCCGGAGAAAAAAACACCAACACGGGAAACTCCTTTGAACGAATTAAACGTCGGATGGCAGATTTAACCGGTCAAATGGCAGATTCCATTAAGATTTCCGACTTATCCGCAACCGATACCTTAGCACCGATGAAAGTATCCGGCGGGCTTGCCAATGAGTATGCAATGGAAAGTGTAGTGATGCTTTCTTCCATGGTAAAAACCTCCCATTTGCCTATGAAGCAGATTGCGGATGTGATTACTGCAGAAACCGGTCTTACCGTTTCTATTACAGGGAAAGAGGCAGACAATGCAATTCTTGGAGCATTAACCACTCCGGGTGCTGATACACCTCTTGCGATTTTGGACTTAGGCGGCGGTTCTACCGATGCGGCACTGATGGATCAATCAGGAAATATTAAGAGTGTGCATACTGCAGGAGCAGGGGAAATGGTAACCACCATTATTGATTTGGAACTGGCACTTTCCGACCGGGATTTGGCAGAGCTTATCAAAAAATATCCCCTTGCCAGAGTAGAAACCTTTAATATGCTTCGGTTTGAGGACCAAACAGTAAAATTCACCAAAGAACAGCTTCCGCCGGAGCTATATAAGCGAGTGGTAATTTTAACAGAAGATAAAATGATTCCCATTCGGAAAAAGAATCTCACTATGGAGCAAATTACCGTTATCCGAAAGGAAGCAAAACGAAAAGTATTTGTGCAAAATGCACTGAAAGCCTTAACCAAAATCGCACCTGATGGCAATCTTAGAAACATTCAGTTTGTGGTTATGGTAGGCGGTAGTGCTTTAGATTTTGAAGTGCCTGACCTCATTAACGAAGCACTTTCAAAATATAATATTGTTGCAGGGCGGGGAAATGTGCTGGAAAAATTCGGCCCGAGAGCCGCGGTTGCAACCGGTCTCATATTGGGACACCAATAACAGAAACAGAACACCGGGAGGTGATACAGATTGATATACACCAAAAAAGGTGATGAGGGTTATTCGGGGAACATCAAAAACGCAAGATATCAGAAAGATCATGTCTTGTTTGAGCTTTTGGGAACCGTGGATGAGCTTTCCTCCAATTTAGGACTGGCAAAAATAGAGTCTATGGAGGTAATTTCACAAACCATCACCGCATTGCAAAAAGAATTTATTTTGTTAAATGCATACATTGCAGGTGGGAATCCTTTTGATACCAAATCTGCAACTGAGCGGCTGGAAAAGCTGATAGACGCTTTTTCCAAAAAGATTACCCGTGACGGGCAGTTTACACTGAGCGGTCAGACAAAAGCCGGCGCTTATTTAGATGTTGCAAGAACGGTTGCCCGTCGGGCAGAACGTCAGGCGGTGAAAGCCTCCAAAGTGTTTTTGGTAAAAAAAGAGGATTTATCCTATTTTAACCGTATTTCCGATTTGCTTTACATTCTGGCGCGGTATCAGGATCAGCTGTATCAGCCGTCAGAGGAAAAACCGGTTGAATATAACCAACCGCAAAATGATAAATTTGATATGGCTCAGGCACAGCAATTGTGTGAGACAGTGATACAAAAAGCAAGAGAAATGAATGTCAAGGTTGTATGTGCTGTTTGCGACAGCGGAGGTAACCTGATGACATTACTTCGGGATGATGATGCTTTTATTGCAAGCATCAATGTGGCACAAAATAAAGCATACACCTCCGTCAGCCTGAAAATGCCCACTGCAAATCTTGCAGAATTGTCCAAGCCGGGAGATTCTCTGTATGGTATTCAGCATCAGGATTCCCGATTGGTTATGTTTGGAGGCGGCATTCCACTTGTTAGAAATCAAGTAATCGTGGGTGGATTTGGCGTCAGTGGCGGCACACTGGAGCAAGATACTGCTTTGGCAGAATATGCAAAAGAGATTTTCAAATAAATGAGTAACAAATGAAAGGATGTATTTGAAATGAACGAACAACAAATTGCAAGCATTGTTGAACAGGTAATTAAAGGAATGGCAGGCAAAACCGCTGCTCCGAAAACATCCGGTAAATATAAAGGTGTTTTTGACACGATGGAAGAAGCATTGGAAGCGGCAAAAACAGCATATAAGCTGTTCCGCGGCTATTCTTTGGAACAGCGTGAAAATATGATTACCAAAATCAGAGAAAAAATTATGGCAGAAGCTGAAACCATGGCAAAAATGGGCGTGGAAGAAACCGGAATGGGCAGAGTGACCGATAAAATTATCAAACACACTCTGGTAGCTGAAAAAACACCCGGCACCGAAGATTTAAAGACGAACGCGTTCAGTGGTGATAACGGCTTGACTGTGATTGAAATGGCTCCCTTTGGTCTGATTGGAAGTATCACTCCCACCACCAACCCTTCTGAAACCATTCTTTGTAATTCAATCGGGATGTTGGCAGGCGGTAACTGTGTTGTTTTCAATCCCCATCCCAGAGCAATCAACACTTCCAACTATGCGGTAGACTTAATCAACCGTGCTGTATTGGAAGCAGGCGGCCCTGAAAATGTGGTTGTTTCCGTTGTGAAACCCACTTTAAAAACTGCCGATGCAATGATTCAGTGTAAAGATGTAAAATTACTGGTTGCAACCGGTGGCCCGGGCGTAGTAAGAACCCTGCTTTCCTCCGGTAAAAAAGCAATTGGTGCAGGTGCGGGTAATCCGCCTGTTATTGTTGACGAAACTGCAGATATCAGAAAAGCGGCAAAAGATATTGTTGCCGGTGCAAGCTTTGACAATAACTTACCCTGTATTGCAGAAAAAGAATGTTTTGCAGTAGAAAGCATTAAAGACGAGCTGATTCACTATATGACTCAGAGTGGTGCATATTTACTGAAAAAACAGTCTGATATTGATAAACTGGTAAAAGTTGCCTTAACCGAAGAAGAATGTAAACAAGGGGAAGGCTGCTCTCCCAGACCGAAACGTAAGCTGATGCTGAATAAAGATTGGGTTGGTAAGGACGCAAACCTGTTCTTAGAAGCAATCGGAATTACCGATGCTCCGAAGGATACCCGTCTTATTATCTGCGAAACCACAGAGGATCATCCCTTTGTGTCGGAAGAACTGATGATGCCGATTTTACCCATCGTATCTGTAAAAGATGTTGACGAAGCAATCCGTCTGGGTGTAAAATATGAACATGGCAATCGTCACAGTGCTCATATGCACTCCAAAAATATTGACAACTTAACCAAATTCGCAAGAGAAGTTGAAACTACTATCTTTGTGAAAAATGCACCCTCCTATGCAGGAATCGGTGCAGGCGGCGAAGGTCACACCACCTTTACCATTGCCGGTCCTACCGGGGAAGGTATCACCTCCGCAAAAAGCTTTACCCGTCAGAGAAGATGTGTTCTGGTGGATGGCTTCCGTATTATTTAGTGAAAAATGTATCATATAAGAGAAACGAGGGATAGTTCGATGGAAATGAATGAAAAAGCGATTGAGTCAATCGTAAAACAAGTTTTAACCAACTTAAACGGCGGCTCCGATTGCAGCTGTGGCGGTAACTGTACCTGCGGCAAAACTGCAGGTCCCATCCCCAAAACTGCAAAAGCAGCTATGCTGACTTCTTTAGAACACTATGACATTAAAGAATTTCCCATTCCTGAACTTGGGGATGACGATATCTTAGTCAAAGTGGAAGGCTGCGGTATCTGCGGAACCGACGCTCACGAATTTAAAAGAGACCCCTTTGGTTTGATTCCCGTTGTGTTAGGCCATGAAGGCACCGGTGAAATCGTAAAAATGGGTAAAAATGTGAAAAAAGACAGCGCGGGCAAAGCTTTAAATATTGGTGACAAGGTAGTTACCTGTATGATTTTTAAAGATGACCCCAACATTACCATGTTTGACCTGAACAAACAAAACGTTGGTGACGGTGCTGATGTATACGGCTTGATTCCGGATGACGATATCCATTTGAATGGCTGGTTTGCTGATTATATGGTTATCAGAGGCGGTTCTACCGTGTTCAATGTTAGCGACCTTGACCTGGAAAGCAGAATTTTAATTGAACCTGCGGCAGTTCTGATTCATGCAGTAGAACGTGCAAAAACTGTTGGCATTTTAAGATTCAACAGCCGTGTAGTGGTTCAGGGCTGCGGACCCATTGGTTTACTTTGTATCGCAATCCTGCGTACCATGGGTGTTGAAAATATCGTTGCAGTAGACGGTGAAGAAAAGAGATTGCAGTTTGCAAAAGAAATGGGCGCAGACAAATCTGTTAACTTCAAGAACTACAAAGGTATCGAAGCCTTGACCGAAGGAGTTAAAGATGCATTTGGCGGATATTTTGCAGATTTTGCATTCCAGTGTACCGGTTCTCCCATCGCTCACTCCAATGTTTACAAATTTGTGAGAAAAGGCGGCGGGCTTTGCGAGCTTGGCTTCTTCATCAATGGTGGAGATGCTACCATCAATCCGCATTTCGATATCTGTTCAAAGGAATTGACTGTGGTTGGTTCCTGGGTGTATACCTTACGCGACTATGCAACTACCTTTGATTTCTTAAAGAGAGCACAGGGCATTGGTTTACCGATTAAAAAGCTGATTACTCATAAGTATCCGCTTTCTAAAATCAACGAAGCTCACCAGACCAACCTGAAGATGGAAGGCTTAAAAATTGCCATCATCAATGAATAATCAGAGTAAATCTGAACAGTAAGGAGGATTTACCATGAATGCATTGGGAATGGTTGAGGTTTTTGGTTTTACCACTGCAATCTGTTGTGCTGATGCTGCTGCAAAAGCAGCCGCGGTAAACATCATTGCATTGGATACCACAAAACCTGCAAATGGTGACAGTGCTGAAGTTCCCTTGGTGATGATTGTGAAGATGGAAGGTTCTGTTTCGGCAGTTACTGCCGGTGTTGCAGCTGCGAAAGCACATGCGGAAGAAAAGGGACTCTACATTGTATCTCATATCATTTCCCGACCCGGCCCGGATATTGACAAGCTTGCGTTCTTATCCAAAGTCGGCAGGGAACCCATTGGGAAAAAAACAGCCAAAAAGAAAACTCCGCGCGTAACGGTGGCGGAAGAAAAACCGGCTGAGCCGGTTGAAGCTGTTTCTTCACAACCGGAAGAAACCAAACAAGTTCCCGAAAATGTGGAGACTGCACCGAAGAAACGGGGCAGAAAACCCAAAGCAAAACCCGAAGGGGAAGATCCTGCTCAACAGAAAATCGGGGAATAAATTAAGTTAATAAAAATTATTATAAAAGGCCAAAGGCCAGGAGGAAGAAAAAATGAATTTTGAAGCATTAGGAATGGTTGAAACCAGAGGTTTAGTAGCTGCAATTGAAGCAGCAGATGCAATGGTAAAAGCAGCTAACGTTACTTTAGTTGGTACCGAAAAAATCGGTTCCGGTTTAGTAAGTGTTATGGTTAGAGGCGATGTTGGTGCAGTAAAAGCTGCTACCGAAGCAGGCTCTCAGGCTGCTGCAAGACTGGGTGAAATCGTTGCTGTACACGTAATTCCCAGACCCCACGGTGATGTGGAAAAAATCTTACCTGAACTGAAGTAAGATTCCATCCTTGACTCTATCGAACGGATGTCTCTCATTCCGTTTGGAGTGAGAGACTATTCCCGTAGTGAAAGGAGACCAAAACAATGGAAGCAGTAGGTTTATTGGAAGTGCAAGCCTTAGCAGCTGCAATCGAGGGCTTGGATGCTATGCTCAAAGCTGCCAATGTCCGTTTGGTTCATATCGAACGGAGATTAGGCGGTCGGTTGGTTACTATGGTAATTGCAGGAAATGTGTCCGCTGTTACTTCCGCAGTGGAAGCCGGTAAAGCGGCTGCCGCAAGAATCGGCAATGTAAAATGCTGTGAAGTAATTGCAAGACCTCACAGTGAGGTAACAAAATTTTTCACAGATTTTAATCAATAACGAAAAAACAAAAAACAAATAAAATATGGAGGTATTCATAATGAACTTTGAAGCATTAGGAATGGTTGAAACCAGAGGTTTAGTAGCTGCAATCGAAGCAGCAGATGCAATGGTAAAAGCAGCTAACGTTACCTTAATCGGTACTGAAAAAATCGGTTCCGGTTTAGTAAGTGTTATGGTTAGAGGCGATGTTGGTGCAGTAAAATCTGCTACCGAAGCAGGCGCTGAAGCTGCTGCAAGACTGGGTGAAATTGTTGCTGTTCATGTAATCCCCAGACCCCACGGCGACGTAGAAAAAATTCTGCCCCAGATTGACTAATTAAAGGTCTATTGGAAACTGCAAACGGAACACGGGGGTTCCCGTGTTCCGCCTTGCAAAGTTTTCAGGGTGTTCTTCCTGATTGTTCCCTTGAATGAGGAAGAATGACTTGAAAGTATTTTCTTAGAAATAACAAAGGATGTGAATGATATGGAACGTGAAAAAATCGTAACAGAAGTGGTAAAACAGGTTTTAGCAATGTATAAATGCACTCCGGACACCACTGCAGATAACAATACAGATGCAGAAATTAAAGTTGGAGTTTCCCAGCGTCATATTCATCTTTCTCAGGAGGATTTGGAGAAGCTGTTTGGCAAAGGCTATGAGCTGACCGTGTTAAAACCTCTGATGGGAAAAGAATATGCGGCAAAAGAAGTGGTAACATTAGTGGGAAAATCCTTAAAATCCATTGAAAATGTCCGTGTGCTCGGTCCGGTTCGTAAAAATACTCAGGTTGAAATTTCCAGAACCGATACCTTTGTGCTGAAAGTAAGTCCTCCGGTTCGTCCTTCCGGCGAAATCAAAGGGTCTGAAAGATTAGTTGTGGTAGGGCCGAAGGGAGCTATCTACCTGGACGAAGGCGTAATTATTGCAAACCGTCATATTCATATGACTCCTGACACTGCAAGAAAATTCGGTGTTACCGATAATTCTCTGGTAGATGTTGAAATTGACGGTGTGAAACCCACCAGATTTTTCGATGTGCAGGTCAGAGTCAGAGATGATTTCAATACCGAAATGCACATTGATACAGACGATGCAAACTCTGCAGGTTTAAAAAACGGCGACAATGTAAGAATTATTTCAAAATAGACTTTTTTAATAAATATAGAAAAGGGAATGTATTATTATGGTAATAGGAAAAGTTACAGGTTCCATTTTTTCCACTCGCAAATTAGACAGCTTAACCGGTTCCAAATTGATGGTGGTAAATATCGGCAAAGGAAAAGATGATTATGTCGTTGCCATTGATACTTTAGGCGCAGGAATTGGTGAAATGGTATTAGTTACCTTAGGCGACAGTGCAAGATTTGCTTGTCAGAATGAAAAAACCCCAATTGATGCAGTCATTGTGGGAATTGTGGACGAATCCAATTATAACCAATAATTCTTGGGGAAGATAAAGGGGTTACTTGGATAAAGGAAACGGATTGTTATGCAGAACGTAAAAGAACTGATACAAAAAGCCGGTGTTGTCGGTGCCGGAGGAGCGGGGTTTCCCACCCATGTAAAACTGGCAGACAATATTGAAACAATTCTGGTGAATGCAACTGAATGTGAGCCGCTCTTGAAAACGGACTTTTATCTTTTGTCCCAAGAATCCTCCCGTTTGGAAACTGCTTTGGAAGCATTAGTAAAAATTACAGGAGCAAAGCATGGCGTCATTGGCATCAAGCAGCACACCGGAGAGCTTCTGGGGATGGAACATCCCAAAAAAGTTTCCGATTTGGTTTCTTATCGGTTTACAGGCAATGTGTATCCATCCGGTGACGAAATCATTTTAATTCAGGATGTTTTGGGAAAAGCGGTTCCGGGAGGGCAATTGCCGATTTCAGTCGGAGTGGTTGTTATCAATGCGGAAACTCTCTTTAACATTGCTAACGCAATGGAAGATAAGGCGGTGACCCATAAATATCTTACCGTTGCAGGGAACACAGAGAAAACCTATGTGATAAAGGTTGCTATCGGAACGCCTGTTTCTTATGTTCTGGATTCTCTTGGTGTCAGTGTTCCTCAAGATTGCAGTGTGTTAGAGGGTGGTCCCATGATGGGAAACATCATTAACCCGAACACCTCGGTAGTAACGAAAACAACGAAAAGTATTTTAATCATAGACAATAACACTCTTTGTATCCGCTTAAAAACAAGAAAACTTTCGGATTCTTTAAATCGTGCTTCCGGAAATTGCTGCGGCTGCAGAATGTGTACGGATTTATGCCCCAGGCATTTGATGGGCTACCCCATTGAACCGCATAAAATTGTGCAAAGGCTTTCTGCAAAAGCAAACGATACAAAGGTGTTTATGGGAGCTTTTTATTGCTCCAACTGCGGCGTGTGCCAAACCATTGCCTGCCCGCAGAATATCAGCCCGAACCGTTTATTCCAACGAGTAAAGGCTGAACTGTTAAAAAATGGAATTAAGGCTGTTCCAATGGAGCAGACCGTTCCCAAAGCAGTGCGAAATTACAGAAAAGTTCCGTCAAAACGTTTGGTAAACCGGTTGGGTATTAGAAAATATGAACGGGATGACTTTTCTTATCTGGAGCTTCCAAATCCCGCTCGTGTCAGCATCCTGGTAAAACAGCACATTGGTGCACCCGGAGACGTTTCGGTTTCGGTGGGGGATGCTGTGACCGTAGGTCAAATTATTGTGAAAGCAAAGGAAAATGCACTCAGCACAAATATTCACAGCTCTGTCAACGGAACTGTGGTGGAAATCAGCGAATCCGCCGTTCATATTGCGGTGGAATAAGGACTGAACAGGTGGGGAATCAGATATGATGGTATCAATCGGAATTATAGAAATCAATAATATTGCAAAAGGGTATCTGGTTTGCGATAATATTTTGAAGAAAACACAGATTCAAATGTCTATGGCACAACCAATATGCCCCGGTAAATTTGTGATGATTTTTGGCGGTAGTGTGTCATCTGTTAAGGTCGCTTGTGATTATGCCCGCACCAATTTTTCAGAAAACATTCTGGATATTTCGGAATTTGGCAACATTGATGTCCGTGTGTTCGATGCGTTAAACGGTGCGGCAGCAGGTGAAACGAGTGGCGCGCTGGGAATTATTGAAACATTTTCTGTGGCATCTTGCATTTTAGCTGCCGATGCTGCATTAAAAGCTGCAGCGGTTGAAGTTGTGGAGCTTCGTATTGCAAGAGGTATGGGCGGTAAGGCTTATGTTGCCTTGTCCGGTACTGTTGCGGCAGTAACCGCAGGGGTAGAGGCAGGTGCACAAAATGCCATTGAAAACGGCGTGCTGAATGACACTGCTGTCATTGCATCGCCCCACATTGATTTGTGGCAGTACTTACAATAATATAAAATTGACGGTAGGCTTTATGGGATTTCTCGTGAAAGCCTATTTCGTTATAAGGAAGGTGTTTTGTTTGTTTGCACTGGAAAGAAGAAAACGAATATTGGAATTACTGAATCAGAACGGAAGCGTTCTGGTAAATGATTTGAGTCGCGATTTGCAGGTGACTGTGGAAACCATCCGTCGAGATTTGGAAAAATTGGAGCAGTCGGAGCAATTGACCCGTACCCATGGCGGTGCAGTTCCGTTTGAAGAATCCAATTTGGATTTATCTTTAGAAAAACGACGTGGATTAAATATTGAGGGAAAAATTGCCATTGCGAGAAAGGCAGTCAATCATATCCGTCCGGGTGACACCATTTTCCTGGATGGGTCTACCACATCATATTATTTATCCAAACAATTAAAGGATATGAAAAATATCACGATTATTACGAACAATCTGCAGATTTTAGAAGAGCTTTCAGGTTGTGATAAAATGAAAGTGATTTCCACCGGTGGTGTACTGGATGTAAACAATCAGTCATTTGTGGGTGAAGTTGCTGTAGATAATATCAACAAAAATTTCTGTGCCAATAAGATATTTTTCAGCAGTAAGGGGATGACAATGGAGCAGGGGATTTTAGAATCCAACGACGTGGAATTTCAGATTAAACGTGCCATGCTCAATAACAGTATGACAAAGTTTCTCTTACTGGACAAATCCAAGCTGGAAAAGGTAGGATTTATTAAACTGAGCAGCTTTTCGGAAATTGATATGTTGTTTACGGATGAAGAATTGTCGGAGGATTGGAAAAAAATCTTGAAGAAAAATAAAGTAACAGTAGAATAAATACAATAGGAGGAAATTACAATGAGTAAAAATGTTTTAGCATTCGATTTTGGTGCATCTTCTGGCAGAGCCATAATCGGTTCCTATGATGATAATAAAATTTCGTTAAAGGAAGTACATCGTTTTCCCAATGACCCGGTTTTCGTAAACGGAACTTTGTATTGGGATGTGCTTCGTTTGTTGTTTGAAATCAAGCAGGGGATTTTAGCAGCACATCATAACGGCGGTTTCGACAGTATCGGGATTGATACCTGGGGCGTTGACTTTGGCTTGATTGATAAAGACGGTCGCCTTTTGGAAAATCCCGTACATTACCGTGATACCAGAACTGATAACATTATGGAAGAAGTATTCCAGATTGTTCCCAAAGAAGAAATTTATCAGAAAACCGGAACACAGTTTATGTCCTTTAATACTTTATTCCAGTTATATTATCTGGCAAAATACAGAAAAGATTTGTTAGACCGTGCGGATTGTTTCCTGTTGTTCCCGGATTTACTGGCATATTTCTTAACCGGAGAAAAAACTGTGGAATATACTCACGCCTCCACCACTCAGCTTGTGAATGCCGAAAGCAGAGAATGGGATTTTGATTTAATTGACAAATTGGGTATTCCCAGACGGTTGTTCCCGAAAATTGTTCAGCCCGGTACAAAAAAGGGAATGTTATCAGAAGAAATCTGTAAAGAATTGGGTGTTCCCTCTGTTCCGGTTTGTGCAGTTGGTTCTCACGATACTGCATCTGCAGTTATGGCAGTGCCCTCTGAAAAAGAAGATTTTATCTATATCAGCTGCGGCACCTGGTCTTTGTTCGGTACAGAATCCAAAATTCCGTATATTAACGAAAAATCACAGAAATATAATCTTACCAATGAAGGCGGATATGACAATACCATCCGCTTCTTGAAAAACATTATGGGCTTGTGGCTCATTCAGGAATCCAGACGGCAGTGGATTCGGGAAGGCTTTGCCGTAACCTATGGTGATTTGGAAAAAGAAGCCTTGGCGGAAGAAGCATTCAAATGCTTTATTGACTCTGATTATCCCATTTTCGGAAAGCCCGGAAATCTGCCCCAGCATATTAAGGATTACTGCAAAAAAACAAATCAGTTTGTTCCCGAAAGCCGTGGGGAGGTAATGCGTTGTATTTATCAGAGCTTGGCACTGAAATATCGCTATGCTTTTGAAAACATCAAAGATGTTACCGGCAAAAATTATAAAGTGATTCACATTGTTGGCGGCGGAACGAAAGATAATCTGCTTTGTCAGATGACAGCAAACTCCTGTGGTGTAGATGTGGTTGCAGGGCCCATTGAAGCAACTGCTCTTGGTAATGTTGCAGCACAGCTGATTGCGGGCGGCGATATCAAGGATTTAAAAACAGCAAGACAGATTATTAAAAACTCAGAAACCACCACAACCTATCATCCTCAGGATGTGGAAGTGTGGAACAAAGCATATCAGGAATTTTTAAAACTGGATATTGAGTAATTTAAAAAAAGGAGCATTCCGAGGAATGCTCCTTTTTTTATGCACGAATTGCTTCTTTTAATGCTTTTGATAACTGGTCAGGGCAGGAGGTTCCTTTCCCCATGCAGTCAATTCCCTCCAGACGGCGGATGGCCTCTGTTACTTCATAGCCCTCAACCAATCGGGAAACTCCCTGGGAATTTCCGTGGCATCCACCCGTAAAACGGACCGATTTTATGATGTTATCTTCTATGGTAATTTCAATTTTTCGGGAGCATACTCCCTTGGGATGATAGGTAAAATTCATGTTGTGTTCCTTTCTATCGGATTAAAATTCAATGAAGCTGTTGTTTTTTGCGGTATAAATATATTTTTTTCTGACCGGTTTTTCTTCCATCTTTTCCAGTGCATAACTGTAAAGCTCAATCTGGCGGGCATAATTTTTCCGGATTTTTTCTTCGTTGGGATTGCGGTCTGTTTTAAAATCCAAAAGGGTGATAGCATTGTCGGAAATAAAATAACAGTCGGTTGTTCCCTGAAGAAGAATTGCATCCTCTGTGTCTACCGGATAAATTTTATTGGCAGGAATTCGCACCAGAAATGACTTTTCCCGACACACCTTGTCTGCAGTAAGAATTTCTTTAGCCAGATTTGTTTGAAAAAACTGTTCCAGCTTCTTTTTAACATCTTCGGAGTACTCCCGTTCTCCGGCACGGAACACCGCATCGCGAATTGCATCTTTGGGAGATAAACCGTTTTTTATGGCATCCAGATTGATACACTCAAACACCTTGTGGAAATAGGTTCCGTATTCGCTTTGGGAATACCGTTGTTCCAGAGTGTCTAAATCGGACAGCAATATGGTGTGTGCGGGGATTTCACCTTTTTGCATACGGTTTGCTTCGGTAACAGCAATTTTTGTGGGCAATGCTGTTCGCTCCTTATGATGATATTCCACAAATAAATGTTCTGCTTCAGGAAAAATTCCAGTTTCTTGTTGTGCTGCTGATGCTTTTTTTGTTTCCTGACCGAAAATTTCCGCAGCAGTCGATACCTTGACGCGGTAGGGAGAGCCGGATTGCACACACGGCATAATGTGATTGATGAATGTTCCGGCAGTATACATACTGTCTTTTGTAATTCCTACGGTTTCATATTGTGTTTTCCACTGCGCAAATGATTTTTCTGCATCGTTTACAGTCGCAGTTAAAATCAGTTTTTCTTTTGCACGGGTTAGGGCAACATACAAAATTCGCATTTCTTCACTGATTTCTTCTTCCTTTAATGCAGTTTTCAATGCTTTTTTGGTAAGTGTGGGGTAGGAGAAACGGTGTGCTTCATCAATATAATCAGCGCCTAAGCCATATGTTGGATGGAAAATTATCTGTCCCTCTCCGGATTTATGATTAAATTTTCCGCCAAGTCCCGAAACAAACACAATGGGGTATTCCAAGCCTTTGCTTTTGTGCATTGTAATAATGCGGACAGCATTTTTCGGTGGATGTTCCTGAAATGCCGGAAGTTGCTTGTCGGATTGGCTGTTAGCTTCCAGATAATGCAGAAATCCCTTTAAACCACTGGCTTGTGTATCGTCGAAGGAACGGGCAAGCTGAAGAAAAATTTCCATATTTTCCATTCGGATTTCCGGATTTTTATAAACACAGAATAGTTCTTTCAAGTGATAGTCCCGGTAAAGTGTTTCAATCAGAAACGAGATTTTTTTTGTGTAAGCAATTCTTTGAAACTGTTCCAGAAAGCTTTTTACAGCTTTGGCATTCCCGGTCTCAGCCAGCTTTAATGCACAGAAAAACGGTTCGTCGGGCGAAAGGTTCCGCACGGTAAAAATATCATCCTCCGACCAGTAAAATAAAGGACTTTTTAGCAAAGCTAACAGTGCGATGTCATCATAAGGGTTATCTATGGCTTTCAAAATGGCATGCATCACACGGATTTCAACGGTTGAAAAGAGGGTTTCGGAAAAATCAATGCTCACAGGAATGCCAAATTCTGTCAGTGTTTCAAATAACTGGCGGGCAAATTCCTTTAAATTTCGCAGAAGAATAACAATGTCCCCGTAGGTTGCCGGATGGGAACACTTGTTTTTTAAATCGTAAACTTCGGTTTTTTCTTCGTAGATTATCTGATGAATCCGTTTGGCAATCATCACTGCTTCTTCGTTAAAATCTTCTGTATCGTCGTTTGGTTCAAATTTTTGGGATTTATCAACCAACAAAATTTCAGCACTGTAATCGGAGGCGGTATCTTTGGGATAATCTGCGGTTTGAATTAACGCTTCTTTTAAGTAGTCGGTTCTGCCTGTTTTCGGTGTCATAATTTGAGAAAAAATGCAGTTGACTGCATCCACAACTTCACTTCTGCTGCGGAAGTTGTTGGACAGGAAAATCACTTCGTGCTTTTCATCGTGATAGGTTTCCTGCTTGTCCATAAAAATCTGCGGTTTCGCAAGACGGAAGCCGTAAATGCTTTGCTTCACATCGCCGACTAAGAACATATTTTCACCGTTTCTGGATATCAAGCGGAATAAATGGTCCTGAATATCGTTGGTATCCTGATATTCGTCGATTAAAATTTCAACAAATTTTTCCTGATAGCTGATAGCGGTTTCCGACGGATTTCCGTTTTCATCCGACAGAATTTGCAACGCGTAATGCTCAAAATCGGAAAAATCAATGATAGATTTTTTTCGTTTTTCTTCCTGATATCGCTTGGTAAACTCTTTCGTCAGTTTGGTTAGGGTTTCTACACATTCTAAAATTGCTTCATAATCTCTTCGTTCATCTTCTATCGAATTGGAAATCAGGGGATGAAACTCTTTTAAAGCAGTTTTGAAATTGTCACGGATTTCTCTGATATAGCCGGTATCCGTCCCTGCTTTTTTCCCTTTTACCCGTGCCAGAGAAAGAAAACTCCAGGTATTCAAGCGGAATTGAACGGTTACAAAATCGGTTTCCTTTTGCAATGATTTAATAAATTCATATTCCTCCTGATAAATTTCACGGTAGGGAAACAGATCAGGATTTGCATCAATTTCTTCCAGTGCCAGACGGTAATTTGTCTCATGGTCGGCAAGTAAGCTTTGCAATCGGGATAAAATAATTTTTGCAAAGGCAGTTTTTGAAAAATCTTCTGTGACTGCTTTTGCCTGATTGTTACAAAATTCGTAAAATTGATCCGGTTGAGACAGTGTTGCAGTAAAATTGTAGCAGGATAATATCAACTTATGAATTTTTTTGTCATCTCTGCCGTAGCCGTAAGTATCGGCAAACCGTAAAAAGGCTTCATCATTGGCTTCGTATTTATCTTCCATCAGCTCGGTCAGACATTTGTGCATCAGAATATTACATTCGGTTTCGTCTCCAATACGGAATTTTACAGGAATATCCAGCTTGTTGATGTTGTTTTTTATAAGATTCAGACAAAATCCGTGCATCGTCTGGATATTGGCGTTAGACATTAAGAGCACTTGACGTTTCAGCTTCCGGTTATTTGGGTCCTGTGACAGTCGGTTCAGGATTTCTTTGTAGATTTTATCCTTCATTTCTGCGGCTGCCGCATTGGTAAAGGTTACCACAAGCAGCCGGTCAATATCCGGGCCGTCTTTTGCACATACGGTTTCGATAATCCGCTGCACCAACACTGCAGTTTTTCCGCTGCCGGCTGCTGCTGAAACCAAGAGAGATTTTTCACGAATATCAATAGCACTCTGTTGTGCGGGGGTATATTTAATTGCCACTGTTTTCACCTGCCGTTTCTTCTTTGGAGTCGGTTTCAAAATAGTCTTCTTTGGAAAGCTTTTTCAGATTCCGATACGTGTGCATTTTCGGGTCGAACATACATACACTTGCGTAGGGACACCAATCGCATCCGGTTTCAGTCCCGTAGCGGTACGGTTTTATTGCGATATCACCGCTTTGAATTTTGTTTCCGATTGTCTGAATGGTTTCCTCGCAATCGTTTAAGAGTCGGTTAAATTCCTCTAAGAACAGAAGATTTTTCAATTTGTACTGTCCGTTTCTGTCAGTACGGATATCACACACCTCCGAATGATAAGAGGGAAGCTCACCCAGCTGACGGTCGATGGCACGAATCAGGGAATCGTCATTCAGCACAAAGCCTTTCATACTGAATTTTTTGCGAATTTCCCGCATTACTTCATCGGGAGCAGGCCGCTCTTTAAAGGAAACGACAGAATCGCCAAAATTGGTATAAAAAGCTGCACCGGGTAGAATTTCACCGGTAAAATTTAAGTATTCGCCGCCGTTTTTCACTACGGTTCGTAAGTAGGTGAGCAGCTGAAGCTGAATTCCATCCTTGATGAGAGTGAAATTAAATTCTTTTGCGCTGGATTTGTAATCAATAATCCGCACATATAAACGGTCTTCGGCTTTTGCAACATCACAGCGGTCAATTGTGCCGTACATTTGCATAACAGAGCCGTCCTCCAGTGCAATGGTAAGTGGGGGAATCCCGTTCTCGTCAAATGAAATTTCGTATCCAACGGGAACAAATTCTCCCTGGCTGTATTGCTCCGAAATAAATGAAACTGCATTCCGAAGCAGTCGTTTCAATTTTTTGATTAAGTATTTTGTGCGTGAATTGAATAACGACAAATCCGGTGCAATCCGCTGAATTTCTTTGGGAACAAGAACTTCAATTTTCGCTTCAATATAGGCTTCGTCTATCGTTTCCCAAGTCTTGTTATCCGCCTTCAGAGATTTTGAAAACCGATCCAGCAGGCTGTGAATAATCGAGCCGGTTTTTCTGGGGTCGTAGCTTATATTTTCCCGTTCTCTTATTTTCAGCATGTAGTTAATAAAATAAGCATAGCCGCATTTCTGATAGGTTTCCAGGCGGGAGACCGAGGCGTTTAATTGCTTTTGATATTTGGAGTCCAGTATTTTTCGGGAAAGCTTTTTTTTCGTTTCGAAATAATTCAGTTGTTTCATGGAATCCAGTTTTTGCCATACAATCTGCAGTCTTGTTTTTCGTTCATCTGCCAATAATTCGTCCGGAATTTTTTTAGGCGACAGCCTTTGTTTATAGGGATTGGAAAAAGCCATCACTGCCTGCTGGGTATACTCTGTTTGATTGACCATGGAACAATCAAACGGCATAACATCGGAGAAATGCTGCAGTTTCGTCCAGATAAAGGATGGCATTTTTTTCTCAGTATCGGATTCTGCATCATTTTTGGACAGATATAAATGCTGTTCTGCTGTTAAAAATGCACGGTATAATGCCAGCATAGAAGAACAGTTTTCATAAAGAGAGGTAGGGAGGTCAATCCCGGTAATTTCAGCAATGGTTTCCCGTTCCAAATCAGAAAGATAGGTGGTATTATCGGATGCTTTCGGTGTCACACCTTCGTTCAGTCCGATTATGAATACATAGGGAGATGACAGGCTTCGCCCCCGGTCAATATCCGACACTGTGACCGTGTCTAAGGTGTCTGGTACTTCGCCGGTTTCGTAAAGCTCCAAGGATTGTCTTAAAAGAGCAAGATAGTCAACGGGTTTAATTTTATCTGTTCCGATTAAAATATCTATATTTTTAATGGCAGTTAAAATAATGTTATATGCCGCAGCGGTTTCCTGACGGAGTGCAGATTCCGTTTGTTCCAGATAAGCTCGGACTGCTTGCTCCAGTTTTAACTCTTTCGTATAATTTTGAAAGGCATTGAGATAATTTTCGGGATGATGAAAGTGTTGAATAACCGGCAAAAGAAAACGCTGATATACCTTTTGAATGATATCCAGTTTGTCGGTATAATAATTTTTCTGTGTTTTGAAAAATTCACATTTCTGATTCCACCGGTCAAGGTTGGTAATGTCATTTTTTTGAATGTGAAATCTGCACAATAGTTCTTCAAATATACAAATTTCATCATGAACATCATACACGGAACATAAGCTTTTTAAATATTCTGTCACCGATTCTCTGGTATAGCCTGACAGCACCATAGAAAACATTGTTAAAATAATTTTGGAAATGGGATTTTCCGTCAAAGGGGTTTTACAGTCGATAAAGCAAGGAATCCGGGTATCGGAAAATATTTTTTCAATGTCATTCTGATACAGTCCCAAATCGCCCGTTAACACCGTGAAATCAGAATACGATGCACCTTCTGACACTTTTTTTTGAATGGTGTCCACAACAAAACGGATTTCGTCCTGCTGATTTTTAGCATTCACCATCGTAATGTTAAGTGTTGGTTGATTGTCGGGAATGCCGTCAAACAACTGACAAAAGAAATTGTCGGAGGTATCTTCGGCTTTTTTGATGGAAGCGGTTTGGTTTTGTGCTTTGGAAAGCTTCAGTAATTGTTGATAGGTACGATAGGTGGGGAAGAACAGGTCACCCGGCTCTTTTTCGGAAATATCGTCTAAAAGAAGGGGAATAAAGACGTTTTTGGCTTGTTTTAATAATGCTGAAATCACCTGATATTCTGCAGGAGAAAAGGAGATGAAATGATCAATAAAAACCTGAAAATCCTGATATAACCCGTGTTCATTTATGTTAGAGGCAAGAATTTGAAAGCTATCTTCAAAATCCTTGAATTTTTCGGAAATTTCGGTTTGGTAATGGGTGAGAATAAAATCCAGGTCGCTGATTTTTTGATATAAGAATGTGCCTTTTTCCAGATTGCTTTTAATGGCTTCCAGTGTTTCGTGACCGATGAGATGTCCTTTACATTCAGAGAGAATATTTTTAAAAATCATTACGGAGTCCGGGCTGTTTTTCCGGTTTTTCACGGTGGACAACAGTTCCGAATTCTCCTTGATGATTTTGTAGAGTATCAGTGTTTTGATTTCATCATCAATGTAGTCAAGGTGATCTTTTTCAAATCGCTTATTCACAACGGTAGCCAGTCGTTTAAAGTTAACGGTTTCGGTGAGATGAGTATATTTTTCACCCAGCATATTCAGCAGGTTTTTGTCCGCATTGAAGGAATACTGTTCCGGTACGATGTAAAGCACATCCTGACCACTGTCAATACACTCTTTTATTTTTGAAAACAAGAAAGAATCTTTATTCTTTTGTTGCTTTCCGTATAGAATTTCCAGTGCCATAGCTATTCTCCCTTTTTATAATGTTAAAATTCGTAAAATTTGAATAATATTAGTATAGCATTTTTGTTGTAAAAATGCAAGTGTGAGAAAAAAATAAGCATGATTTTTTTATCTGCTGTGTGCTGAGATTTTTAAATCTGAAATCCATTGTAAAAATTTAGAAATAAATTATAAAATTAAAAAAAGTGTATTGCAATTTTACAGAGAGTGTGCTAAAATAGTTAAAGATTTTACAAATTCTATAATGATTGTTCCAATCGTTATTAGCGATTAAATCTGTTATAGTGATATTTTAAGGGCAGATAGAAGGAGAATACAGATGCAATTTTTTTACTTAACATTAGAACAGATGCTCTCCATTTTTACAATGATTATGGCAGGTTTAGTAATCCGGAAAAAATGTCATTTTCCCGAAAATTCGGATAATGCGATTGCAAAGCTGTTGGCTAATGTCTTTGTTCCGGCTTTGTTTTTACATACACAGATGACTCAATGCACCATAGAGTCTTTTCGGGAAAACTATCCTTTGATGTTATACGGTCTGGCGGTTGTCCTGGTTGCAGTTGCAGGGGCATATTTGCTTTCCTATTTGTTTGTTCGGAAAAAAAGCGGAACATCGGCTGAAGATTATCAGCGTAATATTTACCGATATGCACTGACGTTCGGCAACTATGGCTATTTGGGTATGTTTATCGTTCAGGAAATCTGGGGAGCAGAAATGCTCTATAAATATACTTTATTTACAGCATTGCTTGGCATTGTGTGTAATAGCTGGGGGCTTTATATCTTAGTTCCCAAAGAAAAAAGTGCCGGATTTTTACAAAATCTGAAGAACGGTTTATTGAAGCCGCCGCTGGTTGCATTGGTTTTGGGAATTGTGATAGGGTTAACAAATACTGCACAGTATTTCCCCAAGTTTTTTGTAACTGCATTGGAATCGGCAGGGAAATGTCAGGGACCTGTAGCAATGGTGCTTGCCGGATTTATCATCGGTGGTTATGATTTTAAGAAATTGATTTCCAACGGAAAAGTTTATGTTGTATCTTTTTTAAGGTTGATTGCAATTCCGGCAGTTATGATGCTGGTGATGCGGGCGCTTCATATTCCAAAAGAAATTATGCTGCTGACGCTTGTTACATTTGCAGCCCCCTTGGGAATGAATACTATAGTGTATCCTGCGGCATATGGCGGAGATACCCAAACGGGCGCGTCTATGGCCAGTATTTCTCACGCATTGGCTATTATCACTTTGCCGATTATGTATTTAGTATTTATAGAGATGATGTAAAAAAAACTCTGCAACACAGGTTGCAGAGTTTTTTTTACGTGATTTTTATTTAATATCTTCGATAACAGATTTTGGAGGCAGAAATAATTCCTCCGGATTTTCAATCAGCCTTTTTAACCGTTTGAATGCACTGGCATAATAGTGACCGTCGCAAATTCTTTCGTCACATACTACTGTGAAGTCTATCATTCTTTTCTTCAAAACTTCCCCTGTTTTGTCCGTCACATATTCAGTTCTTTTTTTCCCCATTGCAATAAACACGGGTAAATTCCCGAAATCATATAAATGATGGCAGACAGGCGGGATACCTAAAGAACCCAGATTGGTAATGAACAGAGAACCGTGAAACGGACTCAGCTTGGTAAGAAAGCGGGGGAGTAATCCGAAATAGTCCATTCCCTTTAAAAGACCAACCACTGCTTTTAATAAAATTCCGGGTAGACTAACCAGGATTTTAACGGCAAGATCCATACTGTTGTGATCGCCTTCTTGTTTGTTTTCGGTAATTACCTGAGATAAAGTATGATAAACCATATCTGCTGTATCCTGGGGAGTAGCAAAAAGCTTGACCACAGTTTCCGGTGCATTGAGCTTCATTTCTTTTTTGATTGCCATACAGATTTCAATTCCGTTTCTGGCGTACAAACGCTGCCCGCGGATAAAACGATTTACACCGGGGAGCTCGGCAACCACCCGAATATAGGCAGACATAAAAATATGCATCATTCCGAATCCTGCATAACCTTCCGCGCGTTTTTGACGAATCAATTCTTCGCATTTTCCAATGTCAGCGGTTGCCTGGAAGGTGTTGGCTGCACCGTTTCTGTTCGGCATAATAAATGCGGCTACGGCATCCATCGGCGGACCGCTTTTAATTCTTCTTCCTTCTTTTTTTTGTATCAAAGGGAGTACCTCTCTTTAATTTATTTGTGAAAATTCTGTGAACATTATAACACAGTTATCCACAAAATACAAGTAAAAAGTACAAGAAAAACCAAAAAACTACAAAAATAAGAAATATGGCTGCAAGATATACCAAAATTCTATCAAAAGGTTTCGGTATATTTACAGCCATTTTAATTGGTTAGTTTTTATCGTTACAGCCTGTGATACAGGTTATCAGACAAGCAGTTGCAGTAATGAGCAGAGCAAAGAAAAACAGCAAGGCACCGGTGATGATTGCACCGACGATACTGGTTGCCGCAAAGGTAATTGCCAGAAGAATGACAGAGCCTAACACTGTTCCCAAAATTCCGGTTAATACCGCAGGCAAAATTCGACAGATACAAGTGCAACTGCCTCCGCCACGCAGGGAGGAAGCCACAATTAAGACTACAGCCAGATATACAACGGCAATTCCGAAAAGAACCCATAAAAAGGCAGGAGTTACCGTGATTGCTGCAGTGATTCGCAAAAATGCGGCAATCACTCCGATTATAATGCTTGCGATAACAGAAAGCCCTACACAACTGTTGTTACAATTACAGGAAAACATTCGATTCACCTCCCGATATCATTGTATGACAGGATTTCCGGCTGTGTGATAAAAAGATGTTGACAAAAAGAGGTTTGTGATATATAATAGATGTCGATATTTTTAGAATTTTTGAGAGGATGATTGGTGATGGAAAATAATTCAAGAAGCAGCTTCACCGGAAAAATCGGATTTGTTCTTGCAGCAGCAGGCTCTGCTGTCGGATTGGGTAATATTTGGAGATTTCCGTATCTTGCAGCAAAATATGGCGGTGGAATTTTTCTTCTGGTATATTTAATTTTGGCATTAACCTTTGGTTTTGCATTGATGACTGCTGAAATTGCACTTGGAAGAAAAACAAAATTAAGTGCAATTGGAGCTTTTCGTTCTTTAAACAAAAAATTCTCTATTGTGGGCTATCTGGCATCTGTTGTGCCTATGATTATTTTACCTTATTATTGTGTCATCGGAGGATGGGTAACGAAGTATCTGTGTGCATTTGTATCCGGTTCCGCTTCGCTTGCAGCAGGAGATTCCTATTTCGGGAATTTTATTTCCCAGCCGGTTGAACCTGTTATCTGGTTTGTAATTTATCTGGCTGTCACTGCGATTGTTGTATTACTTGGCGTGGAAAAGGGAGTTGAAAAGGTATCGAAAATTATGATGC
Source organism: Clostridia bacterium (assembly GCA_017936745.1). Classification (GTDB taxonomy): domain Bacteria; phylum Bacillota; class Clostridia; order UMGS1840; family UMGS1840; genus SIG452. The sequence goes on from JAGBEY010000011.1 coordinate 111,907, forward strand.
CGATTCTGATTGTGCTTTCCATTGTGATTGCAGGCTATTCTCTGTGTATGCCGGGTGCAATGGATGGTTTGGTTTATTATCTCAAGCCTGATTTTTCCAAATTTTCCGTCACAACTGTTCTGGCAGCGATGGGGCAGCTGTTCTACTCTATGTCTCTTTCTATGGGAATTATGATTACATACGGTTCTTATATGAAGAAAGAAGTGAGTCTGGAATCGTCTGTAAAACAAATTGAATTATTTGATACCGGGATTGCGTTTATTGCCGGACTTATGATTATTCCTGCTGTGTTTGCATTCTCCGGCGGAACTCCCGAAGCTTTGGGAAAAGGACCGGGCTTGATGTTTGAAACACTGCCGAAAGTATTTGAAACCATGGCGGGCGGTACATATATCGGAATTGCCTTCTTTGTGTTGGTTTTATTTGCTGCGTTGACTTCTTCTATCTCATTGATGGAAACTGTGGTGTCCATTATTGTGGATAAGTTTAAAATCAGACGTTCGCTTTCTTGTGTTCTGGTGTTTTTGATTTCTGTCTTGTTAGGCGTTCCCTCTGCATTGGGATATGGTACCTGGGGCAGTATTAAATTGCTGGGAATGTCCTTCCTTGATTTCTTTGATTTCACCAGCAACAGTGTGCTGATGCCGATTGTTGCCTTTTTGACTTGTATCTTTATTGGCTACATTTTAAAACCCAAAGCGATTATTGAAGAAGTGGAATCTTCCGGAAAATTCAAACAGAAAAAACTCTTTGAAGTGGTAATCAAATATGTTGCACCGGTTTGTATTTTGCTTATTTTAATTTCTTCCATACTGGAAGCACTGGGGTACTTCAAAATATAGGTTATCTGAAAATGCACCTTCCGTATAAAAAGCGGAGGGTGTGTTTTTGATTTTTCTTATGAAAAATGATGTTGAATATAATCTTAAGAAAAAGAAATTTGTGCAGAATTATAAAATTTCAAAAAAAATAAAAAAATTTTCAAAAAATGCTTGTTAAATTGTCGATTGTGTGCTACAATCAAATAGCAGTATTATGCTATACTGTTTTTTTGTGAGCGAAATTGTTATTTTTTTAACAAGCAAAACATAAAAACAGTAACAGTGATAAAGCAAACAGCGGCTTACAAAGCTGCTGTGAATAAAGCAACAGAGAAATCCAAAGAAAGGAACTCCGATTATGAAGTATAGCTATTATCCGGGTTGTACCCTGAAAAACAAAGCAAAGGTGTTAGACCGCTACGCCAGAAGCTGCGCAGAGGTTTTAGGCTTTGAACTGGAGGAAATTGAAAACTGGCAATGTTGCGGCGGTGTATATCCGTTGGGAAATGACGAAATTGCCACAAAGCTCTCCTCGGTTCGTGTGCTGAATGAAGCCAAGGAAAAAGGGCAGGAGCTGGTAACCGTTTGCTCCGCTTGTCATCATGTGATTAAACGCGTGAATGATGATATGAAAAATGTGGAGGATATCAGAACCCGTGCAAACAACTACATGAGTCTGTCTGAACCATACAGCGGTGAAACAACCGTGCTTCATTATCTGGAGGTTCTCCGGGATAAAATTGGTTTTGATAAATTAAAAGAAAAAGTGGTAAATCCCTTAACCGGTAAAAAAATCGGAGCTTATTACGGTTGTCTGCTTCTGCGCCCCGGTAGCGTGATGGCATTTGATAACCCGGAAAATCCGAAAATTATGGAAGACTTTATTCGTGCATTAGGTGCTGAACCTGTGGTTTATCCCTACCGTAATGAATGTTGCGGTGGATATATTTCTTTAAAAGAAAAGGAAATGGCGAAATCCATGTGCGACACGATTACCGAAAGTGCAAAGGGCTTTGGTGCAGATATGCTGATTACTGCTTGCCCCCTTTGTATGTATAACTTAAACAAGTCTGCAAAAGAAACCTTACCGGTATATTATTTCACCGAGCTTCTGGCAGAAGCACTTGGCGTAAAAGAGGAGGCGGATGAAGAATGAGCCACAGAGACTATTCTGGAAAAATCAAAGAAATCAGTGGAGTAAATCCTTATAAATGTATGAAATGCGGAAAATGCTCTGCAACTTGTCCGTCATTTAACGAAATGGACATCAAACCCCATCAGTTTGTATCTTATGTGTTAAATGGTGATATTGAAGCACTGGCAGAATCAAAATCCTTATGGAAATGCTTATCCTGCTTTGCTTGTGTGGAACGTTGCCCCAGAGATGTAAAACCCGGAAAACTCATTGATGCAGCACGGCAGATTGTGGTAAGAGAACGGGGCGGGGATTACCTGTCCGCTGACGAAATTCCCGAGCTTTTGGACGAGGAGCTTCCTCAGCAGTTGTTGGTGAGTGCATTCAGAAGATATAAGAGGTGAGAAAAATGCAGAGAATTGGTGTTTTTGTATGCCATTGCGGTAGCAACATTGCCGCAACGGTAGATGTGAAAAAAGTAGTTGAAGTGGTAAGCAAAGAACCTGGTGTTTGCCACGCTGAAGATTACCCCTATATGTGTTCCGAAGCCGGACAGATGAAAATTCTGGAGGCTGTCAAAGAAAAGAACTTATCCGGAGTTGTGGTTTGTTCCTGTTCTCCCCGTATGCACGAGGCTACTTTCAGAAAAGCAGCAGAACGGGCAGGCTTAAATCCTTATATGGTGGAAATTGCCAACATCCGTGAGCATTGCTCCTGGATTCATAAGGATATGGAGGAAGCAACTGAAAAAGCAGTTATCTTGGCAAGAGCTGCCATTGCAAAAGTAAACTTAAACACTCCGCTTAAGGCAGGCGAAAGCCGTGTTACCAAACGTGCTTTGGTTATCGGTGGCGGTATTGCCGGCATCCAGACTGCATTGGATATTGCTGATGCGGGTTACGAAGTGGATATCGTAGAAAAAACTCCGTCTATTGGCGGAAGAATGTCTCAGCTGGATAAAACCTTCCCCACGTTGGATTGTTCCGCATGTATTTTAACTCCCAAAATGGTGGAAGCGGCAGCACATGAAAAAATCAATATCTATACCTACTCTGAAGTGGATAAAGTAACCGGCTTTGTTGGTGACTTTACTGTAGATATCCGGAAAAAAGCAAGAAGCGTTAACAGCGATAAATGTACCGGTTGCGGTGTGTGTCAGGAAAAATGTCCTTCCAAAAAATCCTTAAATGAATTTAATCGCGGATTAAATACCAGAAGTGCAATCTACACACCCTTTGCTCAGGCAATTCCCAATGTTCCTGTCATTGACCGTGATGCTTGTATCAAATTCAAAACCGGTAAATGTGGTGTTTGTGAAAAGGTTTGTCAGGCTGGTGCGATTGATTATAACCAGCAGGATGAAATCATTACCGAAAAATACGGTGCAATCGTGGTTGCAACCGGTTTTGACACCATCAAATTAGACAACTACGATGAATATGCATACAATCAGAGTAAAGACGTTATTACCTCATTGGAACTGGAACGTATTATGAATGCAGCCGGTCCTACCAAAGGTCACCTGGAACGTCTTTCTGACGGAAAAGCCCCCAAGGAAATGGTATTTATTCAGTGTGTGGGCAGCCGTTGCTCCGATACCAGAGGAAAAAGCTATTGCTCTAAGATTTGCTGTATGTATACTGCAAAACATGCAATGCTGATTCGTGATAAATATCCGGATGTAAACGTAACTGTATTTTACATTGATGTTCGTACCCCCGGCAAAAACTTTGATGAGTTTTACAGACGTGCAGTGGAAGAATACGGCGTGAATTATGTAAAAGGGCAGGTAGGTAAGGTTGCTCCGTTGCCCAATGGAAAACTGTTGGTTCAGGGTTCTGACCTGTTAGATAACAAACAGATTTTGAAAGAAGCAGATATGGTTGTGTTGGCAACTGCAATCGAGCCGGAGGCTTCCGTTCGTAAAATTGCAACTATGCTGACTGCAAGTATTGACACCAACAACTTCCTGACCGAAGCACATCCCAAGCTCCGTCCGGTAGAATCTCCCACAGCGGGTGTATTCCTTTCCGGTGTATGTCAGGGTCCGAAAGATATTCCTGAAACAGTTGCTCAGGCAGGTGCGGCAGCGGTGAAAGCGATTGGCTTACTGGCAAAAGATAAACTGACCACCAACCCCTGCACAGCAAAACCCGATGAGCTTTTATGTAACGGATGTTCTCAGTGTGCAAATGTTTGCCCCTACGGTGCAATCACTTATGAAAATAAAGAAGTAAACGATCACGGAATCCGTGAAACAAGACGTGTTGCACAGGTAAACAGTGCATTGTGTCAGGGTTGCGGTGCTTGTACCGTTACCTGTCCGTCCGGTGCTATGGACCTGCAGGGCTTCTCTAACAGACAAATTATTGCGGAGGTGGATGCGATATGCCGTTAAACGAAAACGAATTCAGACCAAAAATTGTTGCGTTTTGCTGCAACTGGTGCAGCTATGCCGGTGCAGATTTAGCAGGAAGCAGCAGACTTTCTTATCCGGCAGATGTGAAAATCATCAAAGTTCCCTGCTCCTGCCGTGTAAACCCGATGTTTATTTTAAGAGCCTTTGAAAAAGGTGCAGACGGCGTTATCCTTTGTGGATGCCATCCCGGAGATTGTCACTATTCTACCGGTAACTATTATGCACGCCGCCGTATGACTCTGTTATTTTCCATGCTGGATTATTTAGGCATCGAAAAAGGCAGAACCCGTGTAGAGTGGGTATCTGCTGCAGAGGGTGTAAAATTCTCACAGACTATGAATGAATTTGTCGAAAAAATCCGCTCTTTAGGCGAGAATGTAAGATTGGGGGATTTACGATGCAAGAATTAGTGAATCGTGCCAAAGAACTGTTGGCAAACGGAACGGTTCAGAGAGTGCTTGGCTGGAAAGCCGGCGATATGGCATACAATCCCGAACCGTCTTATTTTGAAACCGAAGCTGACCTTTCCGATTTTGTTTATGACGCGTTTTGCGGTGCAAACTTAAGCAAATATATGATTGAAGCTTCTAAAAAAGAAGGAAAAACCTTGGTATTTTTAAAGCCCTGTGATTCTTACAGCTTCAATCAGCTGTTAAAAGAACACAGAGTTGACCGGGAAAAAGCATATATTATCGGTGTCGGCTGTAAAGGTAAATTAGACATTGAAACGATCAGAAAGCAAGGGGTTAAGGGGATTGAAGAAATCTCCGGAGCAAGTATGGACGATGCTTGCGACACCCTGAAAATTAAAACCATATACGGTGACAAGGAAGTTTCCTATCAGAGTGCAATGCTGGAACGATGCCATGTTTGTAAGGGCAAAGACCATGTTGTGTATGATGAAGTTATCGGAGAATCTCGTGACACTGTAGATGGCGAAAGATTTTCTGAAGTGCAAAGAATTGAAAGCATGACTCCGGAAGAAAAGTTCTTGTTCTTTCAGAAAGAGCTTTCCAAATGTATCCGCTGTAATGCCTGCAGAAATGTTTGTCCTGCATGCAGCTGCAGAAAATGTGTGTTTGATAGCAACAAGTTTGACAGTGCACAGAAAGCAAACGTGGATTCCTTTGAAGAAAAAATGTTCCACATTATCCGTGCATTCCATGTAGCCGGAAGATGTACGGACTGCGGGGAATGTAGCCGTGTTTGTCCTCAGGGCATTCCGCTTCATTTGTTCAACAGAAAATTCATTAAAGATATCAACGAGTTTTACGGCGATTATACTGCCGGAGAAGATATCGATGCAGAAGCTCCCTTAACTCACTTTGAGTTTACCGACAGAGAGCCAAACGAAGAAAGGGGATAATGTATGTTAAAGATTGCAAAAACTGATTTACCGGCATTATTCCAGAAAATTGCCGAAACGAAAGATTTATATCTTCCCATCCGCGTGGCAGACCAGGTAAACTTTGGTGTATACACCCAAGATGCCGATGTTTCTTTAGAAACCTTAAAAACCGTAAAATCTCCCAAAGATGCATTCTTCCCCCAGAGTGAAACCTTATATACCTGTAATAAAACAGAAAATAAAATTTCGATTACTCCGGAAGAACTGCAGAACAAAGAATTTGTAGTATTTGGTATCAAAGGTTGTGATGTCAAAGGCATTGAAGTGTTGGATAAGGTCTTCTTATCCGAGCCTGTCGACACGTTCTACAAAGCACGCCGTGACCACGGCATTTTGGTAGCTCTTGCTTGTAATGAGCCGGAAGAAAGCTGCTTCTGTAAAGCATTCGGCATTGATTGTACCGACCCCAAAGCCGACGTGGCAACCTGGTTGGTGGAAGATGTTCTTTACTGGAATCCGCTGACTGAAAAAGGTTCCGCTTTGACCGACGCTGTGAAAGATTTGCTTTCCGATGCTGACGATTCCAAAGTAAAAGAACAGCAGGAAAAAACCAAAGCCATCGTAGAAAAGCTTCCCTATATGAATTTATCCTTAGAGGGTTGGAATGGCGATGTTTTAACCGAAAAATTTGACTCTCCCTTGTGGGAAGAATTGTATCAGCCTTGTCTGGCATGCGGTACTTGTACCTTTGTTTGTCCCACCTGTCAGTGCTATGATATTAAAGATTACAACACCGGAAACGGTGTTCAGCGGTATCGTTGCTGGGATTCTTGCATGTATTCCGATTTCACTATGATGGCACACGGAAACAACCGTAACTCTCAGATGCAGCGGTTCCGTCAGCGGTTTATGCACAAGCTGGTATATTTCCCGGCAAATAATAACGGAATGTATTCTTGTGTAGGCTGCGGCAGATGCGTGGAAAAATGTCCGGCATCCTTAAATATTGTAAAAGTTGTAAAAGCATTCCAGAAGGAAGGAGGAGACAAATAATGTGCGATTGCAATTGTCATGAACATTATACTGAAGATACTTTAATTCCGAAAATCGGCATTATTACCGAAATTACTCAGCAGACTCCCGATGTTAAAACCTTTCGTGTAAACGCTCCCGAGGGCGGAAAGTTGTTTGAACATCTGCCCGGTCAGTGTGCGATGGTTTCTGTTCCCGGAGTTGGGGAAGCGATGTTCTCTATCACTTCATCTCCTACCAATAAGGAATATCAGGAATTCAGTATTAAAAAATGCGGTGTGTTAACCGATTATCTCCACACGATGGAAGTGGGCGAAGAACTGACTGTAAGAGGTCCTTACGGAAATAATTTCCCCGTAGAAACCGAGCTGAAAGGCAAAAACCTGTTATTTATTGCAGGGGGTATCGGTCTTGCTCCTCTCCGTTCGGTTATCAACTATGTGATTGATAACCGTGCAAATTACGGCACTGTGGATATTCTTTACGGTTCCAGAAGTATGGATGACCTGGTTTATTTAAAAGAAATCAAAGAGGTCTGGGCTAAAGAAGAGGGCATCAATGTGCATCTTACCATTGACCGTGAGCAGGAAGGTTGGGACGGTCATGTTGGCTTTGTTCCTTCTTTCTTAAAAGAGCTTGGTTTTGAAAACAACAAAACTGCATTGGTTTGCGGACCACCGATTATGATTAAATTCGTATTGGCTGCACTCATCGAAATGGGCTTCTCCAAAGAACAGGTATACACCACTTTGGAACTCCGTATGAAATGCGGTGTGGGCAAATGCGGCAGATGTAACATCGGTTCAAAATATGTATGTAAAGACGGTCCGGTATTCCGTTGTGACGAAATAGACGAATTACCCGCAGAATACTAATGCAGAAAGGATATTGAAAATATGGAAAATAAAGTAAATGTATTTTTCTTTGGCAAACGCTATGAAGTGCCTGCAGAATTAACCATTATGACTGCAATGGAATATGCGGGCTACACCTTAAAAAGAGGGTGCGGATGCCGTCACGGTTTTTGTGGTGCTTGTGCAACCATTTACCGTATCAAAGGTCAGAATGAATTAAAAACCTGTCTGGCTTGTCAGACTCAGGTGCAGGAAGGAATGTATGTAGCAAGCATTCCGTTCTTTCCCACCGATAAAAGAACTTATGATATCAATGATATTAAACCCAATCAGCAGATTATGATGGAATTATATCCCGAAATCTATAGCTGTATCGGTTGTAATGCTTGTACCAAAGCATGTACTCAGGATTTGGATGTTATGCAGTATATCGCACACGCGCAGAGAGGCGAATTTGAAAAATGTGCTGAACTGTCTTTTGACTGTGTCGGCTGCGGATGCTGTTCCGTAAGATGCCCGGCAGGAATTTCTCATCCGATGGTTGGGGTTCTGGCTCGTCGTCTGACCGGTAAATATATTGCTCCTGAAACTGAGCATCTGAAAAACCGTGTAGCAGAAATCAACCACGGTGAATACGATGAGCTGATTGAACAGATTATGCAAAAGCCCATCACCGAAATGAAAGAACTTTACAATAACAGAGAAATTGAAAAGTAAGGAGGAGAGAAATTATGTTTACAGAATCTATGCTGGAATCCATTAAAAAAGTGGAAGCGACCAGAGCAGAGCGTATGAAAACGGAACCCAGAAGAATGACCGCAGAAGAAAAGCAGGCTCTCCTCGAACAATATCATCCCGACTATCGTCAGGAAGGATTTGCTGAGATTAAAATCGGTCCTAACAAAGGAGAAAAAGCACCCGTTGAATTAACCGGACTGCTTCATTCCAACAGCCGTTTGTTAAATGAAAATATCGACTTGTCTAAAGTGGACTATGATGTTGATGTATTGGTTATCGGCGGCGGTGGTGCAGGATCTTCTGCAGCAATTGAAGCACACGAAGCAGGTGCAAATGTTATGATTGTTACCAAGCTTCGTATCGGTGATGCCAACACCATGATGGCAGAAGGCGGTATTCAGGCAGCAGATAAAGAAAATGACTCTCCCGTTCAGCACTATTTAGATGCATTCGGTGGCGGTCACTTTGCAGCTCGTCCTGAGCTTTTAAAACGTCTGGTTATGGAAGCTCCCGATGCAATCCGTTGGTTAAATGACCTGGGCGTTATGTTTGATAAAGATGCTGACGGCAGAATGGTTACCACCCACGGTGGCGGTACTTCCCGTAAGAGAATGCATGCTTGTAAAGACTATTCCGGTGCTGAAATTATGAGAACCCTCCGTGATGAAGTAATCAACCGTAAAATCCCGGTTGTAGAATTTACTTCTGCTGTGGAACTGATTAAAGACGATAAAGGGCAGGTTGCCGGTGCTGTTCTTTTAAATATGGAAACCGACGATTTTCTGGTTGCAAAAGCAAAAACCGTTATCATTGCAACCGGGGGTGCAGGCAGACTTCATTATCAGAATTTCCCCACCTCTAACCACTACGGTGCAACTGCTGACGGTCTGGTGCTGGGATACAGAGCAGGCGCTCCTCTTCTGTATCAGGATACCATTCAGTATCATCCCACCGGTGTTGCATATCCCTCTCAGATTTTCGGTGCATTGGTAACCGAAAAGGTTCGTTCCTTGGGTGCAATGCTGGTAAATAAAGATGGGGAAGCCTATGCACATCCGCTGGAAACCAGAGACGTTTCTGCATCTGCGATTATCCGTGAATGCGCAAACGGAAAAGGGGTAGATACTCCCTTAGGCTCCGGTGTATGGCTGGATACTCCTATGATTGAAATTTTAGGCGGAGAAGGCACTATCGAAAAGAGAATTCCTGCAATGCTTCGTATGTATATGAACTACGGCATTGATATGAGAAAACAGCCCATTTTAGTATATCCCACTCTTCACTATCAGAACGGTGGTTTGGAAATTGGTGGAGAGGGTTACACCAAAGCAATCCCCAACCTGCTGGTAGCAGGGGAAGCAGTTGGTGGTATCCACGGCAGAAACCGTCTGATGGGTAACTCCTTACTCGATATTATCGTGTTCGGTAGAAATGCAGGAAAAGCTGCTGCAAGAAAAGCAAAAGAAACCACTTTGGGTGCTATGAATTTAGACCATGTTCAGGCTTACGCAAAAGAACTGGAAGCTGCTGGTCTGGCAACCGACAGTGTATCTCCCATGCTGTTACCGCAGTATGCCCGTCACGAAAGATAAGTTTGAATATGCAATTGAGATTCCCCGGAGATTTTAGTATCTTCGGGGATTCCAACGGAAAGGAAGATTTAGTATGAATTTATTTGGCGGTGTAATTCCTGTAACTGGAATCTCGTTTTTATTATTCTGCGTGTTCGCAATTTTATTTGCCGGATATGCATTGGGCAGAATTACCATTAAAGGGGTTTCCTTGGGAGATGCAGGCGTATTTATTATCGCGCTTGTTTTCGGTGCTTTGTTCTATGGCCCCTTATCTGCTCAGCTGAAACTGGGAGATGTTAACTATGCAGAACAGGCGTTAACCATTATCGAAAATCTTGGTTTGATTCTGTTTGTTACCTCTGTTGGCTTTATTGCAGGTCCCAAATTTTTCGGTAATATGAAGAAAAACTTCAAATCTTATGTATTATTAGGCCTGATTATCATTTTAGCAGGTGGGTTAGCTGCTGTGGGTTGTATTTATATGGGGGATGCAATCGGTTACGGAAGCACCATCGAGAGCCGCGAAGCATTTGTTGCTATGATTGTTGGTCTGTTGTCCGGTTCCTTAACCTCAACTCCCGCATTTTCTGCAGCAAAAGCAACTGTTGCTCCTGAATTTACCGGCTTGGTATCTGTTGGTCATGGGATTGCATACATATTCGGTGTTATCGGTGTTGTGCTGTTTGTTCAGCTAATTCCGAAACTGAACAAAGCAAATATGGATGAAGAACGTGCGAAATTGGTTCAGTCCGGTGGCGAAGAAACTCAGAGAAAATCGGTTGGTAAACTGTTCAATTTAGATGACCATGGATTTGCAGTATTTGCATTGGCAGCAGTGCTTGGTACCTTCTTAGGTAAAATTAAAATTCCTTTATCCTCTGCAGGTCTTGATGGTACTTGCTTCTCACTGACCACTACCGGTGGCTGTTTATTGGCATCACTGGTATTCGGACATTTCGGAAGAATCGGCAAATTAAACATTATGCCGGACCAGCATACCTTAAAACTGTTCCGTGAGTTAGGGTTAGTGTTGTTTTTAGTAGGTGCTGGTATTCCCGGCGGTGCTGAATTCGTTGCAACTTTTGATGTAATGTATTTCGTATATGGTATTATTATGACTATTGCACCTATGATTATAGGATATCTTTTTGCAAAATATGTCCTGAAATTGAGCTTACTCAATAACTTAGGCGCATTGACAGGCGGTATGACAAGTACTCCTGCACTTGGTACTCTGATTGGTACTGCAGGTACAGAAGATGTTGCAGCTGCCTATGCTGCAACCTATCCTATCGCACTGATTGCCGTTGTATTGGTATCCCAGTTTATCGTTATTTTGTTCTAATAACAGGAAAAGTTCTGCCAGATTTGGCAGAACTTTTTTGTTTGACAAATATTATACGCTGTGTTATAATTGACACATACGAAAATCAAATTGTATGTGATTTTACAAATGACATAAACGGAGAACATGACGATGCAAAGGAACAAATATAACATATTAAACGAGTCAGAAATCAGAGCGAACAATCAATATAACATCGGCGAAATATCTCCTTTTGATGTGGGAATACCACTTCTGGATATCTCTGATAAAAATATTGAAGAGGTATATTATTATCGTTGGCATAGCTTTTGCAGTCATATTAAGGAGACTCCTCTGGGGTACATCATTACCGAATTTACGCCCGAGGTGTTTTGGGGTGGTATATACGGAAGTATTGCCTGCCCAATCGGACATCATATGTATGAGGGCAGATGGTTGCACAATCAAAAATATCTGGAGGATTATGCCCGTTTTTGGTTCAAAGAAGGCGCAGACCCGATGACATACAGTACTTGGCTCTCGGATTCTGTTTATGCAATCTGTCAGGTAACCGGTGATTTTTCTCTGGCAGAAACATTATATGAAAATCTGAAAGAAAATTACACCAAGTGGGAAAGCAGACATCAGTTCCGGGAAAGCGATAACCTTCTGTATCAGGTGGATGACTTTGATGGAATGGAGTTTTCTGCCAGCGGAAACGGCTGTCGTCCCAGTATTAACGCATATCATTATGGGGATGCGGTTGCACTTTCCAAAATAGCGGGTAGACTTGGAAAGTCGGAAGAAAAGAAGTTTTATGAGCTGGAAGCAGAAAAACAGAAGCAAAGGATGGACCAGCTTCTTTGGGATAATGAAGCTTCCTTTTACAAAAACCGAAAAAACGGATATTGGCTTTGTGATGTTCGGGAGTTGATTGGCTATCTGCCATGGTATTTCAATATGCCGGATGCAGATAAAAACGAAGCATGGAAATTTCTTAACGACGAAAATTATTTTTATGCTCCGTATGGTCCTACCACCACCGAAAGAAATCATCCGGAATTTATGAAACAATTTCCTCACGTTTGTTTATGGAATGGTCCGTCCTGGCCTTTTGCAACCTCTCAGACATTAACGGCATTGGGAAATTTTATCAATCAATACGATCAGGATATTATGTCAAAATCAGACTATTTCAATTGGCTGAAGCGTTATACAAATTCTCAGTATGAAACTGGGGAAAACGGCGAAAAAAAACCTTATATTGATGAAAATCTCGACCCCTTTACCGGGGAATGGTTGACCAGAAAAAATATTATCAACAATGGCTGGGATGAATTTCAAAGGACACGCGGCAGACATTACAATCATTCCAGTTATTGTGATCTTGTTTTAAGCGGTCTTGCCGGTGTAAGAGCCAGAGACGATGATACAATAGAAATCAATCCGCTGTTTGAGGAAAATGATTTACATTATTTTTGTGCAGATGGCATTTTATATCACAATCATTCTATAACGGTTTTATGGGATAAAACCGGAGAACGATATCATAAGGGTGCAGGACTGAAGGTTTATATTGACGGAGAGCTGGTGACGGAAAGTCAGAGCCTCCAAAGAATTATGATTTAAAAAGTCAGATAAAGGAGACGATACAATGCAAAGAGAAAAATTAGGGAGTCGGTTGGGCTTCATTTTAATCAGTGCCGGCTGTGCAATTGGCATTGGGAATGTATGGAAATTCCCCTATATTACAGGGCAATACGGCGGCGGAATTTTTGTGTTGTTGTATTTGTTGTTTTTGCTGATTATGGGAGTGCCTGCATTGACAATGGAATTTACATTAGGCAGAGCGGCACAAAAAAGTCCGGTAAAATTGTATGACTCACTGGAAAAGCCCGGGCAAAAATGGCATTGGCACGGCTATGTTGCTATGGCAGGGAACTATCTTTTGATGATGTTCTATACAGTGGTTGCAGGCTGGATGCTGGAGTATTTTGTAAAAACAGCCACCGGTCAGTTTCACGGATTGAATCCGCAACAGATTGGACAAGTTTTTGATTCTGTTTGTGCAAATCCGTGGTTAATGTTGATATACACCGGCATTGTTATCGTCATTGGTTTTTTGGTTTGCTCCTTTGGGGTACAGAACGGATTGGAGAAAATTACAAAATGGATGATGTTGGCATTGCTCGGCATTATGATTGTGCTGGCAATTAACAGTGTGTTTCTGCCCGGTGGAGCAGAGGGGCTCAAATTTTATCTACTGCCCGATGTTTCCCGGATACAGGAGCATGGGCTGATTACCGTTTTAGTCGCTGCGATGAACCAGGCGTTCTTCACGCTAAGCATCGGGATGGGTTCTATGGCGATTTTTGGAAGCTACATTGGAAAAGAGCGGTCTTTGATGGGGGAATCCGTCAACGTCGCACTGTTAGATACTTTTGTTGCAATTGCCTCTGGTTTAATTATTTTTCCGGCATGCTTTGCTTATAATGTAAATCCGGAAAGCGGACCTCCGTTGATTTTTGTGACATTGCCGAATATCTTCAATCATTTACCCGGTGGTAGAATCTGGGGAAGTTTATTTTTTCTGTTTATGAGTTTTGCTGCTTTGTCCACTGTGTTTGCGGTGTTTGAAAACATTATTTCCTGCACAATGGATATTTCAAAAATGAGCCGAAAAACAGCTTGTCTGGTGAACTGTATTCTGATGATTATCTTGTCGTTGCCGTGCATTTTTGGATTTAACTTATGGAATAAGGTTTCTCTGTTGGGAAACGGCACGAATATCATGGATTTTGAGGACTTTTTGGTTTCAAACATTATTTTGCCTTTGGGGGCATTGGTGTATGTTCTGTTTTGCGTAAGCCGATATGGCTTTGGTTGGGATAACTTTGTAAAAGAGGCAAACGAGGGAAAGGGGCTTAAGGTAACACGCTGGATGAAAGGTTATATGACCTATGTGCTGCCGATTTTGATTTTCATTATTTTCCTGCTTGGTATCATCAATTATTTTAAATAAAAGTGTTTGACATAATGAAGAAAAGGAGAGCGGGTATCTTAAGCGGATATCCTGCGACAGCTTACGATGGAATATGTTTCTCAAAAACCTATTTGTGTTTCCATACCGGGAATGGAAATATATCTGACCACATATTTTTTTCAGGCAATTAAAGACCGACCTGCGAGAATGCACACACATCCCTGCTACGAGATTGTGTGCACAAAGTCAAATGAACTGGTTTATTTTACAATAGTTCCTCCTCTTACTGAGCATTATTCCAAGACGATTACAGATGGAAGGGTGTGTTCTTTTCTGTTTACTTTTACAGAGAATGCTCCGGACGATCTCTGTCAGATTCTCCGTTCGGTCAGTAAATCAACCGAAATTCAGGATACGTTTAATGGCTTAGCCCGGTTAATTGCAATCAAGGAGGCTGTGGAACAACAGAATTTCGGTTTAAAAGAACATTTAAAGGCAGAGTTTCGTTTGTTTTTTGTAAAGCTGGCACAGATTTTTCATATGAAGGTTGATTCTGTCAAAATGTATACTCCAACCCTGGATGAACAGAGAATTGCATTACTGGAGGATTTTTTTAATATTGAAATGCGTTTTCCCAACTGCAGTAAGCAACAGCTGGCAGACAGAATCGGAGTATGTGAGCGTCAGCTGACCAGAATTTTAAAAGAAGTATACAACAGCAGCTTTTCAGCTATCTTGCTGGAATCCCGTATGAATATGGCACAGGCAATGCTGAAGCAGGGAGAAAAAACGTTGGAGGAGATTTCTGAATCAGTTGGTTATACTTCTGTAGCGGCTTTTAAAAATGCATATAAGAAGTTTTTCGGTGTAAATCCAAAGATAAAGTAGGACATAAATCATCAAAACACTTCCTGTTTTTATACTTGTTTCGGTCAACGGATTGTGTTATAATTTTAATATATCATATGAGAAGGGTGTGACTAAAATTATGACAAGAAATATCTTTTCAATGGAAAACAAAAATGTCATCTTTACCGGCGGTACCGGTTTTTTGGGCAGTGCAATGGTGAAAGCATTGCTGGAAAATGGTGCAACAGTATTTGTTCCTGCCAGAACAGACCGCTATGATGATTCTTTTGACGAGTATAAAAAGAGTGGTAAATTGATTTTTGAATCCTACGATTTAAGCACAACCGAATCCATAAAAAAAGCATTCGCAAGGGGAATTGAATTATTAAAACGTGTGGATGTATTGGTAAACTGTGCTGTTTATCCTCCGAAACCCATTGACGGAAAAATTGAGTTTCATTTAGATACCACTCCCGATGAAATCTGGGAGGGTATGATTGACGGGGTTATTCACTCCGTGTTCCGCTGTACCAGAGAAATTCTGCCTCATTTTAAAGCAAATGGCGGTGGAAATATTGTAAATATCGGGTCGATGTATGGCATGGTTGCTCCTGATTTTGATATCTATGGAGATACTGTTGCATGGAATCACCCGGCATACAGCACCGGGAAAGCAGGTATCATTCAGTATACCCGTTACTGTGCTTCTGCACTGGCGCGTCATAACATCAGAGTTAACAGCTTAACACCCGGCGCGTTTCCGAATATCGGTCCCAACACTGATATGGAATTTATTGGCAGACTCAGTGCGAAAGCTATGCTGAAACGTACCGGGAAACCGGAAGAATTGCAGGGCGGTATTCTTCTGTTATGCTCCGATGCATCTTCTTATATGACCGGTACTAACATTGTAGTAGACGGTGGCTTGACTCAATGGTAAGGAGAAGATAAAAATGAATAAACTTAAAATTTGTGTGATTGGTCTGGGCAGTATTGGCAGACGCCATTTACGATTGCTGTCCGAACGTGATGATGTCATTTTATGTGTAGCAGACCCCAGTCCGAAAAGTAAAGAATATATGGCGGAAAATTATCCGAATCTTCCGCTTTATGATTCCATGAAAGATGCTATCAAAGCAGAACAGCCTGATGCGGCGTTAATTGCAACTCCTCATCAGATGCATGCTCAGATGGCAATTGAAGCACTGGATGCCAATTTACATGTGTTCTGCGAAAAACCCATGAGTGATAACTTGGCGGACTGTGTTAAAATGTTGAATCGTGCAAAACAAAGCGACAAAGTTTTCTCTGTTGGCTTTATGTTTCATTTTGACCCCTTTATCCGCAAGATGAAGGAGCTGATTTGCGATGGAAAATTAGGAAACATTGTTCATTTTACCAATCGTTTTTCTTCCTATAATATTTTGCTTTGCTCGGTTACCAACCATCAGGAGCATACTCCGTATTCTGTTACTATGGACTGTATTCACGATACGGATTTAATGTATTACTTAACCAACTCTATTCCTGACTATGCATATACCAACGCAACCAAAGCAGGGGATATGGAGCTTTCTTCTCCCCAGAACATTGTTGACACTCTTTATCGTTGGGAAGATGGCAGCATGGCGGCAAACTGCCATTTTGACTATGTGCAGCATCCTCAGGTACATAACTTAGAAATTGCAGGTGACAAAGGTTATGTCAAAGGCGAATTTGCAACCGGTGAAGTGGTATACGGCAGTATTGACGGCACTATCACTAAATTTGATGCAAGCCGTGATTTTGATAATGTATATCGGGAACAGTTGGATCATTTTATTCGTGCAATTCGTGGGGAAGTGGAACCGGAAAACAAACCGGAGTCTGCCATTGTTTCGATTCTGCTGTTGGAAGCTCAGAAAGAAGCAGGGATTCGCGGATGCGAAGTGAGTGTTCGTGAAATTGCTAAAAAATACGGTTTCGAATATTGATTGATAAAAAAATCTCTTGCCCTCTGTGAGCAAGAGATTTTTTACATCGTTTCCAGAGAAACCACGGTTAAAACGTGATCCGAAACACGGAATTTAATTTCGTATTGATTGTATTTCATTCCATAAATCTTAGTATTATCCTGATAGGAAGGACGGGGATCGTGTGATAACACGTGAATCATTTCAGCTTGCAATTCCTTTGGTAATTCAAAAAAAGAGGGAGCATCTATTTTAACCTCGATTTTTCGTTCCGAAAGATGCTCGGTAAAGCCTCCTACGGCATCCGGATAACTGTCGGCATACGGAAGATAAGGCTTGATATCGTAAATGGGGGTGTTGTCCATTAAGTCCGCACCTAAGACGTGAAGCACCGGGCCTTCGGTTTTAGAAAATTCTATTTTGTCTAATTTGACACAAGACAAACCAATGGAATTCGGACGAAAGGGAGAACGGGTAGCAAACACGCCAACACGCTTGTTTCCACCCAGCAGAGGGGGTCTCACAGTCGGAGACCAACTGTCTCGAACAGCTTCGGAAAATTGCCATAAAATCCAGATGTGAGAAAATTCTTCTAAGCCCCGGAATGCTTCCTGAACCTGAAATTCCTTTTCAAATACTATTTTTCCCCGACTTTCTGCCACCAGGCCGCTTTGACGGGGGATTCCGAATTTTTCTTTATAATTTGTTTGAATTCTTGCAATAATTTTCATCAGTATGTCTCCTTGCGAAAGGTTTCACTCCTTGAAAAAAGGAGCTGCATCCCATACAGCTCCTTTATGGTACGCCTGATGCGATTCGAACGCACGACCTTCAGAGTCGGAGTCTGATACTCTATCCAACTGAGCTACAGGCGCATATTTTCAACTGCTTTATTTTACACCATTTTTGAAAAATAGTCAATAGTTTTTTTGAAAAATCTCTTGACATCTTTTTTAAAAAGTACTATAATTATTTTGTACGCGGGAGGTGGACATTTTTTAAAATTGTTCACGTGTGCAGAACAATTAAGACGGGCATTCACAAGAATATATATGAAAAGGAGAATGTGTCAGCTTATGAAAGCACTGGTAAAAAAATTTCCTCAGAAAGGATTATGGCTGGAAGAAATGCCGGAGCCGATCACCGGCCCTAATGATGTCAAAATTAAAATTCATAAAACCGCAATTTGCGGAACCGATTTACATATTTATAACTGGGACGAATGGTCTCAGAAAACTATAGAGACTCCTCGCATTATCGGGCATGAATATGTTGGAGAAATTGTAGAAATGGGTGCCAATGTCAGAGGCAGAAAAATCGGCGAAATTGTTTCCGGGGAAGGGCATATCGTTTGCGGTCATTGCAGAAATTGTCTGGCAGGCCATGGGCATTTGTGTAAAGAAACCATTGGTGTTGGTGTAAACCGTGATGGTGCTTTTGCAGAATATCTGGTAATTCCCCAGGAAAATGTGAGACCCTGCGAAGAAAATATTTCGGAAGAAATGTATTCTATTTTTGACCCGTTCGGTAATGCAGTTCATACTGCGTTATCCTTTAATTTAGTGGGTGAGGATGTGTTAATTACAGGTGCAGGCCCTATAGGGATTATGGCTGCAGCTGTATGTAAATTTGTCGGTGCAAGACACGTTGTGATTACCGATATTCAAGATGACAGATTGGAGCTTGCTAAAAAACTTGGTATTCAATATACTGTCAATACAGCAAAAGAAAATTTGGGAGACGTTATGGAACGGCTCTTAATCCGGGAAGGCTTTGATGTAGGGCTGGAAATGTCCGGCAGCGAAATTGCATTAAATACTATGATTGATTATATGATTCCCGGTGGTAAGATTGCATTGTTGGGATTGCTGAAAAGCGATACGAAAGTGGATTGGTCGAAGATTATTTTTAAAGGCTTAATTTTAAAAGGAATTTATGGCAGAGAAATGCATGAAACCTGGTACAAAATGTCTGCCATGCTTCAGGGTGGGCTGGATATTTCCAATATTATCACCCATCGTATGAGTGTGCTGGATTTTGAAGAAGGATTTGCCGCAATGAACAGCGGAAAATGCGGTAAGGTAATTTTGGATTGGACAAATCTGTAAAAGGAGATTTCTGATATGAAAGAAGTATTAAAAATTTTTAAAGAAACCTGTGAAACCATTGAAAAAGAGGGTCTCACCAAAAATGAGAAAGTGATTATGACTCCTCAGGGTGCGAAGGTGTCGTTATCTGACGGAAAAGATGTCATCAATCTGTGTGCTAACAATTATCTTGGTCTGGCAAACAATCCTGATGTTATTCAGGCGGCAAAGGATAGCTACGATAACTATGGTTATGGCTTATCCTCCGTTCGTTTTATTTGCGGCACTCAGAAATTGCATAAGGATTTAGAAAAAAAGGTAAGTGAGTTTTTAGGTACTGATGATACCATTTTATATTCTTCCTGCTTTGATGCCAACGGCGGTTTGTTTGAAACCTTGTTGACAGAGGAGGATGCGGTTATCAGTGATGAATTAAATCACGCCAGCATCATTGACGGAATCCGTCTTTGTAAGGCAAAACGCTTCCGTTATAAAAATAATAATATGGCAGATTTGCGTGAAAAATTGGAAGAAGCAAAAAATTGCCGCATTAAACTGATTGCAACTGACGGCGTTTTCTCTATGGATGGTATTGTGGCAGATTTGAAATCCATCTGTGATTTAGCAGACGAATACGGTGCATTGGTTATGGTTGACGACAGCCATTCTGCCGGCTTTATGGGGGAAACCGGACGCGGTACTGCTGAACACTGCGGTGTTATGGGCAGAGTAGATATTACTACAGGAACATTCGGGAAAGCATTAGGCGGTGCTTCCGGCGGTTTCACCTCCGGAAGAAAAGAAATCATTGATTTGCTTCGTCAGCGTTCCCGTCCTTATCTGTTCTCCAACACCTTAGCTCCTGCAGTAGCAGCAGGCTCTGTTAAGGTTCTGGAGCTGATTGAAAATAATTTCTCTTACCGTGAAAAATTATTCGCCAACACCAAATTATTTGCAGAAAAAATCAAAGAAATCGGTCTGGATGTAATGGATGGCGGTACTCCTATTATCCCCGTTATGCTGTATGATGAACATAAAGCAGTGGAAATGGCAAAACGGATGATGGAAAAAGGTGTTTATGTGGTAGCATTCTCTTATCCGGTTGTACCCAAGGGAAAAGCAAGAATCCGTACTCAGCTTTCTGCAGCTTTATCAGAAGAAGATATCTTGTATGTTGTAGATTGCTTCCGTCAGGTAAAAGAGGAAATGGGCTTGTAAAGTAAAATAATATTCCAAAAAAACGCTCTGTGTGATTGTGTAATCTCTCAGAGCGTTTTTTTGTGTAAAAAATTTTTAACTTAGTCGGTATACTGAAAGTAATATCCGTCAATTCTCCTCATTCATATTTTCAGAAAAGTAAGAATATTTTTTAGCAAAAACAAGAAGGTGGGAGAATCTTTTGAAGTATACATTAGTTCAACAAAACGGATTGATTTTAGAAAAAGACGGTGAGGCGTTCCGATTGACCGATTATTTTTGTGAGCATTACGGATATGCGGCTTTTGGCGGTTGTATCAAGGTTGTTTATGAGGAAAAGGATGGGGCACTTATTTTGTGTAACTGTACCCAGTGCGGGATAAAAAAAGAAATACTGTTATGCTCCAGAAAACATACATTTCAAAATCGTGAAATCAGGCTGGAGGAATGGAAAGACAGTCTGTATTTGTTTTTTTCAGCTATCTACAAGCAGAAAAAAATGATTCTTGTATATCGGAAAACCGTTCCTGTTAGAATATTTGACGCTTGTGATGCACAACCCTTTCAGACATTATCTCTGGATGACGGTATTTTGGTATTGTATCAAAAAGGCGGACAATGGGGGTATAGTATTTTGAAAGAAGAAAATATCAGTCCCTTTCAGCCAATTGTTGCAACAAATCCCGTAAAATTGTTTTTTCACCAGACATCCATCTGGTTGCTTTGTTTTGAAAAACGATATGTTTTATATAATCTGTCCCAAAATAAAAGCTATCCGTTACCTCTGGTATTTTATAAAAAACCGTTTCTGACTTTTTTGGAAAACGCCATTGAAATCCGATATCGTTTTCAACATAAAAACATCGTTTACCTGCTGAAAGATGGTGAAATAAACTTTCTTTGTGAAGAAGATTAACTTGACGTATGATTTTAAGTGTGCTATACTGATGAAAAATGCTTCGAGCTAAAAGGAGTCATAGTATGTGTACTTATGTAATAAAAAAAGCACCGCTTGCCGATTTGCCGATTGAAAGTGATTTGTGGAATACAGGAAATAAGGATGAAATTGCCTTGTATCCTTGGGAGGGTTATCAGAAAAATGCTCCCAAAACAGAATTTACAATGCTGTATGATGAGAACGGAATCGGAATCAAGTTTTTCAGCGATGAAAAAAACACGGTTGGCAATGCTAAGGGGATGAATACCGATGTGTATACCGATAGCTGTGTTGAGATTTTTCTGAACGCCTCTCCCGAAACTACCGATAAATATCTGAATTTTGAATTGAGTGTAACCGGATATATGCATTTGGGTCTGGGAAGCGGGCGATATGACAGAGAGCTTCAGTACATTGATTTTGACAGCTTGAAAATAGAAACCCGTGTGTTACCGAATGTAGGTTGGGAAGCCAAATTTTATATCCCCTTTTCCTTGTTGAAAAAATATTATCCCGAACTTTCCTCAAAATGGACAGGAAATTTCCAAAAGCTTTGCGAAGATTGCGAAATTCCTCATCTGGGTTGCTGGAACTTGATTGCAGTGGAAAAACCCGATTTTCACAGGCCGGAATTTTTCGGAAACATTTTGTTAGAAGAATAGTAAATGACGAACGATGTTGATATGAAAGACTTCCCCTCAAGGCGAACCCTTTCAGAAAAATATTTTTTATCCTGAACACTGTTCATTAGGACCTACTAACGAAACCCCAGTATTTATGCGGGTTTGCGGAGTTGCGGTTCAATTTTATTTGCAGTAAAAAATGCAAATAACAACTCAATTTCGAAAGGTGGTAGGTATTTATCGTAAATAATCGCTGTGTGCGATGAGGACGTTATGTCCTTGCAAAAATTAAAAAACAAGTATGTTTTTATGGCAGACTATAGATTTCTATAGTCTGTCTTTTTTTTACCTAATAACAGTTAAGGAGGGATTATTTTCATGAATTATCAAATGGATTATTTTTACGGACACGAAGCAAATCAATTTACTTTTTTCAGAATACCCAAATTACTTTTCTCTGATGAAAGATTTATTGGGTTAACTTCTGATGCTAAAATATTATATGGCCTTATGCTTGACAGAATGGGCTTGTCAGTTAAGAATGGTTGGATAGATGAAAAAAATCATGTATATATTTATTTTACTTTAGAGGAAGCAATGGAATATATGCGTATAGGAAAGGATAAAGGCGTAAAGCTTTTTGCTGAACTTGATGATGAAAAAGGTTGCGGACTCATAAAGAAAAAGAAACAGGGACTTGGAAAACCTACGCTGATTTATGTCATGAATTTTGTTTCTAATATTGAGTGTCCTGAAGATGGTGATTTTGATCCTTCCAATAATGACAAAGCAGAGGTTTCTGAATCAACCGAAGTCAAGACTTCTATAAATACCGAAGTCAAGACTTCTGGAAACGCCGAAGTCAAGACTTCTGAAAAACCGAAGTCAGGACTTCTGGAAATGCCGAATACTGCACTTCTGGAAAACCGAAGTCCAAACTTCGTAAAAACCGAAGTAAATAATAATGATTTTAATAAAAATAAAAATAATAATACTGATTTTAGTGATAACTATCCTATCTCATCATATTATGGCACTTATTACATATTTTTTCTTTAAGGGTATGCACAATAAGCTTGGTAATACAACCTCAAGAATTATCGGCGGAACACTTGCTGAAATTGAAATGATTCTTGGATATTTTGTATTCGAGGGATTTATGTATGGCTTTGCACCGTCTGTTGTGAATATTCCTGCAAATGCTGTCCAGGGTATTGCAGGACTAATAATAGGAATTGTTCTTGTTAAGATTTTTGAAAAAACGAAGATGTTTTAGTCTGAACTTTTTATTTAGTCACACAATTTTAATAAGAATTTTTTCGAACCTTGAAATATAAAGAATTCTAAAAGTTAAAGCCTGCCGCATATGTCAGTGGCAGGCAACTTTTGTAATCTTTGGAGATTGAAACAAACAAAATAATAATGATATAATATTATAAAACTAAAATTATTAAGAAATCTTAATAAATTCATTGCTTAATCTTAGAACTTTTATTGTATGATGTAACCGGAGGTGAATGAGATGAACATATTGGTTGTGGATGATGACAGGGAAATTGTAGATAGTATTGCAATATTTCTGTCAGGCGAAAACTATAATGTACTTAAGGCATACGACGGCATTGAGGCACTTGATATTTTGTCAGAAAATGAAGTTCATCTGATGATACTTGATATTATGATGCCGAAGTTGGACGGAATTAAAACTCTTATGAAATTAAGAGAATCAAGGAATATTCCGGTTATTATGCTGTCGGCAAAATCTGAGGATACTGATAAAATTTTAGGACTCACCGCAGGA
>JAGBEY010000012.1 GCA_017936745.1 Clostridia bacterium
GTAACTTCAATCTGAGGAACTCCTCTGGGAGCTGCCGGAATGCCGGTTAACTGGAAGTTACCCAGAGTTTTATTGTCTGCCGCCATTTCTCTTTCACCCTGCAGAATGTGGATGTCTACTGCAGTCTGATTATCTGCTGCAGTGGAGAACACCTGACTCTTCTTGGTGGGAATGGTGGTGTTTCTTTCAATCAGCTTGGTGCAAACACCGCCTAAGGTTTCGATACCCAGAGAAAGCGGAGTTACATCTAACAATAACAGGTCTTTTACATCCCCTGCCAGTACCCCTGCCTGAATTGCCGCACCGATTGCAACACATTCGTCCGGGTTAATGCCTTTGAAGGGTTCTTTGCCAATGAAGTTCTTTACCGCTTCCTGAACGGCAGGAATTCTGGAAGAACCGCCAACCAGCAATACCTTTGCAATGTCGGAGGGAGAAAGCCCTGCATCCTGCATTGCTTTTTTGGTGGGTTCCATAGTTGCTTTTACCAAATCTTCGGTAAGCTGGTCAAATTTTGCACGGGTTAAGGTCATATCCAAATGCTTCGGACCGGTTGCATCTGCGGTGATAAAGGGCAGATTGATGTTCGCGGTAGTCATACCGGACAATTCAATTTTTGCTTTTTCTGCCGCTTCTTTTAATCTCTGCAGTGCCATTTTATCCTGACGTAAGTCAATGCCGTTTTCTTTCTGGAATTCGTCTGCCAGATAGTTCATAACTCTGTCGTCAAAATCGTCACCACCCAGACGGTTGTTACCGTTGGTAGCCAGTACTTCAAATACGCCGTCACCAATTTCTAAGATAGAAACGTCGAAAGTACCGCCGCCCAGGTCATAAATCATAATTTTATGGTCGGTATCTTTATCCAGACCGTAAGCCAAAGATGCTGCGGTAGGTTCATTGATAATTCTTAAAACCTCTAAGCCGGCAATTTTCCCTGCATCCTTGGTTGCCTGACGCTGTGCATCGGAGAAGTATGCAGGAACAGTGATAACTGCCTGAGAAACAGTTTCACCCAGATAGCTTTCTGCATCGCTTTTTAACTTCTGCAGAATCATTGCGGAAATTTCCTGAGGGGTATATGCTTTACCGTCGATGTTGACTTTTTTGTTTGTGCCCATATCTCTTTTGATAGAGCTGATGGTTTTATCAGGATTGGTGATTGCCTGTCTTTTTGCAACCTGACCAACCAATCTTTCTCCGGTTTTAGTGAATGCAACGACAGAGGGAGTGGTTCTTGCACCTTCCGCATTTGCGATAACAACCGGCTCACCGCCCTCCATAACTGCTACACAGGAGTTGGTAGTACCTAAGTCGATTCCAATAATTTTTGCCATAATAATATACTTCCTTTCTATTCTCACATGTTGTGAACTAAAATAATAATGATATATATAAATGTGTCAGATAAACTGATACACTGATTATGCCTTTACTTTCACCATAGAGTGGCGGATAACTCTTTCCTTTAAGGTGTATCCCTTTTGGAGCACCTCCACAACGGTATCCGGCTCTCCGTCACCATCCTCTGCCCGCAGCACTGCATTGTGAAGCTCGGGATTAAAGGGTTCATTGAGAGCGGGAATTTCCGCAACACCCATTTTCTCCAAAGCTGCGGCAAACTGTTTGACTACAAGCTCAATGCCTGCTTTAAAGGCATTGCCGTCTGTAGCATCCTGGTTTAAGGACAATTCCAGAGTATCAAGCACGGGAAGCAGCTTTCCTATGGTGTCTGCCGTTGCAAATTCGTAGCTTGACTCCTTTTCTTTCTGGGTTCTTTTTTTATAATTTTCAAATTCTGCCATTAACCGAAGATTTTTATCCTGCAGGGCGGAAATTTCTGCCTGAAGTGCTTCTAAGGGATTTTCTTCCGCAGCTTCTTCCTGTTCTACAGTCTCTTCTTTGGTGGTTTCTTCTGTTTCGGGAATGTTCTTTTCTTTTTCCATTGGGTTATCCTTCCTCGTTGTTTTCTAAAAATTCACTCATAAGCTTTGACATGGCTTCCAGTGTGGTGATGACCTTACCGTAATTCATTCGTTTGGGTCCGATAACTGCAATTGCACCGTTTTTACCGCCGTATGCCTTGTAGGTGGAGACCACCATGCTCAAATCCTTATCTCTGAGAATGGGGCTCTCGTCTCCAATCACAACGGTGATGCCGTTTTTGTTATCTTTGGCTGCGGTATTCATCAGCGATGTAATCTGCTCCTTATCCTCCACCAAATCCAAAAAGCCAAGCACCTTATCCATACTGGAAAATTCGGGGGCTTTTAGGGTTTCGGATTTTCCGCTGAAATAATACTCCGAACCGCCTGCCGCTTCCATTGTTTGGGTGATAAATTCCAATATAATACCCAAAAGCTCAAAATTATCATTAAATTTCCGTTTCAGGCGTTCTACCTTTTCGGAGGTAATCATTTCCAGGGTACAGCCTGCCAGTTCATCATTGAGTATTTTCTTCAGATACAAAATGGAATTTTCATCAATAGGAGTTAAAATACGAACCTGCCGCTTTTTAATCATACCCGTATTGGTCACCAGAATAAACATTAAATAATGCTCCGATGCCTTCACAATTTCAAAGTGACTGATTGCACCTGAAGAAACTGTGGGTGCGCCCGTGACTGCGGTCAGACCCGTGGAATCAGAAATCGCTTTTGCTGAAAAATCCAAAAACCGATTCAATTCCGACAGGTGAGATTCCATCTTCTGCTTGATGAATTCCATTTCCATACTGGTGGCACGGATATTTTCAATCAGACTGTCAACATATAACCGATAGGCAAGATTGGAGGGAATTCGCCCTGCCGAGGTATGGGGCTGAGCCAAATATCCCATTTCCTCCAAATCGGACATTTCGTTACGAATGGTGGCGGAGGACAAACCAATATCACACTTTTTTGCAATCGTACGAGAACCCACCGGCTCTGCCGTTTCGATATAATCTTCGATCAGCGCCTTTAAAATGGCTATTTTTCTGCCGTCAAGATCCATTGTTTCAGCCTCCTTTTCTTGATTCGTTTTGCTTCTTTTCTTTGTTAGCACTCCTTTGGTTTGAGTGCTAACAACTATAAAATAACAGATTTTATCTCATTTGTCAAGTGTTTTTTCATAAAAAAATAAAAAAATTTATGAATTCTGTTTTTCCTATCATTTCTCTGAATTTATTTGACAAAATTCTTATTTTATAGTATACTGATTGCAATGTGAATTTTAGAAAGAAGGCAGTTCCTATGCAAGTATTACACCGGCTGTTTTCCTGCCGGTATATGGTAAAAGAAAAAGACCGCGTGGGAGAGCTTCCCACCTCCAAAGAAGCATATAAAACCACCTTCCGTCTTGCCTGGCCCTCCATGACAGAGTCGGTGCTGGTTTGTCTGACGGGTGCAGTAGATACTATGATGGTGGGTACCCTCAGCCCCCAGGCAATTTCTGCCGTGGGAATCACCAATCAACCAAAATTTATTTTGCTGGCACTCATTTTCTCCTTAAATGTGGGGATTACAGCAGTCATTGCCCGAAGAAAGGGCGAAAATAATCAAGAGGGTGCAAACCGATGCTTCAAACAAACGCTGATTGTTGCCTCCATTTTAGCAATTCTTCTGTTTCTTATCGGAAATGCGATTGCTGAGCCGTTGCTGCGGTTTGCAGGGGCAAAAGCCGATATTATCGCTGACGCGGTACTATACTTCCGAATCATAATGGTGGGGATATTCTTCAACTCCCTCGGGCTTGCCATCAATGCAGCACAACGAGGTGTGGGAAACACCCGGATTTCCATGACTACCAATCTGACAGCGAATATCGTCAATGTGATTTTCAACTACTTTCTTATCAACGGTGTCTGGATTTTCCCCAAGTGGGGTGTTGCAGGGGCGGCAGTTGCCACAGTGTTGGGCAATTTTGTGGCATTTGTAATGGCAGTATGCTCCGTTATCCCAAAAAATCGCTATATCAGTTTATTTTCAAAAGCAAAGTGGAGCTTTGATAAGCTTACCATGCAATCGGTTACAAAGGTCAGCTCCAGTGCTTGTGCAGAGCAGGTTGCCATGCGGGTTGGATTTTTCCTCTACGCTAAAATTGTTGCAGATTTAGGAACAATTCCCTTTGCTACCCATCAGGTTTGTATGAGCATTATGAGTATTTCCTTTGGCTTTGGAGACGGCTTTGGCGTTGCCTCTGCCACTCTTGTAGGTCAGTCATTGGGAGCAAAGCGGGCAGATATAGCACGAATGTATGCAAGCATTTGTCAGAGAATGGCACTGATTATTTCTACAGTGTTATTTGCTGCCTTTATTATCTGGAGACGGGAAATTGTGGGGCTGTTTTCCACCGATGCCACCATCATAAGCCAGGGTTCAATGATTATGATTATTATGGCATTCACTACCCACGCCCAGACCTCTCAGGTTATTATCACGGGGGCGCTCCGAGGTGCAGGAGATGCACTCCATGTTGCTTTGACCTCCCTTTTGAGTATTGCCATTGTGAGACCCATTCTCAGCTGGGTGTTGTGCTATCCCGTTGGCTGGGGCTTGTACGGCGCGTGGATTGGCGTAATGCTGGACCAGTTCACACGGCTCGGCATCAACTGGTCCCACTTTAAAAAAGGTAAATGGACAAAAATCAAGCTATAAAAAAATCCCAGGTGCAGTTCCGGTATGCACTTGGGATTTTTATTTTTCTTCCGTTAGCTTATTGAATAATATCTGAACCAGACTGTTTGGATTTCGAGGGCATCTCCACTGAACACAACGGTCACAATCCTGCCGTTTAAAGTATTCTACACAACAACACAAAAAATCGCATTCGTCACAACAACACTCGTTTCCGTTTTCGCCATTACCGGGGCAATCCTTTCCGTGATTTCCGGGAATGAGTTCAATCCCGGTAGAACCGTCAATAATCATAATCTCACCCTTTTTTTGAAAATAAAAAATGCGCCAACCGATGTTAAATGACTATAAGGAAGAAAGTCAAAAATGTGTTATACAGCCGGATTGATACAATATTGTAGAAAATAATATTTTGGAGGATTTTACAATGAAATCAATATTTGAACAAAACGGTGGAACATATACAAAAGTCGGAGATTATTATATTCCTAATATTTCAGTACCCGATACAAAGAAATATAATATCGGTAAATATGGCAGATTACACGCAAAATTTATAAAAGAAAACAGACCTTGTTTTTATTCAATGAAAATGATTGATGGAACTTGGCTTGCCTATCTCGAAGAAATCGACACCTCTGCAAGAGAAATGGTTGATAAAATTATTAAAGATTTAGTTATCAAAAGAGGCGTTACAGAGGAACTTAAAGCGACAGACCAATTTGCTTGGGTTTCAGCAATGCAGCAGATAAAACATACAGCAGAAGAAATCGTATATAATGACTTGATTTTTGTAGAAATAATAAAACGATAGTTTTGTATTAGCAAGCACGGAATTTTGCCGTCAAATTTCCCCTTGTTAGTGCAACGCCCTAAAACCCGAAATAAGAATGGAGGATTTTTTTGATGAAAAATATTATATTAGTTTTAACGATTATTTTTACAATGTCAAATGTAATTTCGGTATCTGCAAATGAGATACCGAGAGAATCCGCACCGCTTTGTGCGACAGAAGAACAAATCGTATTGACCGAAACCCTTATGGCTGACATTTTGATTGAAGTACAAAACGGAATGGGTTATGCAGAAGCAAAGGCAAAATCAAATCGTATAATCTTTAATGCAGTTATCTCAAATCAAACAAACGGAAACGGCTTTGGTATTTTATCTGCAATAGCAAACAATGCAATTTTTCAATATCGGGATATGTATTTAAGACCGGAATTTTATGCAGAAAATGAAAGAAAGGTTAAAATCATAATTGCTGATGTGATAACGCAGTATGCAAACGGGGAGCTTGACTATCCCACAGCAGTAAAAAAGAGTTATGAAAAATTATATCAGTCTGTCAATCCGTCTTTTAATTATGACGAGGAATTTTCAAAAGACAGTTGTTATCGTGATATTCCGGCGGTAAACGGTAGCTTGTTTACAATAGCGAGAAAACTGCTGATAGAAGCAAAAATGTAATGCGATAGAAATCCGTTTTTGAGGGTAGGAATATAAAACCATTACCTTGTTAAATTTTGCTTCTGCAAGTCGCATATAATGGGACTTTTTCACCCTCTATTGCGTGACAGAATATAGTAAATAAATATGCCCTGCAACTTTTTCGAGGTTGCAGGGCAGCATTTTAGCAAAAGGTCTTGAAAAATGTATAATTTTGGTGTATAATGTAACTTGTCGGAGTAATCCGATGTTAAAGGTAAGACTGAAAACAGTGTAAAAGCTGGGCGGTTATGCTATCATCTCCACGAAAGGAGGTGGTCGCTATGGAATATGTTTACATAATGATATACATTATCACTTTAATTGTGTTAATCATAACCATAAAAAAATAACGCCAGCCGTCCAAAGCAATAGCGTTATTTTTTAATAATACTTTCGTTTTGGCATAACCGTTTGAGGTCTTGCCTTTTTCTATATTCATTATACAGCTAAAATTCGTTTTTGTCAACTGATATTCTGAAATTTACAAAAATAATGATATTGTATTCCTGTTAAAGCACAAAAATCCTATATGTAAAATGCTGAAAATTGGCAAAATCTATTGTAAATAAAAAAAATTTGTGATATAATGTTATAGTCACATACTTACAATAGAATAGGATTATTATGCAATGGTAATTATAATTAAGGTAAAAGCGCATTTCTCTGGCTTTTACCATTACCTTTGCGTTGGTGAGTTTATTGTAAGTGTGTGACAACCTGACAATTTGGAGACAATGCGTTTTTCGGTGCATAACTCTGATGTTAGGGGTTATGCACTTTTTTATTTTGCAAACATCATAAAAAATATAGCTACAAACTGTGCAAAAATCTGAAATTTCAACTTACCAACGCAAAGTGTTGACATTTGTATACATTTGTATTATAATATAATTATAAAACTTTGTCAAGAGTTGGAAGTGATAAATTTGGCTGATAAAAAACTTATAATATCTGCAAAGAAATATGTTGGCGATACTGCCGTAGTTTCTGCCCGTTTACCAAGTGACCTTATCAAACGCATTGATGAAATATGTGAGGTAACGGGAAGAAATCGAAATGAAGTTATCCAAATGTGTTTGGAATTTGCTGTTGATAACATAGAAATTGAAAGGTAGGAAAAGATTATGTTTAAAATCTTTGATGTCATAAAATACGAAGGCAATAACGATACTTTTATATGGAAACACCCTTGTGAAGATTTTAACTGTCTCACACAGTTAATTGTTCACGAAAACCAAGAAGCTGTTTTTTATATGAACGGGCAGGCTCTTGATTTGTTTGGACCGGGAAGATATACATTGAAAACTCAAAACATTCCACTTATAGGAAAAGTCCTCAACCTTGCAACAGGTGGCTTGAGTCCGTTTCATTGTGAAGTATATTTTATCAATAAAAGTGAGCAAATGGCTATTAAATGGGGTACGGATAGCCGTGTGCAGTTTGTTGAGCCAACATACAACTTTCCTCTTTCCATCGGTGCTTCGGGTGAAATGAGTTTGCAGGCTGTTGATAGTAGAAAACTTCTTGTAAAACTCGTTGGAACTGAAGATGATTTATCGCAACCTAAATTGGTGTCATATTTTCGTTCGTTCTTAATGACAAGAGTTAAGACATACATAGCACAAATAATCAAGTCAGAAAGCATAAATATTTTTGAAATTGACGAAAAATTAGCACAGTTTTCCGATGCGATAAAAAATTTTTTGATTACTGATTTTGCGGATTATGGTATATCTCTTGAAACTTTCTTTGTAAACAGAGTAATGAAACCCGATGGCGAGCCTCAATACGAGAAATTCAAAGAGCTTCATTTTAGACAATATGCAGATATTGCAGAAGCAAAATTGCGTCAACAAACAGAAATTATTGATGCAGAAACGGAAGCACAGAAAACTGTTATTGACTCAAAAGCTCAAGCTACCAAGCGTGCTCAAGAGGGATACACATATCAACAGGAACGTGGCTTTGATGTTGCTGAAAAGGTTGCAGAAAATGAAGCGGTTGGCGAATTTACCAATATGGGTGTTGGTTTTGGAACAATGGCAGGTGTTGGTGGTGCTGTTGGCGGTATGGTCGGTGGTATGATGAATGAAGCTATGACTACGGCAACCAATCCTCAAAATCAACCCTCACTTCAACCACAAGCGCAGCTTACTCAGAAATTTTGCGATAATTGCGGCACAAAATTAAATGAAGGTGCTGATTTTTGCGAAGAATGTGGGACAAAAATTATAAAATCAAACAATACTTGTACCAACTGTGGGTATGTATTTGAGAGGGATAGCAAATTCTGCCCTAAATGTGGTACAAAAAGGGGTTGATGCAAGTGTCTAAAACATTTAAGGTATATTCGGCAATTTGGGCAATTTGTTTTGCTATGTTTAACATTATTACATTTGCAAGTCCTACCTCTATAAATATTTTCACAGGCAGTTTTTGGATAGGGTACTTATTCATTGACATTGCTTTTGCAGGACAATTATATTGCTCTTATATTGCTTTTAAAGATGAGAACTTACAAAAAACTTTCTATAATATATCATTAGTATTAGTAAGTTATATTTCATTGGCAGCAATGCTTCTTGCAGGCAGTTTGTGTATGGTAATACCTTTCTTCCCTTTTTGGTTAAGTGTCGTTATATGCGTGTTGGTAGCAAGTATATCCGCAAGTATAATTCTTGTTACTTGTTTTGTGATTGATGTTGTTTCGGGTTTAGATACTGAAATTAAAACCAAAACCTTTGCCATAAAAACATTGACTGCTGATGCGGAGCATTTATTATCCGTAGCACAATCTTTTGAACTGAAAAAAGAATGCGAAAAAATTTATGAAGCCTTGCGTTACAGCGATCCAATGAGCAATGTGGCTCTTTATGAAATCAACGAACAAATTCAACGACAATTCAGCTCATTTGAAAATGCGGTTAATTCATCGGATTTGGAGCTTACCATCGCAGATGGCGAAGAATTGTTAAATTTGATTGATAAACGCAATAAGCAATGCAGATTGTTGAAATGACAGAAAATGAGATATTATAATTTTTTTACAATTACATTTGAAAAAACATAGTTGATAAGGCAAAAGCCTTTTCATAAATAAAATTAACATTGGAGGAACAGTTATGAGCCAAGAAAAAACAACAGCATCAACAGTATGTGCTAACTGCGGTGGACAGCTTGAAATTGATGCAACACAAGAAACTATTGAATGTCCATATTGTGGCACCGACTATTCTGTTAGTGATTTGCTGAATGATAGTGATGCAGTCAAAATAGAAAAAATCAAGTCTAAAACACAAAAAGACATTGAGATGGGTAAGTTAGAACACGAAAAGGAAAAAGCAAAAATACAGGAAGAAAAAGATAGCGTTGCGGCTTTCAAAAAGAGTAAATTCAGTAAAGTTCTGATTGGTTTTGCTATATTTGGACTTTTATGTATAATGACGGGCTTTAGAGACGGAAGAATAATGGCAGGTCTTACTGCGGTAGTTATGACTGCATTATTTATAGGTTCTTGGCTTATGGGTATGAAGATAATTAAAGAACCAAAAAAAGGCGTTCGTATATTATCTGCGATAATTGCTTTTGTATTGATTATTCCGTATTTCAGTTTTTATAATGCCAGCCCTGACAGAACAGAAAAGTTTGCTTGGAGCGATATGGAACTATATGAAGTGTTGCCAGAGCCATATTCAAACGTTGGCGAAATCGTATCAAATTCAGAAACTTCTTTAAGTATCTATGTACATAAGATTTCAAAAGTGCAGTATAAAGAGTATCTGAAAGAATGCGAAGATATGGGCTATACCATTGATGCTGACAAATCAGAAATGAACTATTCTGCATATAATCAAGATGGTTATAAACTCTCTTTATGGTATAACGAAAGTGATGAAGAATTGCACATAGGTTTAGATGCTCCATTAGAAATGTCCGAAATACAATGGCCTAACAGTGCGATAGCAAAATTATTACCTGTACCAAAATCGAATATTGGTAATATATCTTGGGAAAATTCAGGTGGCTTTGTAATTAAGGTTGGTAATACTACCATTGAAGATTTCAAAGCGTATGCTGATGCTTGTTCAAACAATGGCTTTAATGTTGATTATCAGAAAGGCGATAATTACTATTATGCAGATGATAGCAACGGAAATCACATTTCATTGAACTATGAAGGCAACAACATAATGACAGTTCATGCAACAGCAGCAGACGGTGAAAGCGAAGATGACACTTCATCTGTTGATGCTTTTGTATTGATTGCAGGAGAAGCCGGCGAATATGGGGAATTGTTCACAGTTAATAAAGGCAATGAATTTGAAGAAACCTATTATGTATATCGCATTCCTGCAGGAACATATAAAGTTACAAATGTTGGCGATTATATGAGTCAAGTTAATGTTTATAGTGACGAATTAAAGAAAACCGAAGAAGGTTGGGATGAATACGCAGAAACCTTTGCTGTAGAGTTATTAGATGTAAATAAATCTACCACTATTACTATTGGCGAAGGTCAGCACATACATATAGATGAGCCTTCAGAGTTCAAATTTGAAATGCAATCAAGCGGTGCAAAGGAAGAAACAAAGAAAGATACTTCATCAGAAGATGGTATAAGTTCTGATTTCAAGGCTGCAATGGATAGTTACGAAAAATTCTTTGATGAATATGTTGCCATTATGAAAAAGTATGCAAATAATCCAAGTGATATGAGCATACTCGGAGATTATACTAAGTATATGGGCAAATATGCTCAAATGATGGAAGATTTTGAAAAATGGGAAAGTGAAGATATGAATGCTGCTGAGACGGCTTACTATCTTGAAGTTCAAGGCAGAATTACAAAGAAGTTGCTCGAAGTGGCACAGTAAGGGGGTGTAAGAATGATTGATTTTAATAATGCAAGTTTTATTAAACTGAACATGGTTGGCAATGACGCTTTTAGTTCACAAATAATGCCGATTTTAATTGATGGAGAAACAATTCTTTCCTCATACAAAGGTATTAGAGATGGTGTTGTATTTACCAACAAAAGAATAATTGCTATAAATGTTCAAGGTATTACAGGAAAAAAGAAAGATTTCACATCAATGCCTTACAGTAAAATTCAAGTTTATTCTGTTGAAACAAGTGGCGTGTTTGATATGGATAGCGAATTAGAATTATGGTTTTCCGGCGTTGGCAAGGTTAAATTTGAGTTCACAAGTAATTCAAATGTATCTGAAATCTGCAAATCAATTTCAAATTTTGTATTAAAATAATGGAGGTTTTACAATGAAAAAATTATTATCAATAGTATTAGCGTTAACTTTAGTATTGGCATTAGCCGCTTGCGATGGTGAAACAAACAATGATGTAGAGAGCAATAATGATGTATCCTCTATCGAAACATCAAACGATGTTGAAAATTCTGCAGAGAACAATGAAGAAGCTCCTGCAGAAACTTCTTCTGATGCAGAGTGGAAACAGTTCTTAAAGGAATATGAGGATTGGGTTGATGAGTATATTGAAATCACAAAAAAATATAAAGACAATCCTTCTGATATGTCAATTTTGTCTGATTATACAGATATGATGACAGAGATGACCGAATGGACAAGCAAGACCGAAGATATGGAAAAAGAATTAGAAAATGCTTCTCCTGCGGAATTGGCAGAATATTCTGCTGAACTTGCAAGAATTGCAGGAAAACTTGCAAAAGCAGCATACTAAATAGTGGTATAGGAGGGATTTATTTATGAGAAGCAAAGCATTACTTGTATCAAATATTTTAGCAACGCTGTATTCCGCAACTCTGTTATGGATATTTGGTGGAGCTATAATTGAAGCAGGCGGTTTAGATTACATTGGATATTGGCAGCAGTATTTTGATTTAGTTTTCGAGTTGGCAGGTTTTTCTGCTACAGCAGAAATTGTTTTAACTATTGTAATTTTATTGTTGGTACATATAGGGGCATTTGTTTTAGGTGCGGTATTTGGTTGGATAGCTTATCTATCAAAGAAAAGCGGTTTAGCAAAATTTGCTGCAACTTTATATCTTATCGGAACTATTTGTTTCCCGATATATGTTTTCTTTGGGCTTCCCCTCACAATCATTGGTTTTGTAGCAGGTGGAAAACAGAAGAAAATTAACAAAGCCGTTGTCGGTGCGTAAAATAACTATAAATCATAAGGGTATGCCATTGCTTTGGCGTACCCTTATTTTGTGGAACGATAGAAGCTCATTTTTCAAGGGTGGCAATATCATTTCATGCTTCTGCATATTTTCGCCTCTTAAAACGGCAAATAAAGGGCGATTTCACACCTTTATCGTTCCACATAAAGCCTTGTGCATAAGGCTGTAAATATGAACACAAACATAGGCGTGATTTTATTGCCGCCTGTTTTGTTCATAAGAAAAAAGCAAGCTATCGAATCGGAGCATTTACCGATACGGCAGTTTGCTTTTTGTATTTATCCGAAAATGGATTTGAGGATAAATATTCAAGGCGGAAGCCTTGAATGAGCATAGTAAAATTTGTGCGGTGGTAACAAAATTTGCTATGCGTTAAGGGAGTCCAGAGGGAAAGTCTGGCACACTTCTTTGCTTGCAAAGTGTAGTGTGTTACACCTTTACCGACGGGGCGGGTGTGAAAATATGTTGCTCGCCGTTTTTGAGCAATATATTTTCGCAGACGACAAAATTACAAAAGGGTGGTCGTCTGCCGTGATGGTGGCAGACGGTCAGCCTTGCAGTAATTTGTGAAGTCGGTAAACGGTGTACGCACCCACAGAGGATTACATATATTTCCCCAAGCCGTGTTTCTCCATAAGAGCGTCAATCTCACAACGCATATCAAGATACCACATATCAAATGTACCAAAATCCAATGTGCCTTCTTTAACCTGTTTTTTCATTATGCTTGCAACTCGCTTAAATTCCTCATATGCTTCCTGCAGTTCAGCAAGTGCCTTTCCGCTTATCCCCCTTTTAATTGCTTTCTGTATTCGGTTGTACCAATACATCTTTTCGTTTCGGTATGTTCTTTCATAATCTAAATCACGGGTAGCTTTGTCATATTTCTCTTTGTTTTTCTTCTGCTGTATTTTACGGCATTTTGCAGAACAAATAGTAGTTTTATTCAAATCCGGCGAAAGAAACAGTTTTTTACATACTTTGCAATAGCTGAAATATTTATGGTTGTCATATATGTTTTTCAGATAATATGCAAGTAATGGCATAACAGCAAAATCCGTAGCAGCAAATTCCGTTGTATGTTGAAGCGATGCAACATACAAGGTTTGCACCGGAAACAGAAAATAATCGTACAGCATATCAGCAAGAGGATTTTCGGGTGTCATCTTCTGCCATTCCAAAATTTCGTGTATAAGATGATGACGGAAAGGCAAGGTCAGGTATTCCACTCTGTCCATTCCGTTATAACCTGAATCCTTTTCTTTTATGGCTCTTAAAAGATGATTGTATTCCTCCCATAATTTTAACGCAATATATTTCAGCACAGGATTTTCATTTGCATATAATTTCTCTATCATAGAGATAATATTTGCTCTGTTTTCCTTTTTTGTGTTCAAAATCATCACTCTTACATCAACAAAAAAGTTCACATTCGGTTGTATGTCAAGCAGAAGTGAGCCGAAAGGTCTTGTTTTCTCGTAAATTATTTTATCTTTTTTTGCACCTCTTAAATATCTGTTGACATATTCAAAATCGCCTATGATAATATGCTCTTTTTTCTTCTTTTGGTCTAAATTTATTGCTATTACGGCATTTTTGAACTGTGGTATGTTCGGCATATCCAAATTCTTTTTCAAGTGTAACACCTTCTTTTTATGTGAATTGTATTTTTAGTCTTATTCCATTAGTTAAAGTATATACCAAAAGCCTTTACAAGTCAAGTTTTTTGTGATTTAATCGAACTGTAATCGTTGCAACATTACAATTCGATTTTTTGCTTGTAAGGAGGTAAATGCAATGGCACAAAACAAAAAATATTACTATCTCAAACTGAAAGAAGATTTCTTTTTCAGTGGAGAGGTACTCATCATTGAGAAAATGCCGGAGGGAATGATATATTCCAACATTTTATTAAAACTGTATCTTCTCTCCCTCAAATTCAACGGCTTCCTTAAACTGAATGATAATGTCAGCTACACACCTATAATGCTTTCATCAATTACAGGTCATCAGGTAGGAACTATTGAAAAGGCATTAGAGCTGTTTCTTACACTCGGACTTATTATAGAATGCGCAGACAGTACAATCTATATGGCAAATATAGAGGATATGGTCGGAACTTCATCAACGGAAGCAGACAGAAAACGGCTTGCAAGGGCAGAGGTCAAAAGGCTTGGCGGACAAACGGCGGACAAATGTCCGCCAAATGTCCTCAATCTGTCCGACATTCGTCCACCAGAGATAGAGATAGAAAAAGAGACAGAGATAAAGACAGAGTTAGAGTCAGAGTTAGAGTCAGAGTTAGAGTCAGAGCGAGAGTTATACGGGCGATACAAAAATGTATCGCTCACACTCCACGAATACGAACAGCTTAAAAAGGATTATCCCGTATATGCTGATAAATATATTGAAAAATTATCGGAATATATGGAAAGCACAGGCAAGTCCTATAATAACCACTCGGCAACAATCCGCAGTTGGTTACAAAAGGATATTAAAACAAAAGACTATTCCTGTAAGAAGGGAGAGAGCTTATGATGAATAAAGAGTTTGAGCGTATGCAACGGCTTAATATGCTGAAATCAATGTGTTTTCAGGATTCCGCATTATACTGTTGGACTTTTGAAAACGATAACGGCAGAAATCCGCTTATCAGCAAGGCGAAAACCTACGCTGATAAATGGTCGGATATGATGTCAAAAAACATAGGTCTGCTCCTTTGGGGAGAGGTTGGAACAGGCAAGACCTTCTTTGCAGCTTGTATCGCAAATGCGTTGGTAGAAAATTGTGTATCTGTAAAGATGACAAACTTCTCCACCATACTTAACGATTTATTCTATGAGAACGACAAAAATCAGTATATCGACAGACTGAATAATCACAGTCTGCTGATTATAGATGATTTAGGCATTGAGCGTGATACAGAATACGCATTGGAACAGGTTTATAACATCATAGACGCACGATACAAGAGCAATAAACCGCTTATCGTAACAACAAATTTAACCATTACAGAGATTAAAAATCCCGTTGACACCGCACACAAAAGAATTTATGACAGAGTTTTGGAAATGTGCGTGCCGGTTAAGTTTGACGGAGAGAATTTCAGAACACAAAAGGCTGATTTCAAAATGGAATTTGCAAAAAATCTATTTAATACGGAGGAATAAACATTATGGCAATGTCAGTAATATTAAGATTTAAAAAACAAAAGGGAAACCCTGCTCCCAAAATCGAGGGACATCACGAACGCAAGAAAGAGAAATACAAGAGCAATCCCGATATTGACACATCAAGAAGCAAATACAATGTACATCTTATCACACCGCAAATGAGTTACAAGAAAGAGGTTGACAGCCGTATTACAAACTCCGGCTGCCGTGTGAGAAAAGATAGCACACGGTTTGTCGATACGCTTATTACCGCAAGCCCCGAATTTTTCAAGGGCAAAGACGGAAAATTTATGCTTGAATATTTCAAAACAGCGTTGGAATTTATGAAAAAGCATATCCGTCCCGATTGTATATTCTCGGCAGTAATACATCTTGACGAGAAAACACCGCATATGCACTTGTGTTTTGTACCTCTTACAGAGGACAACAGACTTACTGCAAAGGAAATACTTGGCAACCGTGCAAGGCTTTCAAAATGGCAAGATGATTTTCACAATCACATGGCGGAATATTATCCGCACATAGAGCGTGGATTATCTTCACGGCTTACTCACAGAAAGCACATACCGAGCCACATTTTCAAAGCAGCAAGGAAGCTTGAAAAAATGCAGTCGGAAATTGAAAAAATATTATCTAACACTAATTTCATAAATTCCTCAAAGAACAGTCAAAAGGCAATGGAGCTTATTGAAAAATGGGTGCCTATGGTTGAAACCTTTGAAACAAATATAAATATGCTCCGCAGTTCTCTTAAAGCAGAACAAGAGGAAAAGGCATATTTGAAGCAGGAGCTTAACAAGCGAAAGAAAACAGACTCCGATTACCGCAAGGAACTTGCACAGCTTGGCAGTCAGCTTGACAGACTTAAATGGCTTTACAGCAAAGTACCCGAAGAAATCCGTGCGGAAGTTGAAGCAAGAAAGAAAAAGCGAAGTATGGAGGTCGAGCGTTAATGAAAAAAATCACATTGAAACCTCAAATCACATCTTCCGCCAAGCAGTTAAAACACCCCGAAAACATAAACATCAAGAAGAAAATCGGCTCTACTATATATATGGTAAATGCCTATTTCAATCAAGAAGCTAATGGCGATATGGTTTCAAGGGTAAAAAGTCTTATCACAAGATAGGCTTGTGCAAAAGGGAGAAAATATAAATAATTAAACCAAAGCGTTGAATTTGACAGTCGGGTATGGTATAATGTCTATACTACAATATTTATCATATCCGGCTGTCGGAAAGGAGAATTTATTAAATGATAAGACAGTCAAATGATGATAAAATAACTGCTCTTTACTGCCGATTGTCGCAAGATGATGGGCGTGAGGGCGAAAGTAACAGTATAACAAATCAAAAAGCAATTCTTGAAAAATATGCAAAAGACCACAATTTGATTCCGTACAAGATTTATGTAGATGACGGAGTAAGCGGAACTACCTTTGAGCGTGACGGATTTAAGGAAATGCTATCCGATATTGAGCAAGGTCTTATATCAACAGTCATTGTAAAGGATTTATCCCGTTTCGGCAGAGATCATATTATGGTTGGATATTACACAGAAATGTTTCTGCCGTCAATGAATGTAAGATTTATCGCAATCAATGACAATGTTGATACAGACGATAACGAGAGTAACGAGTTTGCACCCTTTACCAATATTTTTAATGAATGGTATGCTAAAAATGCAAGCAAGAAAATCAATGCTGTGTTTAAGGCGAAGGGCGAATCGGGACAGCGTTTAGGCTCTGCTATCCCTTATGGCTACAAAGCAAATCCCGACAATCCGAAAGAAATCATTGTTGATGAAGAAGCCGCAAAGGTTGTCAGATACATCTTTGAACTTTGTATGTGTGGCAAAGGTCCCGGCAAAATCGCAAAACAGCTTACCGCAGATGGAATTTCAACACCTATGGTATATTTCAGAGAACACGAAATGCCTTGCAGAACAAAAGCCAATATGAGCAATGTTTGGTGCAACAGAAGTGTTTCGGGAATACTTGAAAATATGACCTACATAGGACATACGGTTAATTTTCGGACTGCTACTGTAAACTACAAAACCCATAAGAAAGTACGCCAACCAAAAGAAAATTGGCTGATATTTGAAAACACGCACCCACCTATTATTGAAATCTCGGTGTGGGAAAAGGTGCAGGAGTTGAGAAAAAATAAACGCAGATATACTAAATCAGGAAAGAAAAGTATATTTGCAGGACTTTTGGAATGTGCGGACTGTGGTGCTAAACTGTATTACTGCACTTGTAAATCTCATAAAGAGGAACACGATTATTTTGTTTGTTCCAATTATAAAGGTAATACAGGCAAATGTACTGTGCATTATCTCCGTGAAAGCGTACTCTATGACATTGTTCTTGAACAGGTACAGACAATGCTTGCATATCTGCAATCCTTTGAAAGCGATTTTGTAAAAAGCCTTGTAGATAAATCAGCAAAGGACAAGAAAAAGGAAATCGCTTCACGCAGAAAGAAGCTCGAAACAAACAAAATCCGAATTTCAGAGCTTGACGGAATTTTCAAAAGAATTTACGAGGACAATATTTCAGGCAAGTTAAGTGATGAACGATTTGCAAAGCTATCAGCAGACTATGAAAGAGAACAAAAACAGCTTGTATTCGACACAGAAGCACTTGAAAATGAACTCAATCAAGAAGCTGAACAGGTTGACAATGTAGAGTATTTTCTAAACATAGTCCGTCAATACACCGAGATAAAAGAGCTTTCTGCAAGAGTGGTAAATGATTTAATTGACAAAATCAAAGTCCACGCAGTAGATAAGTCAAGCGGTCAGAGAATACAAAGAATTGACATTTACTATACCGCAGTTGGTCTGATAGATGTATCACAGCATATACAAGAATTAGCTATCTAAATACTTTTATTCAATAAACAATGAGGCGATACAACGAGCAAAAGCCCATTGTATCGCCATTTCTTAAAACTTCCTTATACTCATTTAACAGAAGTCGACGCACGAAAAATGCAAACTCCGGTTGTTGTCACACAAACTTAATCAGGATGGGATTTTATCCGCACACCATAACTAATAGAATCTGCATTTTTGCCAAAATTCAAAGTTATGGTACACAAAAAAGGGCATAATTATCCCTTATAAATACAAAAAATCCCGTTCTGTTATTCAATTAAGTTTATGTGACAATATTAGTATATCATACTTCTCAATAAAATACAAGTTATTTTTCTAAAAAGGTTTTATCTGTTCATTTTTTTCTTTGACAGCAAAGAAAAAATGAACCAAAAAAAGAAACTGCCGCCAAGTATAATCGCAATCCTAAACCTTCGTCTTTCTGCAACTTTTATCAATTGCGATTATAACGGCGTTTTTTTTGCTTTCGTCGTTCGATAACATTTTTTACAAATTATCGTTGTAGAGTAAACATCGTAATCCATTTCATCATTCGTCGCACGGCTGTTCTATCATACGTTGGGGGATATAAAATATAGCTTTCTCTGTCAGGTTTCAAATAACTTTTTCGTTACCAAACGACGAGCAGTAAATCTCTCCAACCTTATTTTTGCAATTCGCAATTTGTAGGGGCTGGCGTCCCCGACAGCCCGCCACGCGTGGTCTGCCCGGAATACAATTTCTACACCCACTGGGTGTTTCTTTGACAGCAAAGAAAATGAACGTTTTCTTTTTTTATGTTAAGGGACCAGGGGGAACTTTCGATTTTCCCCCTAGCCCCCTTAACAATCCTCTTACCCCCTTCAAACGAGTGCTCATTCGCCGCACGGCTGTTCTATCATACGTTTGTGCTCACCATAAAATTGTTTTCTCTGTTGAGTTGCATATACCCTTTTTTCCCATAGATCCTCCACACCGTGAGGCGATGATAAAATGATGCAAAATGGAGAAATCGAACCCTTTAGGGGTCACCCGAAGGCGTACAAAGGTACGCCGAGTGGTGAGATTCATCCATTTGGCGCATTTTATCAAGCCGTCTTTCATAAAAAAAGAGCCATCGGAATTAAATCCGATAGCTCTTATTTTTATGAACGCTAATTATTCAACAATTGCGGTAACAGCGCCGGAACCTACGGTTCTTCCGCCTTCACGGATAGCGAATCTTAAACCTTCTTCAATAGCGATAGGTTTAATCAGTTCAACAGTCATTTCAACGTTATCGCCAGGCATGCACATTTCGGTGCCTTCCGGTAATTTGATCTGACCGGTTACGTCAGTAGTTCTGAAATAGAACTGGGGTCTGTAATCGGTGAAGAAAGGTTTATGTCTACCACCTTCTTCTTTGGTCAGAACGTATACCTGAGCTTTGAATTTGGTGTGGGGTTTGATGGTACCGGGTTTAGCCAATACCTGACCTCTTTCGATTTCGTTTCTCTGAACACCACGGAGCAGTAAACCAACGTTATCACCAGCTTCTGCATAGTCCAGTAATTTTCTGAACATTTCGATACCGGTAACAACGATTTTTCTAGCTTCTTCAGCCAGACCAACCAGTTCAACTTCGTCGTTCAGTTTCAACTGACCTCTTTCTACTCTACCGGTAGCAACAGTACCACGACCGGTAATGGTGAATACGTCTTCAACAGGCATTAAGAAGGGCAGGTCTGCTTTTCTTTCCGGAGTCGGAATGTAAGAATCAACCTGATCCATCAGAGCCAGGATGGGAGCATATTCAGGAGCAGAAATTTCGTTGGAATCACATTCTAATGCCATTAAAGCAGAACCGCTTACGATCGGAATATCATCACCCGGGAATTCGTATTCGTTTAACAGTTCTCTGATTTCCATTTCAACTAATTCCAGTAATTCGGGATCGTCAACCTGGTCAGCTTTGTTCATGAATACAACAATGTAGGGAACGCCTACCTGACGGGATAACAGAATGTGTTCTCTGGTCTGCGGCATCGGACCGTCAGCAGCAGATACAACTAAGATAGCACCATCCATCTGAGCAGCACCGGTGATCATGTTTTTAACATAGTCAGCATGTCCGGGGCAGTCAACGTGAGCATAGTGTCTAGCGTCGGTTTCGTATTCAACGTGAGCGGTAGAGATAGTAATACCTCTTTCTCTTTCTTCCGGAGCTTTATCGATCTGATCGTAAGCTTCGTACTGAGCCTGACCTTTCAGAGCCAGAACTTTGGTAATAGCTGCGGTTAAGGAAGTTTTACCGTGGTCAACGTGGCCGATAGTACCAATGTTAACGTGCGGTTTGCTTCTTTCGAATTTAGCTTTTGCCATTGATAATTTCCTCCTTAGTGAAGCAATGCTTCAAGATTTTTGTATAAATAATTTTTTTAAACAAATAATAGATTATTCTTCGTCCTTTTTCGCTCTGGTAGCAACGATTTTTTCTGCAATGGACTTCGGCACTTCATCGAAGTGAGAGGGTTCCATTGTGTACTGACCTCTACCCTGAGTTT
The DNA here is from genome assembly GCA_017936745.1 of Clostridia bacterium. Taxonomy (GTDB): domain Bacteria; phylum Bacillota; class Clostridia; order UMGS1840; family UMGS1840; genus SIG452. Next base: position 20,885 of record JAGBEY010000012.1, read on the forward strand.
TAGAACGCAGGTCGGTTGCATAACCGAACATTTCAGAAAGCGGAACATGAGCAGTGATGTTCTGAACACCACCGTTTCTTGCTTCCATACCCTGAATCTGGCCACGACGGGAGTTTAAGTCACCCATAACGTCGCCCATATAATCTTCGGGAACTACAACAACAACCTTCATAATGGGTTCTAAGAGAACCGGTTTACCCTTTCTGCAAGCTTCTTTGAATGCCATAGAACCGGCAATCTTGAACGCCATTTCAGAAGAGTCAACTTCGTGATAAGAACCATCGTACAGAGTTACCTTAACGTCTACAACGTTGTAACCTGCTAAAACACCAGCCTGCATTGCACCCTGAATACCTGCATCAACTGCGGGGATATATTCTTTCGGAATTGCACCACCTACGATTTTGTTTACAAATTCGTAGCCAAAGCCGGGTTCCATGGGTTCCACAATAATTTTACAGTGACCGTACTGACCTTTACCACCGGACTGTCTTGCATATTTCTGTTCCACGTCAACCTGTTCGCGGATAGTTTCTTTGTAAGATACCTGCGGTTTACCAACATCAGCTTCTACTTTAAATTCACGAAGCAGACGGTCAACGATAATTTCCAGATGCAATTCACCCATACCGGCAATAATAGTCTGACCGGTTTCTTCATCGGTGTAGGTTTTGAAGGTCGGGTCTTCTTCTGCTAATTTTGCCAGAGCAATACCCATTTTTTCCTGGCCCGCTTTGGTTTTCGGTTCAATTGCTACACGGATAACGGGATCCGGGAATTCCATAGATTCCAGAATAACCGGAGCAGATTCGATACACAAAGTGTCACCGGTAGTGGTGTTTTTCAGACCAACAGCTGCAGCGATATCACCGGAGTATACTTTTTCAATATCCTGTCTGTGATTTGCGTGCATCTGCAGAATTCTACCGATTCTTTCCTTATGACCTTTGGTAGAGTTCAATACAGTGGAGCCTGCATCAATGGTACCGGAATAAACTCTGAAGAAGCAGAGTTTACCAACGAAGGGGTCGGTCATAATTTTGAACGCCAACGCAGAGAAGGGTTCTTCATCGGAAGAAGGTCTGGTGGTGGGTTCATCGGTATCGGGATTGATACCTTTGATTGCTTCGATATCAGTCGGAGCAGGCATATAGTCGATAACAGCGTCCAACAGAAGCTGAACACCTTTGTTTCTATAAGAAGTACCGCACAGTACGGGAACGATGGTGTTATCCAGAGTTCCTTTTCTCAGCGCTTCTTTGATTTCTGCAACAGTCAGCTCTTCGCCTTCTAAATATTTCATCATCAGGTCTTCAGAGGTTTCTGCCACACATTCCAGCAGATTGCTGCGGAATTCTTCCGCTTTATCTTTCATATCTGCAGGAATTTCTTCAATTCTTAAATCCTGACCCATATCATCGTAATATACATGGGCATTCATTTCTACTAAGTCGATAATACCAACAAAGGTATCTTCAGCACCGATAGGCAGCTGAATCGGAACAGCATTACAGCCAAGTCTGTCTTTCATCATGTCAACTACGTTGTAGAAGTCGGCACCCATAATATCCATCTTGTTAACGTAAGCCATTCTCGGAACTTTGTAGTCGTCAGCCTGTCTCCAAACGGTTTCAGACTGAGGTTCTACACCGCCTTTTGCACAGAATACGGTAACAGAACCGTCAAGTACTCTCAAAGAACGCTGAACTTCTACAGTGAAGTCAACGTGCCCGGGAGTGTCAATGATGTTAATTCTGTGACCTTTCCACTGTGCAGTGGTAGCAGCGGAGGTAATGGTAATACCTCTTTCCTGTTCCTGAGCCATCCAGTCCATAGTTGCGGAACCTTCATGAGTTTCGCCGATTTTATGAACTCGACCGGTGTAATATAAAATACGTTCGGTAGTAGTGGTTTTACCCGCATCAATGTGCGCCATAATACCGATATTTCTGGTTTTTTCCAGTGAAAATTCTCTTGCCACGCTTTACTCACTTCCTTTCTTAGGAGTAAACAACTCTAAAAGAGTTTGTCTCTAAAGTCAAGGCAAAGGGGAACATTCCCCCCGTTTTGCCTATGGTTAACTTGCTTTCTCTAAATTAGAATCTGTAATGAGAGAATGCTTTGTTAGCTTCTGCCATTTTATGCATTTCGTCTCTTTTCTTAACTGCACCGCCGGTGTTGTTAATTGCATCTAAGATTTCGTTTGCAAGTCTTTCTTTCATGGTTCTTTCGCTACGTTTTCTGGAATACAGAGTAATCCATCTTAAGCCTAAAGTCTGTCTTCTGTCGGGACGAACTTCAATCGGAACCTGGTAGGTAGCACCACCTACACGTCTTGCTTTTACTTCTAAAACCGGCATTACGTTGTTCATTGCTTCAATGAAAACGGAAAGCGGTTCTTTGCCGGTTTTTTCACCAACAATTTCAAAAGCACCATAAACAATTTTCTGGGCTACGCCCTTTTTACCGTCAATCATAACGTTGTTGATCAGTCTGGTTACAATTTTATCATTGTATAACGGATCCGGTAAAACGTCTCTTTTTACTACATTACCTCTTCTCGGCACTGTACTTCCCCCTTTCTAAGGATAAATCATAATAATTTTATCGGGTACTCAAGCTTCACCGTGAAACCCACGGCTTATCTTGTTAGTGCTGTGACGAACATCTTAATTTTATGAAAATTCGCACTTGCACTATTCAATTGTTTTCGTACAAAGTACGAAGCATTTTGTTCCAAATAAATTAAGCAGCTTTCTTATTTTGCAGCTTTTTTCGGTCTTTTTGCACCGTATTTGGATCTGGACTGATTTCTGTTTGCTACGCCCTGAGTATCTAAAGTACCACGGATGATATGATATCTAACACCAGGTAAGTCTTTTACTCTTCCGCCTCTGATCATAACAACACTGTGTTCCTGTAAGTTATGACCGATGCCGGGAATGTACGCAGAAACTTCAATCCCATTGGTCAGTCTAACTCTGGCAATTTTACGAAGTGCAGAGTTCGGTTTTTTCGGCGTCATGGTTTTAACTGCTGTACATACTCCTCTTTTCTGCGGGGAAGAAATGTCAGTAGCCTGCTTTTTCAAGGTGTTTAAGCCTTTCTGAAGAGCAGGTGCAGTAGATTTGGTTACAGCAACCTGTCTGCCTTTTCTAACTAATTGGCTGAATGTAGGCATCTTTTTTCTCCTTTCATAAAAATTAAAATGTTCTCCAGGCAATCTGCCTGTTTTCATGGTTTTTCTATAAAAACCGCAAAAACAAACGGATTGCAACCCAAATTTTCCAAAAATAAAAATGGCTTGTATGGGCATAGAACGCCCCTACAATTTCAACCCTTTTTATGAAAAAACGAAAGTGTCTGTCTCTATTCCTGCTTCAAAATAACGGCAACTGAGGCATCTACATCAATGCCACAAAGGCTGCCCAGTTCTTTTTTTGAAGCAACCATCTTAAGCGGAATACCGCATTTTTCGCACAGCTTCCGGAACGGCTCTGCAATATCGGGAGCAACACCATTAGCCAAATACGCCTGTTCTGCCAGCCCGTCGTTCACTGCTTTTGTACATTGTTTGATTCCCACAAGACGTCTCCCGTCTGCAAGAAATGAATGCATCAAAAAACACCACTTTCTAATATGATATCTTAACACGAATGTGTCAAATTGTCAATATCTTTATGAATATTTTTTCGATTTTTCAGCCTGAGGGTAAGAAAAATCAGAATTTTCGTGGGGTTACCGGAGTTTTCCGCTCCGGTAACCCTTCTGTGATTTTACTTATTCTTCAGCAGCGTATGCAAATTCCGGTTCTTCCACCGTTGTTTCTGCCACAGAATACTCGGTATCCTGGTATTGCTGCATACCCGTACCTGCGGGAATCAGTTTCCCTAAGATAACATTTTCTTTTAAGCCGTTAAGCGGGTCGATTTTCCCTTTGATTGCTGCATCGGTCAGAACCTTGGTGGTTTCCTGGAAGGATGCTGCAGATAAGAAGGAATCGGTTGCCAAGGAAGCCTTGGTGATACCAAGCAAGGTGATTTCACCGGTTGCCTCTTTGCCGCCCAGCTCTCTTACTTTTTCGTTCTGTTCGTTAAATTCCACCATATCCACCAAGGAGCCGGGGAACATCTGTGTATCACCGTTGTCATCCACACGGATTTTTCTCATCATCTGGCGAACGATAACTTCGATATGCTTATCGTTGATGTCAACCCCCTGCAGACGGTATACTCTCTGCACTTCGGAAATGAGGTATTCCCAAACAGAGAATTTGCCTTTGATTTTCAAAACATCGTGGGGATTGATTGGACCTTCGGTAAGAGGATCGCCGGCTTCAATGTAGCTGCCATCCTGAACCTTAATCTGAGAACCGTAGGGAATTTTATAGGTCTTTGCTTCGCCCTCATCGGAAACAACAGTAACCTCTCTCTTATGGTCGGTGGTTACAGTAACCTTACCGGAAAGCTCGGAAATTTCAGTACATCCCTTGGGCTTTCTTGCTTCAAACAGTTCCTCAACTCTGGGAAGACCCTGGGTGATATCGCCGCCGGCAACACCACCGGTGTGGAAGGTTCTCATAGTCAGCTGAGTACCGGGTTCCCCGATGGACTGAGCTGCAATGATACCAACTGCTTCCCCGATAGAAATGGGAGAACCGCTGGCAAGGTTTGCACCGTAACATTTTGCACAGACACCGATTTTGGATTTACAACCCAATACGGAACGGATTTTAACAGTTTTGATGCTGTTTTGTTCACAGATTTTTTCGATTTCCAGTGCTTTTTTCTTAGAAATCATAGTATTGGTATCGCAGATTACTTCGCCGGTTGCGGGGTCAACAAAATCGTTGATTAAGTATCTGCCGATGAGCCTTTCGTGTAAAGGCTCAATACCTTTGATTGCTTCTACATCCAGACCGTCGTGAGAACCGCAGTCCATTTCACGGATGATAACATCCTGAGAAACGTCTACCAATCTTCTGGTTAAGTAACCGGAGTCAGCGGTACGAAGTGCGGTATCGGCAAGACCTTTACGAGCACCGTGAGAAGAAATGAAGTATTCCAAAACGTTCAGACCTTCACGGAAGTTTGCACGGATAGGAATTTCTACGGTTTTACCGGAGGTATCAGCCATCAGACCACGCATACCTGCCAGCTGACGAATCTGGCTCTTACTACCACGGGCACCGGAGTCCGCCATCATGAAGATGGGGTTGGTGGCTTTTAAATTATCCATCAGAGCGTCGGTAACATCGTCAATGGTTTTGGTCCAAAGGTCAATTACCTTATTATATCTGTCATCTTCGGTTAAGAGACCGCGTTTGAATTTCTTTTCAACATCTTTGATTTTATCTTCGGTTTCATGAATGAGCTTCCATTTGGTGATGGGCACTTCCATATCCGCAACACCAACGGTAATTGCACCGCGGGTGGAATATTTGTAACCGTTTTTCTTAATGTCGTCCAAAACAACGGCGGTTTCGGTGATCCCGTGAACTTCGATACATTTTTCGATAATTTTACCCAGTGCTTTTTTATCGGCATTGAACTGAACTTCCAAATCCAAAATGGTATCTTCGTTGGTTCTGTCTACAAAGCCTAAATCCTGAGGAATGTAGCTGTTGAAGATGATTCTTCCAACAGTGGCATCCAACACCTTGGAATAGGTTTTTCCGTCAATTTCCTTGATGCTTCTTACTTTGATGGGAGCGTGTAAGCCAACCACACCGTTTTCATAGGCCAGCATTGCTTCATCAAAATCACTGAAGGCTTTGCCGGTGCCGGGTTCTTCCTCATTTACAATGGTCAGGTAGTAACTACCTAAAATCATATCCTGGGTGGGAACGGTAACCGGTTTCCCATCCTGAGGTTTTAAGAGGTTGTTTGCAGAAAGCATTAAAAATCTTGCTTCTGCCTGTGCTTCTGCAGACAACGGAACGTGGACAGCCATCTGGTCACCGTCAAAGTCCGCATTGTATGCGGTACAAACAAGCGGATGGAGACGGATTGCCTTGCCATCTACCAAAACGGGTTCAAATGCCTGAATCCCCAGTCTGTGAAGAGTCGGCGCACGGTTTAACAGAACGGGATGCTCCTTGATAACTTCTGCCAGGATATCCCACACTTCATCATTCACACGTTCTACCATTCTCTTTGCAGATTTGATATTGTGTGCTTTACCGGAATCATTCAGACGCTTCATAACAAAGGGTTTGAACAGCTCCAGTGCCATTTCTTTCGGCAGACCGCACTGATAAATTTTCAGTTCAGGGCCGACAACGATAACGGAACGGCCGGAATAGTCAACACGCTTACCAAGTAAGTTCTGACGGAAACGACCCTGTTTTCCTTTTAATAAATCGGAAAGAGATTTCAAAGGACGGTTGCCGGGGCCAACAACGGGCTTACCGCGGCGGCCGTTATCAATCAGGGCGTCAACCGCTTCCTGAAGCATTCTCTTTTCGTTTCTTACGATAATTTCGGGAGCATTTAACTCCAGCAGTTTTTTCAGACGGTTATTACGGTTGATAACCCTTCTGTATAAATCGTTTAAATCGGAAGCTGCAAATCTGCCACCGTCCAGCTGAACCATCGGTCTCAAATCGGGCGGAATAACAGGCAGAACTTCCAAAATCATCCATTCGGGCTTGTTGCCAGACAAACGGAAGGATTCTACCGCTTCCAGACGTTTCATCTGTTTGGTACGTTTCTGTCCCTGACCGGTAGTGGAGGCAATGTCTTCCTTCAGTTCTTTGGACAACGCGTCCAAATCTAAATTCTGGAGCAGCGTTTTTACTGCTTCCGCACCCATACCGGCTTTAAATTTGTCTCCATATTTTTCTCTTGCTTCCTGATATTCCGCATTGGATAAAATCTGGTTTAAGGCAAGATCGGTGTTTTTGCCGGGGTCAGTAACGATGTATGATGCAAAGTATAATACATTTTCCAAATATTTGGGGGAAATGTCCAGAAGGAGACCCATTCTGGAGGGAATTCCTTTAAAATACCAGATATGGGAAACGGGAGTTGCCAGAGTGATGTGACCCATTCTTTCACGGCGAACTTTGGATTTGGTAACTTCAACACCGCATCGGTCACAAACTACGCCTTTATAACGCACTCTTTTATACTTACCGCAATGACATTCCCAGTCTTTGGTAGGACCAAAGATACGTTCACAGAACAAGCCGTCTTTTTCCGGCTTCTGGGTTCTGTAGTTAATGGTTTCGGGTTTTTTTACTTCCCCGTATGACCATTCCAGAACATCCTCGGGAGAACACAAGCCAACCTTGATAGATTCAAAGCTGTTGAATTCTACTTTGGTGTCTTTTTTTGCTTCCGCTGTATTTAATTCAATATTTGACATTTACTCTCATCCTTTACTATAGTTTCACACTGTCCTACTGTAATACTGTAAGTACCTCCCGGCAGCATACGTTTGCCACCGGGCAGGCAATGTCATTACGATTCAATATCATCCAGAATATCGTCGATGCTTTCTTCATTATCAGGCATCACGACACTATCATACTCCTCGTCTTCAGCAAAGTCAGAATCGTCATCCGGCAAGATATCATCGGTTTCTTCCGAGATATCTGCATCCAGAATAGCATCATCATCTTCCTCGTCTTCCGGAGCATATTTTTCACGCTCTGCATAACTGATTAAATCGTCTTCGTTTGCAATAGGTCTCTGCGGATGGGGGTCATCGTCGTTGTAGGTGTCTTTTAAGTTGATTTCTTCGTTATTCTTATCGTACACCTTCATATTCAGACCCAAGGATTGTAATTCTTTAATAAGCACTTTGAAGGATTCGGGAACGCCCGGCTTGGGAATATTCACACCGCGGACAATTGCTTCGTAGGTTTTTACACGGCCTACGATATCGTCGGACTTCACGGTAAGAATTTCCTGCAGGGTATGAGCAGCACCGTAAGCTTCCAGTGCCCAAACTTCCATTTCCCCGAATCTCTGACCGCCAAACTGCGCTTTACCGCCCAGAGGCTGCTGGGTAACCAGAGAATAAGGACCGGTGGAACGGGCATGGATTTTATCGTCAACCAGATGATGCAGCTTCAGATAATACATATAACCCACGGTAACACGGTTATCAAAGGGTTCCCCTGTTCTGCCGTCGTACAGCACGGTTTTCCCGTCGTATACCTTGCCTTTAAATTCTTTCAGCTCGGTTTCTTTCAGCATAATCTCCATTTCGGCTTCTTTTCTTTCTTCGGGAGACATACTGTCTTTTGCTTTTTCAAATTTCGCTTTTTCCTGACGGAAGATTTTTTCTCTCTTTTCGTATTCGGGCAGCAGCTCTTCGTTATAACCGATACCTGCCTGCTCGAACGCAGAAACGATATCCTCTTCTACAGCACCGTCAAATACGGGAGTTGCAATTTTCCAACCCAATGCTTTTGCAGCATATCCCAAATGCACCTCAAGCACCTGACCGATATTCATACGGGAAGGTACGCCCAGGGGATTGAGCACGATATCCAGCGGTCTGCCATCGGGTAAGTAAGGCATATCTTCTTCCGGAAGCACTCTGGAAATAACCCCTTTGTTACCATGACGGCCCGCCATTTTATCACCCACGGAGATTTTTCTCTTCTGAGCAATATTTACACGGACAATCATATTCACACCGGGAGACATTTCGTCCCCGTTTTCACGGGTAAATACGTTAACATCAATGATGGTACCGCATTCGCCGTGAGGCACTCTTAAGGAGGTATCTCTTACTTCTCTTGCTTTTTCGCCGAAGATTGCTCTGAGCAGACGTTCTTCACTGGTAAGCTCGGTTTCGCCCTTGGGTGATACTTTACCAACCAACACGTCGCCCGGTTTTACTTCAGCACCAATGCGGATAATACCTCTTTCGTCCAGGTCTTTCAGAGCATCTTCGCCTACATTGGGAATATCTCTGGTGATTTCTTCCGGACCCAGCTTGGTATCTCTCGCTTCAATTTCATACTTTTCAATATGAATGGAGGTATATACATCATCTCTGATGAGTCTTTCGTTAATTAAAATTGCATCCTCGTAGTTATAACCTTCCCAGGTCATAAAGCCGATCAATGCGTTCTTGCCCAGTGCAGTTTCCCCGTGGTCGGTGGAAGGACCGTCGGCAATTACGGTCCCCTTGGTCACTCTGTCGCCTTTGGCAACCACAGGACGCTGATTCAAGCAGGTGCTCTGGTTGGAGCGTTTAAACTTGATAAGCTCGTAGGTCTTGTCTTCCCCTTTGTCGGTTCTTACGGAAACGTGATCCCCGTCAACAGAGGTAACAATACCATCCTCCTGTGCAACCACAACCACACCGGAGTCCACCGCTGCCTGATATTCCATACCGGTACCGACAATCGGGCTATCGGGTTTCAAAAGCGGAACAGCCTGTCTCTGCATATTGGAACCCATCAATGCACGGTTCGCGTCGTCGTTTTCCAGGAAAGGAATCATTGCGGTTGCAACAGATACCAGCTGTTTGGGAGAAACATCCATATAGTCAACACGGTCACGGTCAACTTCGATGATGTTTTCACGGTATCTTGCAGTCACTTTTTCATTGATGAAGTAACCTTTTGCATCCAGCGGCTCAGTTGCCTGAGCAATGATGTAGTTATCTTCCACATCAGCGGTAAGATATTCCACCTTGTCGGTTACTTTTTTCTTTTTCTTGTCAATTTTACGGTAGGGAGATTCCATAAATCCGTATTCGTTTACCTTAGCATAGGTAGACAAACAGTTAATCAGCCCGATGTTCGGACCTTCAGGAGTTTCAATGGGACACATTCTGCCGTAATGGGAGTGGTGAACATCTCGAACCTCGAAGCCCGCACGGTCTCTGGACAAACCGCCGGGACCCAATGCAGACAGTCTTCTCTTATGAGTCAACTCTGCCAAAGGATTGGTCTGGTCCATAAACTGAGACAGCTGAGAGCTTCCGAAGAATTCTTTCATTGCCGCATATACGGGGCGGACATTCACCAGAGTCTGAGGTGTTAAAATATCGGTTTCCTGCTGAACGGTCATTCTTTCACGAACCACACGCTCCAGTCTTGCCAAGCCCACTCTCACCTGATTTTGCAACAATTCGCCCACAGAACGGATTCTACGATTGCCCAGGTGGTCGATATCATCCGTAGTACCGATTCCTTTCGCAATACAGATGTGGTAACCGATAGTACCTACGATGTCATCGGTGGTAACGGTTTTGGTAATCAGAACATTTTTCTGACGGTACACTTCTTTTAACTTTTCCTTATCGGAAAGGTCAGAATCCAAAATGGGTTTCAACAGACCGTAATGTACTTTTTCGTTGATGATTTTGGTATCTGCCTTGGGGAAGAAATAGGTGATATCACAGGTGTTGTTGGAAATCACCTTCAGCTCGGAGCCATCCTCCAGCTTCAGATAAATGAAGTTAACGGGAGAACGGTCAAATTCCAGTGCCATGTCCTCGGTAATAAGTTCCCCTTCAGAGCCTAAAATTTCACCGGTTTCGGGGCAAACAACATCTCTTGCAAGAATTTTGCCCACACATCTTAAGCGGAAGGAAAGCTTTTTATCATATTTGTATCTGCCCACTCTTGCGATATCATAACGCTTGGGGTCAGACAGTAAATCCAGGATCAGTTTTTTCGCATTTTCAAAAGAAGCAGGTTCACCGGGTCTTAATTTTTCATAAATTTTGATGATTGCTTCTTCGGTGTTTTTTGCAGGGTCTTTTTCCAGTGTATTCACGATTAACGGATTATGGTCAAAAAGCTCTGCAATTTCGTGATTGGTGGGATACCCCAGGGCTTTTAACAACACGGTTGCAACCAGTTTTCTGGTTCTGTCGATACGAACAGACAAAACATCGTTGGAGTCTGTTTCAAATTCAATCCAGGCACCGCGGTTGGGAATCATCGTGGAAAGATACAGTTCTTTCCCGGATTTGTCTCTCTGCATATCAAAATAGATACCGGGAGAACGAACCACCTGGCTGACAATAACACGTTCAGCACCATTGATGATAAACGTACCGGAATCGGTCATTTTCGGGAATTCACCCATATAAATTTCCTGTTCCTTTACTTCCCCGGTTTCTTTATTGATGAGTCGCATAGAAACCCGGAGCGGAACAGAATAGGTAGACTCTCTTTTCTTTGCTTCTGCAACGGTATATTTGGGCTTATCGTCAAATCTGTAGTCCACAAATTCCAGAACATATTTGTCCATGTGGTCTACGATTGGTGATACGCTCTCAAATACTTCCTTTAACCCCTGATTGATGAACCACTCATAAGAATCCTTCTGAATTTCGATTAAGTTGGGAAAATCCAGAATGTTTTCGATTTTGGAGTAATTCATTCTCTCCACATTGCCATAGCGGACCGGATGTACCACAATCAATCACCTCTCCTAAAAATTTACATAACGGAACCATTGCCTTGTGTGCGGCTGTCATAAAAAATCCGACGGCTTTTTTTGAAAAACAAAAAAAGATATCCTTTGCACACAATCCCCCATTTATACACAATTAACAGCTTTTTTCCCAAAAAACAAAGTCTCAAGGTAAAATATACTATTAAATAGAAACACTATTCCATTAAAATAGGGGTTTTATCATAATATCACCATTTGTCAAGTTTGTCAAGGGTTTTTTTCCATTTTTTTAAATTTCCAATATTTTTTTCTTTTTTTCAGGAAAATGAAAGGGGTCCGGCCCCGATTTTCCTTTTCTGTTTCCCAAAAAACGAGCAAGTCTTGTTTTGTGAAAAATGCACAAAAATATTTTTAAAAATCGTAACTTTTTCGGTTGTTTTTTTCTCAGGAGTGTAGTATAATGGTGGTAATAGAAATATCAGCCTCTCCTTTTCCTTAGGAAAAGGAACACCAGGTGCATAGGCATACGGCAGGAAACATTCCTCATTCAGCGGTGTTTCTCCTTTTCCGGGCAAACAGGAGGCTCTCATTTCCAAACATACCAAAAAGAGAGGATGAATTCATTTGGACTACACTGTAAAAAACATCAGAAACATTGCATTGGCAGCACACGGCGGCTGCGGAAAAACCGCTTTGGCAGAAGCAATGCTTCTCAATATGAAGGAAATTGACAGACTGGGTAAAATTGTAGATGGTAACACAGTTATGGACTACAATCCCGAAGAAATCAAACGCGGTATTTCTATTTCGACTGCCATTTCCAGCGGTGAATGGAAAGGAAATAAAATCAATATTATAGATACCCCCGGCTTCTTCGATTTTGAAGGAGAGCTGGCTTGCGGTCTCCGTGCAGCAGATGCCGTTGTTATTTTAGTCAGCGGAAAATCCGGTATTGGCGTTGGTTCAGAAAACGCCTGGGATTATGCTGAACGTAAAAATATGCCCAAAATTATCTACATCAACGATATCGACGATGAGCATGCAAACTACACGCAGGTGGTGAACCAGTTAAAAGAAGTGTTCGGGAAATCGGTTGCACCATTCTATGTACCTTTGAAGGTGGATAACTTCGTTACCGGGTATGTAGATTTAATTCACGACCGTGCAAGAGACTTTACCACCAAAGAAAACATTCCCATTACCGACCCCATGCGTGCTGCTTGTGCCGACATCAAAGACCAGATGTTCGAAGCAATTGCAGAAACCTCCGAAGAGCTGATGGATAAGTATTTCTCTGGAGAAGAATTTACCTCCGAAGAAATTCTGGCAGCGGTAAGAAAAGGGGTAGCAAACTGCGAGCTGACTCCCGTTATGTTTGGCTCCAGCACCCACGATATCGGTATCAAAGGGCTGTTAAATGCGATTATCGACTACTTCCCCTCTCCCGATGAAGCAAAGCCTGAAAAAGCAATTCATCAGGAAACCGAAGAAGAAGTGATTTTGGAAATGAACGAAGCAGACCCCACCAGACTCTTTGTGTTTAAAACCATTTCCGACCCCTTTATCGGAAAACTGTCCATCTTTAAAGTATTATCCGGCAAATTGACTGCCGATACCACCTTATACAACTTAACCAGAGAGAAAGAAGAAAAAATCGGTAAGCTGTATCTGCCCAAAGGCAAAAAACAGGTGGAAACAAAAGAACTCATTGCCGGTGATATCGGCTGCGTGGCGAAGCTTGCCGTTACCAAAACCGGTGATACCCTTTGTGCAAAAGACGATAAGCTGGAAGTGAAGAAAATTAAGCTTCCCACTCCCCATGTAAAAATGGCAATCATATCCAAAGAAAAAGGAGACGAAGAAAAAATCGGTTCCGGTCTTTCCAAGCTCAGAGAAGAAGACCCCACCATCCGTTACTATAATGACCCCGAAACCCGTCAGTTTATTCTGTGCGGTGTGGGAGAACAACACCTGGAGGTTATCACCAGCAAGCTGAAAACCCGTTTTGGTGTGGAATTTACCTTACAGGAACCCGTTGTGGCATACCGCGAAAAAATCAAACGGAAAGTTTCTGCAGAAGGAAAGCATAAGAAACAATCCGGCGGTCACGGTCAGTTCGGTCATTGCTGGATTGAATTTGAACCCCACGAGGAAGACGATTTAATCTTCGGCGAAAGAGTAGTCGGCGGTGCTGTTCCGAAAAACTACTTCCCCGCTGTGGAAAAAGGCTTACGAGAAAGTATTTTACACGGCGTGCTGGCAGGCTATCCCGTGGTTGGCTTGAAAGCCACCTTATACGATGGCTCTTACCATCCCGTTGACTCCTCCGAAATGGCATTCAAAATGGCTGCTCATAAAGCCTATATGAAAGGACTTTCCGAAGCAATGCCCTGTATTTTAGAGCCCATCGGTGCTTTAAAAGTAATCGTTCCCAACGATTATATGGGCGATGTTATCGGTGATATCAACAAACGTCGCGGCAGAGTAATGGGTATGACTCCCATTAACTCCAAGCTTCAGGAAATTGATGCGGAAGTTCCCGTTTCTGAAATGGCGAAATATTCCACCGACCTGCGTTCTATGACACAGGGCAGAGGCAAATTTGAATTTGACTTTGTTCGTTATGAAGAAGCACCTCAGAATGTTGCTGAAAAAGTAATTGCAGACAGCAAGTTTGTAAGAAACGAAGAAGACTAATTTGGTTTATTCTTTTTCCGCCAATCGTTTTGATTGACATCAAAATTTCTTAGACCAAAAAGAATACCAATATTCAGTACCAAAAAAAGAACCCGTCTGAAGTTCAGACGGGTTCTTTCATATATTTGTATTGTATAGAGGGTTTGATCTCTTCTATATTTTCCCGATTGCATCGAAAAAACGAATGAAATACAGATCAAAGGAGCCAAAGCGTGGCTTTTGTAGAATCCGAAGGTATGTTAAAAATCCCTCCACCACCTGCGGTGGTCCCCCTCCCTTTAGTCAAGGGAGGCGTAATGCCATTTCACACACATCAAGTGCAACGGAAAAATGGATGAGAAACGAAACAAAGGAGCCAAAGCTTTGCTTTGGTAGCACCCGAAGTCGTACCACGTGTACGACGAGTGGCTACTTTGGTTCGGTTATCGCCATTTTTACTTGCAATTAGGGCATTCTTTGCCATCCCAGCAGTATGTGCAAAGCTTGCATTTATCTAATCCGATGGCTTCCACCATATCGTCTAAGCGGTGGTATTTTAAGGTGGTAAAGCCCATTTCCTTACGGATGGCTTCTACCATTTCTTTATAATTGTCGTGGTCGGGGTCGGTATAGGTGGACAAAGTTTTTTCGTCCACATTGTCTCCCTCGCGGAGCGCAATCATCCGACGGGCAATCAAATCCATATCCGAATTGGAACGGGAGAAGTTCAAATACTTACAACCGAACATAATGGGGGGACAAGCCGGGCGGATATGCACCTCTTTTGCCCCTCTCTGATAAAGAAATTCCGCTGTTTCCCGAAGCTGTGTGCCACGCACAATGGAATCGTCAATCAACACCATATCCTTATTGCGAATCAGCTCTTCCACGGGAATGAGCTTCATTTTTGCAATTTTGTTTCTCTCCGTCTGCACCTGCGGCATAAAGGAACGCGCCCAGGTGGGAGTATATTTAATGAATGGTCTTGCAAAGGGAATTTCGGATTTGTTGGCATACCCCACGGCATGGGCAGTTCCCGAATCGGGCACTCCTGCCACCATGTGAGCGTTCACATCGTCCCGCATTGCCAGACGTTCTCCGCAACGATACCGCATTTGTTCAACGTTGATACCCTCGTAGGTAGAAGTGGGATACCCGAAGTACACCCACAAAAAACTACAGATTTTCATTTCCTCACCGGGAGCTTTCAATGTCTGGATACCGTCAGAGGTAACCAAAGCAATTTCACCCGGACCCAATTCTTTTTCTAAAGTATATCCTAAATTGAAATAAGCAAAGCTTTCAAAGGTAATACAGCGACCGGTTTCCTTTTTGCCGATGATAAGAGGTGTTCTTCCCAACCGGTCACGGGCAGCATAGATGCCCCTTGCAGTCAGCACCAGCATGGTCATAGAACCATCAATTTTTTCCTGTGCATAACGAATCCCCTCAACGATAGAGTCGCACTGGTTGATTAAGGAGGCAACCAATTCGGTAGGATTAATCTGACCGCCGCTCATTTCCAGAAAATGAGGGTTGCCTTTATCGAATGCCAGCTTAACCAGCTCGTCTGCATTGTTGATTCTGCCAACGGTTGTGATTGCAAAATTCCCTAAATGGCTTCTCACAATCAAAGGCTGTGGCTCAGTGTCGGAAATACAGCCGATACCGGAGTTTCCCTCCATTTCTTCCAAATCCCGACCGAATTTAATACGAAACGGAGAATTTTCGATATTATGAATGGCTCTGGTAAAGCCGTTTTTGCCAAGCACAGCAAGACCGCCGCGTCTGGTACCTAAGTGAGAATGGTAGTCTGTACCGAAAAATAAATCCAGTACGCAATCTTCTTTTGAAGTAACGCCAAAAATTCCACCCATAATGTTTTCTCCTTACCATATTTAAAAATACTGTTGCCATAGCTCAACAATTTTATTATACACAAAATATTCCCAAATTGCAAGACTATTTTACAAAAAAGTCTGCCAAAAGCGAGGGACAATCCCCCTGCTTTCTTTATTCATTTTTAACAGAAAAAGCACGAAAAAACGAACCTGTTTCTCTCCAAAAGGGAAAACCAGGTTCGTTTTTTATGAAATTAGTCTAAATAATCTTTCAACTTTTTACTTCTGGAGGGATGTCTCAGCTTACGGAGAGCTTTTGCTTCAATTTGACGGATTCTTTCACGGGTAACATCAAATTCTTTTCCAACCTCCTCCAGGGTTCTCATTCTGCCATCCTCCAAACCGAAACGGAGCTTCAGCACTCTGGATTCTCTGGGAGTCAGGTTGTCCAGCACATTATCCAGCTGCTCTCTCAAGAGCATATAGGTTGCAGAATCCGCAGGAGAAGGTGCAGATTCATCCTGAATAAAGTCACCCAGATGGCTGTCCTCCTCTTCCCCGATGGGAGTTTCCAGAGAAACGGGGTCCTGGGCAATTTTTTGAATTTCCCGCACACGGTCCACAGTTGTACCCAGAGCTTTTGCCAGTTCGTCATGGGTGGGTTCTCTGCCGTATTCCTGCAACAGCTGACGGGTTACACGCAGCAGCTTATTGATGGTTTCCACCATATGAACGGGAATGCGGATGGTTCTTGCCTGGTCTGCAATGGCACGGGTGATGGACTGACGAATCCACCAGGTGGCATAGGTGGAGAATTTATAACCCTTGCGGTAGTCAAATTTTTCAACTGCTTTAATCAGCCCTAAGTTCCCCTCCTGAATCAAATCCAAAAACAACATCCCTCTGCCCACATATCGTTTTGCAATGCTGACAACCAGACGCAGATTGGCATCGGCAAGCTGTCTGCCTGCCTCCTGATCGCCCTCCGACATACGCTCTGCCAGCTTCAGCTCATCGTCCATATGCAGAAGCGGTACTTTCCCGATTTCCTTTAAATACATTCTCACCGGGTCATCAATGGAAATGCCCTCGGCATTCAACATATTGTTAATCTCAGTTTCATTGGGAAATTCAATGTCTACGGGATCTTCAAATTCTTCATCCCCCACAATTTCAATTCCCATTTTTTCCAGACGCTCATAAATTTTTTCGATATCGGTTACCGAAACGTCTACCTGGTCCAGACGGACATTGAGTTCATTCAATGTAATTTTCCCGTGTTTTTTCGCATATTCAACCAGTTCCTTAATAACCTGCTTTTTGCTTTCTACAACTTCAGACATAATTATCCTCTCTTTTCTTCCGAATCCCCATCGGCATCCGTTTCGTTTTTCTTCTTTAATTTTCTGGTATATTCCAATAATTTTAACATATCATCACGGTCGTCATCCGAAAAGACAACCTCTTGGGTTTGCTGCTCGCTCTTTTTGATAAGCCCATCCAGATAAATGTGAAAATCAAGATACGGCTCACGCTCCATAAAGATTTCGCTTGCTTCCTTTGCCGACTCCCGGGGAAGCCTTTCCAGAACCATGGAAACGTCTGTCTTTTGCCCCTCATCAATCAGTTCACAAAACACATCGTAGATTTTTTGATGAATTTCTTCTTTAAAATAGTCTGTTTTTATTTTTTCCCTGATTTTCGGAAAATAAGACGGATTTTCTACAACAAGCTTCAAAAGAGACTGAGAAACACTCTTTTTCCTGATGTATTCCATCTCTCCGACACTCACTGTGGACTCAAACCGTCTTTTTTTCTGTGCCTGACGGATTTGCTCCAGCAGTGAATCATAACTGATTTTGCTGATTTCGGCAACCTTTTTGGTATACACCTCAAGCTCCAGCTTATTGTCCAGATGCTTCAGGATGCCAATTGCCTGCTTAATAAAATCCAGCCGTTCTTCTTCGTCGGCAAAGCCGCCCTTGGGGTAAATGCAGGACAGCTCATATTCTACCTCTCCCATAGAACTGCGGATGGCATTCTCAAAGGCTTCCGGCCCGTACTTCCGAATCAGCTCATCGGGGTCTTTCGCACCTTTAATATTTAAAACACGAACACGAAGCCCGTCCTTTTTAAAAATGTCCAACGACCGCCGGAGGGCTTTCTGCCCTGCTCCGTCACTGTCAAAGGAAACTACCACACGGTTGGTAAACCGCTTCAGCAAACGGGAATGCTCGTCTCCGAATGCCGTTCCCAATGCCGCCACAGCGTTAGGAAAGCCTGCCTGATACATTGCGATGACATCCATATACCCTTCGGCTAAAATCAGATAATCAGTTGTGGCATTTTTTGCTATGTTGAGATTGAACAAATTCTGCCGTTTGGAGAACACAGGCGTTTCCCCCGTATTCAGATATTTTGGTTTGCTGTCGTCCAGCACTCTGCCACCAAACCCAATCACGTTCCCCCGTAAATCCATAACAGGAAACATCACACGATTCCGAAAAAAATCAAATATTCTGCCATTTCGTTTGAGACACAAGCCGCTTGCCACAATGTCATCATCCGAAAAGCCGTGCTGCTTTAGAATTTTATACATAAAATCCCACTGCCCGGGGGCATACCCCAAGCCATAGGTTTTAATGGTATCATCGGTAAATCCGCGAAACCGGAAATAATCCAGACCAACCTTGCCCAGCTCACTGTTTAAGCATCGAAAATACGATCTTCCGGCAATTTTGTTCATTTCTCTTATATTTCGTTTCAAACGGGTGAGGTCGCTGACCTCGTCTTTTTCATCGGGAAGCGGAATTCCAGCCCGTTGTGCCAAAAATTTTACCGCTTCAATAAAATCCAGATTTTCAATTTGTTCAATAAAATGAATCACCGTGCCTCCCGCACCGCAACCGAAGCAGTGGTAAAGCTGCATCTGGGGATTCACAAAAAAGGAGGGAGTTTTCTCCGAGTGAAAGGGACAAAGCCCTATATACCGATTTCCACTTCGTTTCAGATTAACATAGGAGGAAATCACATCCACAATGTCGTTTTTCTCTTTGATTTCGTTTAAATATTCTTCTCCGAAAAACAAGCACCGTCACCCTCCTTTCTTACTGTTGTTTCCGTTTTTGGTTTCTTCTGTTATTTTAATTCGACACAAATTGGATTTTTCCTTTTTTTTCAGACAATTTTATAAAAGTTTTGTTCCAAAGTCCTAAAAAATATGGTTTTATCAGGAAAATTTTTTCCGTGTAACAAAGTTGAAACAATATTTTAACGTGAATTTTCTTGAATTTAGAAAAAAGCTGTGCTATACTGGAAACTGATAAAGTGTCATCAAGTGTTCCGTCCTTGTGTAACAATGGTTGGAAACCGATGCGTTTTATACAGATTGAAAGAACCGTTCCAAAAATAAATGAGGTGATTGTTTTGAGCAAAAAACCGAAAAAATCAAAAAAACCAACCGGATTCTTTGGTATCTTCTGGCATACCATTCTTTCCATTTTTAAAATTCTGATTCCCACTGCAATTCTTCTGGGCATTATCTTTTTAGTCTTTATCATTGCAGCGGCAGACCCCATTGATACCGAGGATTTGCGTTTGGATTTATCCAGCAGCATTTGCTATCTGGATGAAAACGGAAATGTAGCCCAATTTGAAAAAATTTCCGGCTCGGAAAACCGATTCTGGGTGGAATATGCCAAAGTGCCACAGTATATGAAGGATGCGTTTATCTCCATTGAGGATGAACGGTTTCTCTCTCATAACGGCTTTGATATCAAGCGTACCACCAAGGCAGTGCTGGAATACTTTACCAAAGGCTCCCGTGCCCAGGGCGGCAGTACCATTACACAACAGCTGGTGAAAAATATTACGGACAATGCAAAAAGAACACCAATCCGTAAAATCCAGGAAATCTGGCTGGCATATCAGCTGGAGCAGGATTTAACCAAAGACCAGATTCTGGAGCTTTATATGAACACCATCTATCTGGCACAGGGCGTCAACGGTGTGCAGACCGCATCCCGGCTGTATTTTGACAAGGATGTATCCGAGTTATCACTGGCACAATGTGCCTCCATTGCCGGCATCACCCAGTATCCCAGCTACTACGACCCTTTCTTGCAACCCGAAAACAACAAGGCAAAGCAAGAGTTGGTTTTAAGAAAAATGCTGGAGCTTGGCAAAATCACTCAAGAAGAACACGACCAGGCAGTTGCCGAAAAGCTGGATTTTAAAAAAGGCAATATGCAAGTCAAAGTATCTTACCAGTCTTATATGGCAGAAACTGTCATTGCCGACGCAATCCGCCTCCTGGTAGAAGAAGAGGGACTTTCCGAAACCGTTGCGAAAAAGAAAATCTATTCCGGCGGTTATCAGATTATTTCCACGGTAGACCCCAAGGTGCAGTCTGCCATTGATAAGGTATTCAAAAATCCGTCCAATTTCCCAAAATCTCCCTACAATGAAATTCCCCAGGGTGCGATTGTGGTAATGGACCCCCAGACAGGGCATATCAAGGGAATGTACGGCGGTATTGGCGAAAAGCCCGGTCTGCTTTCCTTAAACCGCGCTACCGATTCAGCCCGCCAACCCGGCTCCTGTATGAAACCAATCGGAGTATATGCTCCTGCGCTGGAAGCAGGAATCATTACCCCCAACACCATTTATACTGATAAAAAGGTGACCTATGGAAGCTGGAGTCCGAAAAACTACTATTCCGGTTTCAAAGGCAATATGACCGTGCAAAGAGCGGTTGAGCTTTCGGTTAACACCATCCCCGTTCAGATTTTAGAAGAACTGGGTGTAGATAAATCCTATCATTTTGTAAAAGACAAGCTCCACGTCAGCACCGTGAGCGAATCTGACAAGGTGCTGGGTGCATTGGGCTTAGGAGGTCTTACCAACGGTATCTCCGTTCTGGAAATGACCGCAGCATATGCTACCTTTGCCAATAACGGCATCTATACTGAGCCGGTTTCCATCATCGAAATTCGTGACAGCAGCGGAAAAACCGTACTGCAGGTCACACCGGAAACCACCGTGGCTATGCGGGAAAAAACGGCAGAAATGATGCATCAGATGCTACTTGCCGTTGTGCAGAACGGAACCGGTACAGCAGCGAAAATATCCGGGGTCAAGGCGGGTGGCAAAACCGGTACTACAGACGAGGACAAGGACAGATGGTTTGTGGGCTACACCCCAAACTATGTCGCAGCAGTGTGGTACGGCTTTGATATTCCCAAGGGAATGGGCTATGTCAGCGGAAACCCGGCACTGAATGCCTGGAAAAAAGTGATGGACCCCATTATGCAGATTGCTCCCAAACGGGACTATACCACAAAAACCCCAGAATATATCCCCACAACAACTGTAAAAACCGATATTTGTACCGTCTCCGGCTTGCTGGCTTCACAATACTGCATCAGCCATCAAACCGTAGAAATCCAAAGCTTCAAAGAAGGAACACAGCCTAAGGAATACTGTTCCGAGGCAATGCATACACCATCCAACACACCGCTTCCTGACGAAGCATATCTCAATACCCCGGCTCCCATTGCAAGCGAAGCACCCGTTGCTACACCTGCACCCACCGCAACTCCGGTTGCAGAGCCTGCACCTGCGGCATAACAAAAGCTGGTTTTCGTTACAGACCACTGAAGAAAAGAGGCGAATCCCCATGGGTTCTGTATTTGGAAAAAAACTGAAAATTTCACTGTTTGGCGAATCTCACGGAGAAGGAATCGGTGTGGTTATCGACAACTTCCCGGCAGGAATTGCCATCAATATGGATAACGTAACACGGGAAATGAACCGCAGACGACCCGGAGGCAATTTCTCCACCCCCAGAAAGGAAGCTGATGCGGTGGAAATTTTATCCGGAATGTTAGACGACCGCACTACCGGTGCTCCGATTGGAGCTATCATAAGAAACACCAGTCAGCACTCCTCCGATTATTCCCGTCATTATGATATCCCACGTCCCTCTCACAGCGACTATCCCGCCTCCGTAAAATATAACGGCAACCACGATATCCGCGGCGGCGGTCATTTCTCTGCAAGGATTACTGCACCCTTGGTATTTGCAGGTGCACTTTGTAAGGAATTCTTACGCCAAAAAGGCATTCAGATTGCAGCGCATCTGTTTTCCGTGGGCGATTTTTGCGACGAATCCTTGTCTGAAATGGAATATAAAAGCTATGAATTCCTTTCCACAAAGGAGTTTCCCGTATTAAACGACACCTCGGGCGAAGCGATGAAAGCAGTCATTTCAGATGCCCAAAAAAAGGGGGACTCTGTTGGCGGCATTGTGGAATGCGGCATCTACGGCTACCCTGCCGGTGTGGGTGACCCGTTCTTTGATAGTCTGGAAAGTGTTCTCTCTCATATGATTTTTTCCGTTCCTGCCGTAAAAGGCATTGAATTTGGAGACGGCTTCCGTATGGCACAGCGCTACGGCAGCGAAAATAACGATTGCTACGAATTAAAAGATGGAAAAATCGTAACCAAAACCAATCACGGCGGCGGAATTGCAGGGGGAATTTCCACCGGAATGCCCATTTTATTCCGCGCAGTATTAAAGCCTACTGCCTCCATTTATCTGCCGCAGAAAACCCTGAATGTGAAAACAGGGGAAGAAACTGAAATGAAAATCGTAGGCAGACATGACCCCTGTGTAGCAGTCAGAGGTGTTCCCGTTATTGAGGCAGCAACAGCAGTTGCCGTCACCGATGCCCTTTTGTTCTCAGGAGAAGCGTAATTTATGAAGCTGATGATTGTAGGTCTGGGGCTGATTGGCGGCTCCATTGCCAAAAAAATAAAAGAAGTTATGCCAGACAGTACCATTTGTGCCATTGACCCCAACGAAAAAACCTTGCAGAAGGCACTTCTGGATAACGTCATTGATATTGGATATCCCGCGTTTTCAAAAGAGGAAACCGACTATGAAATTGTCTTAGTAGCTGTCCCGCCACAGCTGGTGGTCTCAACCATTTTGAATATGGCTCCCTATTTCCCGAA
This sequence comes from Clostridia bacterium, assembly GCA_017936745.1. GTDB lineage: Bacteria > Bacillota > Clostridia > UMGS1840 > UMGS1840 > SIG452. The sequence goes on from JAGBEY010000012.1 coordinate 43,794, forward strand.
GGAGACCCTCTTTACCGATGTATGCAGTGTAAAAGGCAATCTCCACAACACATTAAAGCAGAGCGGAATCCACTATGTTGGCGGTCACCCTATGGCAGGCACAGAGCAAAAAGGATATGACGGCAGCTATGCCCACTTGTTTGAAAATGCCTATTACATTTTAACGGAGAACGACCCAACCATGATGCGTTTTGCTGAGTTGTTGGGTGCAACCCCCATTGTGATGGATGCAAAAACCCACGATAAGACCGTGGGAGCTATCAGCCACGTGCCTCATGTGATTTCTGCAGCACTGGTAAATTTAGCAAATATGAACGAAACCGAAGATAAAAAGCTGACTAAGGTTGCAGCAGGTGGTTTTCGGGATATCACCCGCATTTCTTCCTCCTCGGAGGAATTGTGGCAAAGCATTGTAACAGAAAATAAAACAGAAGTTCTGAGCCTTCTTTCCCAGTATGAAGCCATTCTTACCAATTTCAAAACCACACTGGAAAAAGATGACAGGAAAGGCTTGCAAGCCTTCTTCCGCTCAGCAAGAGAATTCCGGCAGAACTTAGAAGAAAACCGAGACGAATTGCAGCCCAGGTATTTTGACATTTATATTTCCGTGAAAGACCGTGTGGGTGTAATTCGTGATATTGCCCAGATATTAACCGACCGAAGCATCAGCATTAAAAATATCGGTGTGTTAAAAAGCAGGGAACATATCGGCGGCACGTTGCAGCTTTCCGTTTATTCAAAGGAAGATTATCTCAGAGCCATCCAATTACTCAAGGAAAACGGCTTTGATATTTGTTAATACGGGCAATTCCCTATGAATCATTTCCAACAAAAAAACAGCAGGTATTTATGAAAAATACCTGCTGTTTTTTATTCTTCTGTTTTTTTAGCTTCCGTTTCTTGAATATTTTCTAAAGCATATTCACAACATTGAACCACAAAACTATTCAAGGAAACATTTTCTTTTTGTGCAACCTCAGACATTTTATCCAATAAGGATTTGGGAAAACGCAAGGTTCTGTTAACGGTTTCTTCCGTATGCCGAACTTTGAACATACTATCACTCCTTCATATAACATTATATATACAAAAAGCAATTTTATAAATATTCTTTTTGTGCGACTTATTTTTGCGTGCATTTTGCACTTGACAAATAGGGAACAAAATGCTATAATATGTCAAAAAAGGAGAGATATGATGTGGATCAACCGATTATGAATGAGCTTGTAACAATCAATATGGAAAAAGAATCCTGTGAGCAATGTGAATATTGCGGCTACCATTTGGAAGAAAAAGACGGACAGTATGTCTGCACTCATTGCGGAAGAGTATACCAGGTATCCTTTTCTACCCTTTTAGGCAAGCACTTAGTGGAAATTTCAACGGGAGCCGACCGAAAACAAGCCAGAAAAAAAGTTGTTTTCGGTTTGATAATCACTTGCCTGGTTGTTGCTGTTATCTTCGCAATATCTTCCGGAAATTTTGACTTTTTTGATTCTAAAATACAAAAACTTGTAAAATTAAACAATCTTCAGAATGTGATAGACTACGAATCTGTTACAGAAGTGGCACAAGTAGAGTTGCCTCCCAATGTGAAACCGCTTCTTGCAGGATACAACGTGGTTTTGTTAAGCCATCGAAATCCTCCGGAGTATCAAATTGCACTGATTAATGATTCCGAAAAGAAGATGAAGCTGTTCGAGTACGAAGGATATTCTCCCGTCAAAAAGATATACAACGATTATATTATCAACTTGCCGGAATCCAAACAAATTGAGCATCTTTCAATTGTAGCCGGATATATCATCGAATATGGACCTGACTATTTACAAAAGAGAGATATCGCAAAAATGTATATGAAGCAAATCACACCTTTCTATGATGTTAATGACATCAGAGAATCACTGAAATGGGATGCAGCATACACTTTGCAGCAGCGAAAGGATTCCAAGGATTTTGAGGATATCAAAGTAATTTTCGACGGTCAATCTGCAGTTCCGCTCTACTATACGGTTATGAAAAAATCTCTTGTGCAAAATCACAAGTGGAACTACATGGATATTGATTCATTAAGTTCCGTTCAAATAAACTTTTTATGCAACTTGTGGGGTCCGATTTTTATCGAAAAAGAAACCTGGTACGCATACGACGAAGATTTGCAGAAGGTACCGCTCAATGCATCAACCTATCAAAAACTTGAAAAAGAATTATTAAAGCTAAATGCTAATAAACCCAGCAAATAACCATCCATATAAAACAAAAAAGGAGAACCAAAAATGAAACAAACAAAACTATTTGCACTCGCTCTGTTATTGCTTGCACTTTTATCCACGCTAACCGCGTGCGGCACAAAGTATTGCACCGTATCGGGATGTCCCAAGGAAGCTGCCAGAGGATGTAACTATTGTTATTCGCACAAATGTGCAAATACCAGTTGTAAAAACAAGGGAGCGCTGACTAACACTCCTTATTCCTATTGCATGGAGTGCATCGAACGCGCACAATAGGAGAATATATATGAAAATTTTAGGTGTCATCATTTATCTTATGGGATTTTTAGGAATCGCCTTTATCATAACGGAAACAAACATCGACCTGGGTGACAGTTTTATCAGTATCCTGCTTATGTTCGGATGGCTGCTGCTGACTATGGGAATCGGAACCGCGCTCATGAATTCCGGAGACGATTCCAATAAAAAAGAATAACTTTTCAAACAAAAATTGATATCCGTAAAAAAGGACAGAGTGTTGAATTGTCGACACTCTGTCCTTTTTTCACAGTAGTATATATCAGAAAAATGGAGCACTGCGTACGGCATAATCTCCCCAAGCCGCTTATGCTGCATGCAATGCTACGGCAAGCGGTTCTGTTAACGGTTTTGGCGCCATTTCACAACGCTGAAACGCAGAACAATGGATGCAAAAATCGAAAACCGAAAGGGCATTTATGCTCTCATCCCGAAGCCGTACCGCGTGTACGGCGAGCGGTGAGGTTAACGGTTTTGGCGCCATTTCATAACGCTGAAACGCAGAAAAATGGATGTAGAACGGAGGAACATAACCCGAAGGGACATGCCCGAAGCCGTACCGCGTGTACGGCGAGCGGTTCTGTTTATTCGTTGTACGCCATTTTTCAAGTTTCCCTATAAAGGGCGCTTTCTTACTGCCATAGCATGTGCCGCAAATCCCTCCAGCTCCGCAAAGTTGCCGGCTTTATCCTTTATGGAGGTAAAACCTTCTTTGGAAACATAGCCAAAAGAGGAACGCTTCATAAAGTCTAAGACACCAACGGAAGAATAGGTTTTTGCAAAACCGCCGGTGGGCAGAATTGCGTTGGGGCCCATTAGGAAGTTACATAAGGTGATGGGAGTCCATTCGCCCAATAAAATTTCCCCTGCATTTTTGATTTTGGGAAGCACATCAAAGGGCTTGTCGCACAATACCTCCATATGTTCAGGAGCATATTCGTTCACAAATTCCACCGACTGCTCAAAATTATCGGTAATAATTGCACCTCCATAGGTGGACAAGTTGGTGTGAATAAAATTCTGGCGAAGCTCGGGCAATTCCTGGATATATTCGGTTGCCAAAGCTACCACTTCATGTACGAAAGATTCATTATGAGACACTAAGAGTGCCGCAGAATCCGGACCGTGCTCTGCTTCAATAAGCCAGTCCAAAGCCGCTTTTTTGGGGTCAGTGGAATCGTCACATAAAATGATGGATTCACTTGGGCCAGCCGGAAGCCCGGTATCAATATAATTTGCCAATACTCGTTTTGCCGCAGTTGCATAGGCGTTACCGGGACCGATGACTTTTCTGGTTTTCGGAATGGATTCTGTTCCGAATGCCACAGCCGCAATCGCCTGGATGCCGCCAACCTTAAAAATTTCGGTAATGCCCAGCAGCTTTGCCGCAGTGAGAATTGCATCATCCACTTTCCCCTCTTTATTGGGAGGAGTTACAACCACAATTTTTTCCACACCTGCCACCACTGCCGGAACACCTAACATCAGAAGAACGGAGGGGAAGCTTCCCTTTCCGCCGGGAACATACAGACACACACTTTCAATGGGTGTGGTTTTTTCCCCTGCTAAAATTCCTTTATCCACCTCGGTCATCCACATTTCCTCAGGCTTTTGTTTTTCGTGGAAATTGCGGATATTGTGGTAAGCATAGGTGATTGCTTCTTTGGAGGTTTCATCTATGCGGTTATAGGCTTCTTCGATTTCTTCCTTGGAAACTTTCATAGTTTCGGAGGTCAAAGAAATTTTATCAAATTTTTCTGTATATTTTAAAACTGCAGCATCTCCGTTTGCTTTCACATCGTCAGACACCTCTTTTGCTACCTGCATATAAGAGGTGATATCAATTTCTGCACGTTTTAAAATAAATTCTTTTTTTTCGCTCGAAAGCTCGCTGTATTTATAAATGTTCATAAGGGAAATGCTCCTTTTCGGATTAAACTTTTAAGTTACGGCTGCCGGGTTTTACCAGAGGCAGTTTTCCTTCCTTACAAATGGGGCAGTTTTCCGGCTCGTAAGATTCCACCGCCATAGAAAGAACAGAATAATACGGAACACCGAAGTCAATCTGACCGCCGGTTCTGTCTACAATAGAGCCAACACCGCAAACGATGCCACCTGCTTCCTGAATGAGCTTGATTACTTCTTTTACACTTCCGCCGGTGGTAACAACATCTTCTACAACCAACACCTTCTGACCTTTTTCTACACCGAAGCTGCGGCGGAAGGTCATTTCGCCATTTTCTCTTTCTGCAAAAATGTTGGGCACATTTAAGTGGCGGGACACTTCGTAAGACATTAAAATTGCACCAATTGCAGGACCGCAAACCACATCCGGCTGATTGTCGCCCAGACGGTCTGCCAGTTCTTTACAAAGAAGCTCGGACAATTTGGTATCTTTAAAAATTTTTGCACACTGTAAATATCTGTCGGAATGTCTGCCGGAGGTCAAAAGAAAATGCCCTTCCAGAAGAACGCCGGCTTCTTTTAAGAGTTCCATTGCTTTTTCATTGGTAATCATAATTTCAAATTCCTTTCTTTATTCCACACAATTTGTGTTATTTTTACCCGCTTCACGGTGAATTTTACAATAATTCTATTTATTATAACACACCTTTTACAAAAATGCTATAGTTTTTTCTAATTTTTTAGAAATTTTACATTTTTTTGAAATTTTTATTTTTGTCTTGATTTTTATATTTGAATTATAGTATAATATTTACAAAACAAACGGAGGTAACCCCTATGAAGTGTCCTTACTGCGGATATGGCGAAAGTAAAGTAATTGATTCCCGAAGACTGGAGGAAACCAACTCCATCAAACGCAGACGGGAATGTTTATCCTGCGAAAAACGGTTTTCCACCTTTGAACGGGTGGAGCTTGCCCCTCTTGTGGTGATTAAGAAAAACGGCACACGGGAACAGTTTGACCGTCAGAAGCTTCTTCGGGGAATTATGCACGCCTGCGAAAAACGTCCCGTTTCCATTGACACTATGGAGCTTATGGTGTCTCAGATTGAAACCTCTCTCAATAACGACCTGACACAGGAAGTGGAAAGTGAGAAAATCGGAGAGCTGGTTATGGATAAGCTCAAGGAAGTGGACGAGGTTGCTTATGTCCGTTTTGCTTCGGTTTACCGGCAGTTCCGCGACATCAATACCTTTATGGAAGAATTGCAAAAGCTTCTGAAATAGCATTTTAAAGGAAGGGACATCATTTATGAATCAGAAAAAAGTTGCTGTAGGAATGAGCGGCGGCGTAGATTCTTCGGTTTGTGCAGTGCTTCTGAAAAATGCGGGTGCAGAAGTCAGCGGTATCACATTGAAGCTCCATGAAGAAAAAAAAGAACAAGTGGGAAGCTGCGGTTCTGCCTCCGATTATGAAGATGCAAAACAGGTTGCAGACCGACTGGGCATTCCCCTTTTTCTCTGCGATATGACGGACATTTTTCAAAATGCAGTCATCGACCGTTTTTCCGAAAGCTACGAAAGGGCAGAAACCCCCAATCCCTGCATTTTGTGTAACCGTTACATCAAATTTGATGCCATGCTTGAGGCGGCACGGGAATTGGGAATGGATGATATCGCCACCGGTCATTATGCCCGGGTGGAATACGACGAAGCATCCAACCGCTACCTTTTGAAAAAAGCAAAGGATGAAAAAAAGGACCAGAGCTATGTGCTGTATTCGTTAACGCAAAAACAGCTGTCGCATATCATCTTTCCTTTAGGCAATTTAGAAAAAGCAGAGGTTCGTGCCATTGCGGAGGAAAACGGCTTTCAGAATGCACAGAAAAAAGAAAGTCAGGACATCTGCTTCGTGCCTGACGGTGACTATGCCTCATTTATCCGCCGCTACCGGGGAATCCCGTTTCCCGAGGGGAATTTTGTGGATAAAGACGGCAAGGTGCTGGGGCGTCATAAGGGAATTATTCACTACACGGTAGGTCAGCGAAAAGGCCTTGGGCTGTCGTTTCCCTGCCCTATGTATGTCATCTCCAAGCAGTTGGAGGACAACACCGTTACCTTGGGTCCCATTGAAGAATTATATCAATCCACCTTTTATGCAACCGATATTAACCTGATTTCCGTTCCCGAAATCAAGGGGGAAATGAAAGTTTCCGCTAAAATCCGCTACAATCAAAAAGAACAGCCGGCAACCGTAACTCAGATTGATGAAAACACCCTTCAGGTTACCTTTTCGGAGCCTCAGAAGGCAATTACCAAAGGGCAGGCTGTGGTGCTTTACGATGGTGATGTGGTGGTTGGCGGCGGCACAATCATATAAGAAAGTGAGGAAAATTCCTATGAAATTGATGAAACAAATTCTGCTCGTTACCCTGATTGCAGGGGTAATCGGCACAGTAACCGTTTTGGCAACAGGGGAAGACCCTGTGATTTCCTTAAGCTACTTAAATGAAATCTTTATGCCGAAGGTAGAAAGCAAATTGAAAGAAACCGCTGTATTCACCGTTATTAACATCCCGAAAGGAAAAACCTTTGTGGCAAAAGAGGGCTGTGAATTTATTTTAAGAGGCGGTGAAGCTACTGTTATCGCTTCCAAATCGGGTGGAATTTCCGATGTAACCGACGGAGTGGATTTAGCTGAAAAAACAAATGTTCCCCCAAATCATCACCTGATTGTTCCCCGGGATGACGGCAGAGGCTTCAAAGCCATAACCGATGTTATTGTGATGGTCAAGGGCGGTTACGAAATGAAATAACCGAGGAAAATTTTCCATTTGTTTTTTTAAAAAATCTCTTGTATATTTAAAAAAACAGTGCTATACTATTACTGTAAGTTGAAAATCCTGCCGTTCTCGTCAGCCGGATATTTATTAGAACCAACACCTTTTATAAGGGAGCCGATCTCCTCTCGTCAATTGTAGGCCCACCGCTGTTTTTACGGCCGAATGGGGAACGTGCGACTGAGGGTAAGCACCCACCTGCACATGCAGGTTTCTAATATTATCACCGGGCAACGGCTCGGCGGGTCTTACATTCACGTTTTTTAGAAAAGACACAAGCTCATTTTGTCAGCCGGTGTCTTTTTGTTTTTTAAAAAAACCAAAAAATTAGAAAAAAAGCTTGTAAAATTGAAAGTTCTGTTATATAATGATTGCAAAAGGTATATGACATTTTTCACAAAGAGAGGATTCAACTATGGACTTTACCAACATCATCAGAAAAACCGATTCCAAAGTGGCAGATGCCATTGAGCTGGAAGTAAAAAGACAACGCTCCAAAATCGAACTGATTGCCTCTGAAAATTTTGTTTCCGAAGCAGTGCTTCAGGCAGTGGGTTCCCCCTTGACCAATAAATACGCAGAAGGATATCCCGGCAGACGTTATTATGGCGGTTGCGAATGTGTGGATATTGTGGAAGATATTGCCAGAGACCGTGCAAAAGCAATTTTCGGTTGCGATCACGCCAATGTTCAGCCCCATTCCGGTGCCAATGCGAACACAGCAGTTTACTTTGCTATGCTTCAGCCCGGTGACACCATTTTGGGTATGAGTTTAGCACATGGCGGTCACTTAAGCCACGGCAGCCCGGTCAACATTTCAGGAAAATATTTCAATATTGTTTCCTACGGTGTGGATGATGAAACTCACACCATTGATTACGATAAAGTAAGAGAATTAGCTTTGGAACATAAACCCAAAATGATTGTGGCAGGTGCATCCGCATATCCCAGAATCATTGATTTCCCCAAATTCAGGGAAATTGCAGATGAAGTGGGTGCATATCTGATGGTAGACATTGCCCACATTGCAGGCTTAGTTGCAGCAGGGTTGCATCCCAGCCCGGTTCCCTATGCTGATTTTGTTACCACCACCACGCACAAAACCTTAAGAGGGCCTCGTGGCGGTATGATTATGTGTAAAGAGGAATATGCCAAGGCTATCGACAAAGCAATATTCCCCGGCTTGCAGGGTGGTCCTTTAATGCACGTCATCGCAGGGAAAGCTGTGGCGTTCGGCGAAGCTCTGACTCACGAATTTAAAGAATATCAGAAACGAATTGTGGAAAATGCAAAAGCTATGGCAGAAGCATTTTTGGAAGAAGGCATTGATTTGGTATCCGGCGGAACGGACAATCATCTGATGCTTCTGGATTTAAGAAAGCTGGGTGTTACCGGCAAGGATGCAGAACAGCATTTGGATGAAGTGGGCATCACCGTAAATAAAAATGCCATCCCCAATGATCCCCAGTCTCCCTTCATCACCAGCGGTATCCGTGTGGGCACTGCAGCAGTGACCACAAGAGGTATGGGCGCAGAAGATATGAAAACGATTGCACACTTAATCGCACTGGCATTAAAAGATTTTGAAGGAAATAAAACAACTGTTCAGAAAGGCGTAGCCGCACTGGTTGCAAAATATAAACTGTATGAGTAAACCATTAGCCGACAGGCTCCGTCCCCAGCATATTACCGAAGTTGTCGGTCAAAGGCATCTCCTCCAAGAGGGGATGCCTGTTTTTGCTGTGTTGGAACGGTCGAAAGAGGCGGGAATGAGTCTCCCGAATATGATTTTCTATGGCCCGTCCGGAACGGGGAAAACCACGGTTGCCAATCTGATTGCAAAAAACATAAACAAACAGCTGTATAAGCTGAATGCAACCAACGCCTCGGTTGCCGACATCAAGGCAATTATCGCTGATTTAAACGGCTTTCAGGGGCAAAACGGCGTGGTGCTTTACTTAGACGAAATTCAGAATTTTAACAAAAAGCAACAGCAATCCCTATTGGAATATGTGGAAAAAGGAGACATCACCCTCATCGCCTCCACCACTGAAAATCCTCATTTTTATATTTACAATGCCCTTTTGTCCCGTTGTACGGTATTTGAATTTCACGAATTGTCGCAGGAGGACATCAAAGAGGCTGTCCATCGTGCTATCGGCATTTTGCAGGAGGAAATGGACATCACCTTTACGGAGGATGCTGTTTCTCACATTGCCGCATCTTCGGGCGGAGATTGCAGAAAGGCACTGAACACCGTGGAAATGTGTTCTATGATTGCGAAAGTGGATGAAACGGGCAAGATATCGGTCACCTTAGAGGATGCAGAACGTGCCACCTCCAAAAAAGCCTTCCGCTATGACAAAGACGGTGACAGTCATTATGACATCTTATCTGCCTTTCAGAAATCCATCCGCGGCAGCGATCCGGATGCGGCACTTCATTACCTAGCACGGCTCATTGCCGGCGGAGATTTAATTTCCATTTGCAGGCGGATTATGGTAATGGCGTCGGAGGATGTAGGCCTTGCCTATCCCCAGGCAATTTCCATTGTAAAATCCTGTGTGGATGCGGCATTTCAATTGGGATTTCCCGAAGCAAGAATCCCCCTTGCTCAAGCTGTGATTCTGCTGGCTACCGCACCAAAATCCAACTCAGTAATTATGAGTATTGATGCGGCACTCTCTGATGTGGAGCACACCCATACGGGTGATATTCCCTCGCATTTGAAAGACGGTCACTATGCCGGAGCAAAAAAGCTGGGGCACGCTCAGGGCTATCAATATGCCCACGATTTCCCCAATCATTATGTGGAGCAACAGTATTTACCGGACGAAATCAAAGACAAAGCATACTATTTCCCATGCGATAATAAATTTGAAACCGAAAGCCTGAACTATGCCAAAAAAATCGGCGCACTCTGGGCAAAGAAAAAACGGTAAGGTGCAATGATAATGGATTTCCCATCTCGAAAACCAACACGGTTGAAAGATTACGATTATTCTGCTCCCGGAGTCTATTTTATAACGATATGTGTAAAAGACAGACGAGAATTGCTGTCCAACATTACCGTAGGGGCCGGCGTCCTCGACGGTCCGCATAACATCCTGAGTAATTATGGGAGAATTGCCAACAAATGTCTTATCAATATGAGTCATTTCTATGATAACATCAAAATCGACAAGTTCGTGATTATGCCCAACCATATTCATATGCTGATACAAATAACAGATACCAATAACGGACCGTCGGGGACGCCGGTCCCTACAAATTCCTTGGTTTCTAAATTTATAAGTACATGGAAACGGTTTTGTAATAAAGAATATGGACAAAACATCTGGCAACGGTCCTATCACGATCACATCATCCGAGGAGAAAAAGATTACAAAAAAATATGGGAATATATTGATACTAATGTAATCAAATGGGAAACCGATTGTTTTTATAACGGAAAAATGCCGCAGTGAAATTCACTGCGGCATTTTATTTTTTACGGGTTTGATACATATTATAGATATCATTTTCCAGGGAATCGAAAAAATGCTTCAGAATTAACAAACTGAGCCGTGAAAATATTTCAACGGGTTATCCGAAGGCGTACATAGGTACGCCGAGTGACGAAGTTTGTTGATAGCAAGAAAATATTTTCTTGCGGTCTGGACATTTTTTACATTCCCTTTTTTCCGAATGTGAAAAATTTCTGAAGCAAAAAGGTTACCGGTACACCGATTGCCGCTGCCAACACATAAGCAACCAGCTTATGCCAGCTCAAAATGTTGTAACAAAGAATCACTATCCCATTCTGAATGAGAAAATTGGGAACGGTTGCAATGGCATATTTCACCAGCTTATTCCAGGCAAGTTTTTCCATAAAGGTGAAGCGGCTGTTTAAAAGATACGACACCAGAAATCCCGCACAGTACCCTATCACATAAGAAAGATTGGGATTAAACCAATCGGAAATGAGATAGGAAACCACAATGGAAGTCAGGGTATTGATTCCGCCAATCAGCACAAATAAGATAAAATCCTTTTTCAAAAAAAGATTTTTCACAAGCTCAAACAGTTTCATCTTACTTTGCAATCAAGCTCCGACCGGTCATTTCTTCCGGCTGGGGGAGTTCCATTAAGTCCAGCATGGTGGGGCAAACATCAGCCAGGCAACCACCGTCTTTTAAGGTTACCTCACCTGCACCGCAAACAATCAGCGGAACGGGATTGGTGGTGTGTGCAGTTACAATCCCTTCTGCGTCGGAGAACATCAGATCGGCATTACCGTGGTCTGCAGTAATCACCGCGATACCGCCTTTTGCCAGAATGGCTTCCACGGTTTCTTTCATACAGTCATCCACTGCTTTGACTGCTTTGGTTGCCGCATCAAAGTCACCGGTGTGGCCAACCATATCACAGTTTGCATAATTTAAAATGATAACATCATATTTATCAGAATTGATGCGGTTTAACACCTCATCTTTTACTTCAAAAGCAGACATTTCGGGCTTCAAATCGTAGGTTGCAACCTTGGGAGAAGCAATTAACGCTCTATCCTCTCCCTGAAATTCTGCTTCCACGCCGCCGTTGAAGAAAAAGGTAACGTGAGCATATTTTTCAGTTTCCGCAATTCTTAACTGTTTCAAGCCTTTTTGGGAAATATATTCGCCAAAGGTATTTTTTAAGCTCTGAGGTTTGTATGCAACAGACACATTGGGCATAGTTGCATCGTACTGGGTCATACATACATAGAATAAGGGGAAAAAGTCACGGGAAAAGCCGTCAAATGCTTCGTCTACAAAGGTACGGGTGATTTCTCTTGCACGGTCGGGACGGAAGTTGAAGAAAATTACGCTGTCATTTTCTGAGATGGTTTTTGCACCGTCAATAACAGTAGGCAGAACAAATTCGTCTACCACTTCATTTGCATAGGATGCGGTGATTGCTTCTTCGGAAGAAGCGGCAGTCTCGCCAACACCTTTTACCATAGCACGGTATGCTTTTTCCACACGTTCCCAACGATTGTCACGGTCCATTGCATAGTATCTGCCCATAATGGTGGCAATTTTGCCGACGCCGATTTTTTTCATTTCGTCTTCCAGTTGTGCTAAATATTCTTTTGCAGAAGAAGGCGGAACATCACGGCCGTCTAAGAAGCAATGCACATATACTTCGGTTAACCCGCTTTTCTTTGCCAGCTCCAAGAGTCCGTACAGATGGGTGTTATGACTATGCACACCGCCGTCAGACAACAGCCCCATCAAATGGAGTGCAGTTCCGTTTTGTTTACAGTTCTCCATCGCCTGAAGAAGCACGTCATTTTTGAAAAAGTCCCCGTCTTGAATCGCTTTGGTGATACGGGTCAACTCCTGATATACAATTCTTCCTGCACCGATATTGGTGTGCCCCACTTCGGAGTTCCCCATCTGCCCGTCGGGTAAGCCAACTGCCATCCCGCTGGCATCAATTAAGGTGTTGGGATATTTTTCCAACAGAGTATCAATATATTTATTTTCTACGGCTGAAATGGCATTTCCTTTTTCTTCGGGATTGTAGCCATAGCCATCCATAATCAGTAATGCAATGGGTTTCTTCATACTGCGTTTCCTTTCTCTTGGAAAATGGCAAGAGTTTTTTTGAAAGCTCTTGCCATTTCTTCAATTTAAAGTAAGTTTAATTTCCTGATCTGGACATCAGATAATTGAGCGACATTCGCCCGAACCGGGGGCAACCGCCGTTTCCGGGATGGAAATTTTTAGCAAGGGAAGGCAAAAGCACAGCAAATACTTTTTTGTATTTGCGAGCATTTTAACGTACCATTGCATAAAATTTACTCACAGAAACCGAATGAGAGTTCAATTTTCTGATGTCTTATTTACACGCATTGATGATGGTGGTGAAATCTTCGCCTTTTAAGGAAGCACCGCCGATTAAGCCGCCATCAATGTTGGGCATAGTCAGAAGTCCTGCTGCATTTTTTGCATTCATGCTGCCACCGTAAAGAATTCTTACAACATCAGCCACGTCAGCAGAGTACAGGTCGGTTAAGCAAGCACGAATGAATGCACAAACTTCTTCTGCCTGTTCATCGGTTGCGGTTTTTCCGGTACCGATTGCCCAGATGGGTTCGTAAGCAACCACAACTTTTTTCGCATCGTCAGCAGTGATACCTGCAAATGCTTTTACAACCTGGTCTTTGATTAAATCGTTGGTGATACCTTTTTCACGGTCTTCCAGCTTTTCCCCCACACAAACTACGGGAACAATGCCTTTTTCCAACGCTTTCACGGTTTTTTTGTTCACGGTTTCGTCGGTTTCTGCAAAGTATTCTCTTCTTTCGGAGTGACCGATTACAACGTAAGTTACACCAATGTCTAAGAGCATATCTGCACTGACTTCACCGGTGTATGCACCGCTTTCCATAAAATGGAGGTTCTGTGCACCGATGTTCAATTTTGTGCCTTCTGCAGCTTTTACTGCATTCTGGATGCATACGAAAGGTACACAAGCCAAAACGTCACAATTTGCACCGTCCACAGCGCCTTTGAAGGAATTGATTAAATCCTGCGCTTCGGAGGGTTTTTTATTCATTTTCCAGTTTCCTGCAATCAATTTGGTTCTCATAATTTGTTTCTCCTTCTATTATTTGTCGTTTAAGCAATCAATACCGGGCAGAACAATACCTTCCAAAAATTCTAAGGAAGCACCGCCGCCGGTGGAAATGTGGGTTACTTTATCGCCAAAGCCAAACTGTTCTACTGCTGCTGCAGAGTCACCGCCTCCAATGATGGAGATAGCATCGGATGCTGCGATTGCTTCTGCTACAGAGATAGTACCTTTTGCAAAGTTGGACATTTCAAACACGCCCATAGGACCGTTCCAGATTACGGTTTTCGCATTCTTCACAACATCGGAGAATAACTCGATGGTTTTTGCACCGATGTCCAGACCTTCCCAGTCTGCGGGAATTGCTTTGGAATCAACAGTTTTGAAGTTTGCATCGTTGGAGAAGCCGTCTGCAACAACGGTATCAACAGGCAGATACATTTTTACGCCTTTTGCTTCTGCTTTTGCCAGAAGTTCTTTTGCTAAATCCAGCTTATCGTTTTCGCAGATGGATTTTCCGATTTCATAGCCCTGAGCTTTCAAGAAGGTATAAGCCATACCGCCGCCGATGATTAAGGAATCCACCTTTTCAATCAGGTTATTGATTACACCGATTTTATCGGAAACCTTTGCACCGCCTAAGATTGCAACAAAGGGTCTTTCGGGGTTGGACAACGCTTTGCCCATAATATCAATTTCTTTCTGAATGAGGTAACCGCAAACTGCAGGCAGATAATCAGCAACGCCTGCGGTGGAAGCGTGTGCTCTGTGAGCAGTGCCGAATGCATCGTTTACATAAACTTCAGCCAGGGATGCCAATGCTTTTGCAAATTCGGGATCATTTTTTTCTTCTTCTTTATGGAAACGAACGTTTTCCAGGCAGATTACATCGCCGTCTTTCATATCTGCTACCAATGCTTTTGCACTGTCGCCAATAACATCTTCTGCTAATTTTACTTCTTTGCCTAAGATTTCAGACAGTCTTTTGGTAACGGGAGCAAGGCTGTATTTCATATTGAATTCGCCCTTGGGTCTGCCCATGTGAGAGCACAGAATTACTTTTGCACCCTGCCCCATTAAATATTTGATGGTGGGCAGAGCACCGTTGATTCTGTTTTCATCGGTGATATTTTTGTTTTCATCCAGGGGAACATTAAAGTCGCATCTTACCAGGACTTTCTTGCCCGCTACCTGAATATCTTCAATTGTTTTTTTCATAGGACGGTCTCCTTTTCGCGTATATAATATAATTTTTATTCGAGTTCATTACGGCAAAATCTGCCAAATAATATTTTACTACATTTATTCCCATTTTTCAAGAGAATTTTCTAAAAAAATGAAAAATTGTTATATATTTATCAATATCTTAAAAAAATGAGCTTGGAATTAGACAAAATCCCTGAAAGAATGTCCCATTCTTTTGGTAGTTTTGCTATTGATTTTTTTGGAGAAATCTGCTAAAATAAAGCTAATTATATTGTTCACTCGAGGATGCTATGAGAAAATTCACCATAAACCGCAATGATGCGGACTTAAGGCTTGATAAATTTATCAAAAAAGTGCTGAAATATGCCCCCGATTCGCTGATATACAAATATCTTCGGAAAAAGCGGATTAAAGTAAACGGCAAAAAGGAAGAAATCTCCTACAAATTGCAAGTGGGAGACGTGCTGGAATTTTATGTAAATGACGAGCTGTTTTTTGATGCCAAGGAAAACGAAACTTCTTTCCTTAAAATCAAGCCCGATTTAGACATTGTGTATGAGGATGAAAACATTCTGCTCATCCATAAAAAAGTGGGAGTTGTGGTACATACCGACGAGAAAGAAAATTTCAATACCCTGATTTCTCACATTTTATCCTACCTTTACCAAAAAGGAGATTACAAGCCCGAAGAAGAGCTTGCCTTCCGCCCTGCCCTTTGCAACCGTATTGACCGGAACACGGGCGGTATTGTCATTGCTGCGAAAAATGCAGTGGCACTCCGTGCAGTAAACGAAGCCATCAAGCAAAACGAAACGGAAAAGAAGTATCTGTGTCTGGTGAGCGGTTTTTTAGAGAAAAAAGAGGCTACTCTAACAGCTTACCACTATAAAGATGAAGTGAAAAAGCAAGTCTTTGTGTCCGACCGCAAAAAAACGGGCTACAAAGAAATGATTACCAAATACCGTGTGCTAAAAGAAACCAATCTTCACGGTTGCCCCGTGTCTCTCATAGAGGTTCATCTGATTACGGGAAGAACCCACCAGATTCGTGCCCATTTTTCTCATATCGGACATCCGCTGATTGGTGACGGAAAGTACGGCAAAAATGAAATCAACAAAAAATTCAACGCAAAATATCAGTATCTTTATGCGTACCGATTTCGTTTCACCTTAAAAAACAAGGAAAATCCCCTCTATTACTTAAACGGTCGGATTTTTGAAATTGATAAAATCCCCTTTATGGAGTGGGAACACCTCTCGAAAAACTAAGCTTCCGAAAGGAATTTTACAAATATGTTAGAACGCCTGCGTGACTTTTTACAACAACAAAATATTACCCCAACAGAAGAAATGATGAATCGTTTTCAAACATTCTCCGATTTGCTTCGGGAATGGAACGAAAAAATTAACCTGACCGCTATCACCGACCCTGCGGAAATTGAGCTGAAGCATTTTATCGACAGCCTGACCATTTTAGAAACAGGAAAGATAAAAGGCTCGGTCATCGACATTGGGTGCGGTGCGGGGTTCCCCTCGTTCCCCATAAAAATTGCCTGCCCCGATGTAGAAGTCACACTCCTTGACTCCTTAAACAAACGGGTGCTATTCCAGAACGAGGTAATCAAGGAATTGGGTCTTGAAAAGGTTCACACTGTCCATGCCCGTGGGGAGGACGGCGGCAAAAATCCCGACCTGAGAGAAAGATTTGACATTGCTACCGCAAGGGCGGTATCATCACTTCCCTCACTCATTGAGCTTTGTATCCCTTTTGTAAAGGTAGGTGGATATTTTATCGCAATGAAAGGCTCCAATGTGGAGGAAGAAATTGCCGCCTCCAAAAAAGCCCTGAAAGAGCTGAATGCAGAAATTGAAACGGTGCTCTCGTTCCCGCTCCCCCATTCGGAGGACGGTCGGAACATCGTTGTAATAAAAAAACTGGCAAAAACCTTGCCGAAATACCCTCGGAATGCTCCGAAACCCATTAAGCAACCATTGTAAGAAAGGATGAAACCATGTTTATTGATATTAAAAACAGACGAGAAGTTTTCTGGGAAGATTCTATGATTATTCCCGAACATACCACCGCAGAACTGAAACTGCATAACCCCATCAAGCACGAGCAGATTCTTACCTTTGATGCTCCCTGGGAGACGGAAGGGGTTGGTTATGCGATTACCGTGAAAGACGGCGACTTGTTCCGGATGTATTATGTGTGCGATGTTCCTGCAACCTTTGGTGTGTATTCCACCCGTGTGGTTTGTATGATGGAATCCAGCGACGGGAAAAATTGGATTCGCCCCAATTTAGGTCTGCACGAATGCAACGGCAGCAAAGAAAATAACATTATTTTAATGGCACAAAAAAGCGAAACCTTAGAAGAACCCTTTGATAATTTCTTTGTGTTTATTGATGAAAACCCCCATTGTAAACCGGAGGAAAAATTCAAAGCACTGGCTCTTTGCCGAAACTTGGAGGAAAAAGAACGGATTCACTGGTTAAGCCCCCGTGAACTGTGGCTGTATACGTCTGCCGACGGGATTCATTTTGTAAGAAACCGTATGGTGGTAGATTCCGAATTTGTAGGCAGAGGCGGATTTGACAGCATCAACACCGCCTGGTGGGATAAGGATGACCAGAAATATCACTGCTTTGTGAGAGTGTTTATGAAAGACCGCGTTCGAGACATTAAATATATGCAGTCCACCGATTTTGTAAACTGGTCTGAACCCATTCTTTTAAACTATGGCGAAAGCGAAGAATATGAGCTTTACACCAACCACATCATGAAATATTACCGTGCTCCCCATATGTTTATCGGATTCCCCGAACGGTATATTCAAAGACCAATCTTAGGTAAAAACTTTGAGCAAATGAACGGAGAAATGGGCGCAAAGCTCCGGAAAGACCGTGCAGAAAAGCTGGAGCTTCGTATTGGCACTGCAGTAACCGAGGGCATCTTTATGTGCTCCCGTGATGCTTTGAACTGGAAGCGTTATGATGAGATGTTCTTCCCCTTAGAGCAGGAGCATCCCTACAACTGGGCATATGGCGATAACAGCTGTCCCATGTATCCCTTCCTGGAAACTGATTTACCCGCTCCCTGGAATGGCAAGGAAATTTCTTTTTATGTATTGGAAGGCTCTTTCTCCCCCAATCCCCACACTCTCCACCGGCATTCCATCCGTTTAGACGGTTTTGCATCCTATCACGCTGATTATGAAGTAAAAAAAGTAACCACCAAATCCATCCTGTTTACAGGAAGTGAACTGCACCTGAATTTTTCCACCTCCGCACTTGGCTGGATTTATGTGGATGTGCTGGATGCCAATAACAAGCCCTTAGAGGGCTGGCACAGCTGTGAATTATTCGGCAACACCACTGACAGAACCGTATACTTTGGGGATTCCAAAGACGTTTCCTCCCTTCAGGGCAAGGTAATCCGTCTGCAGTTCACCATGCGTCAGGCTGATATTTACTCCTACAAATTTGAATAATTGATTCATTTACTATTTATAAAAAGACAAAAAGAAAGGGACACACTATGTTTATCGACATCAAAAACAGACGCGAAGTTTTCTGGGATGATTCTATGATTATTCCCGAACACACCACCGCCGAGTTGAAGCTTCATCACCCTGTAAAGAAAGAATTTGCACTGGCCTTTGATGCCCCCTGGGAAGCAGCAGGGGTGGCTTATCCTATGACGGTAAAGGACGGAGACATTTACCGGATGTATTACGTTGCCTCCCGCCCGAAAATCCACGGTGCTGTTGGTACCCGAATTGTTTGTATGATGGAGTCCACCGACTATGTCAATTGGACCCGTCCCAACGTGGGGCTTCACGAATATGAAGGCAGCACAGACAACAATATTATTTTAGTAAATTCCGATAACGAAGAATACTGCGAACCCTTTGATAACTTCTTCGTATTTATCGACGAAAATCCGGACTGTCTGCCGGAGGAGAAATATAAAGCCATTGCTTTGTGCTACGATTATCGAAAACAAAACCGCACCCACTGGCTCAGTCAACGGGAAATGTGGTGCTACACGTCTCCCGACGGTATCCATTTCAAACGAAGCTTTTTGGTGATGGATTCCGATACAGCTGTCCGTGGCGGATTTGACAGTCAGAACGTGGCATGGTGGGATAAAGATGATAAAAAATATCACTGTTTTATCCGTGTGTTTATGAAAGACCGTGTCCGTGACATCAAATATATGCACTCCACCGATTTTCACAACTGGTCGGAGCCGGTGCTCTTAAATTATGGCGAAAGCGAAGAATATCAGCTTTATACCAACGAAATTATGAAATATCCCAGAGCACCGCATATGTTTATCGGATTCCCCATGCGATACGTAGAACGGACCTCCTTAGGCAAAAACTTTGAGCAAATGGGGGGCGAAGAAGGTGCACGCCTCCGCTGGGAGCGTGCTGAAACCAAAGAACTCAGAATGGGTACCGCTATTACCGACTGTTTGTTTATGTGCTCCCGTGACGGCTTACACTGGAAACGTTATGATGAAATGTTTTTAGAGCGGGAGGAAGAACATCCCTATAACTGGTCCTATGGCGATTATTCCACTCCCATTTATCCCTTTATTGAAACCAAGCTCCCCTCCCCCTGGGAGGGAAGCGAGTTTTCCTTCTTTGTGCAGGAATTTGCCGGCCCCGGCTTACCGCCTACGCTGTACCGTCATGCTATCCGCTTAGACGGCTTTGCTTCCTATCACGCAGATTACGAAGTGAAAAAAGTAACCACCAAATCTATCCTGTTTACAGGAAATGAACTGTACTTGAATTTTTCCACCTCCGCACTTGGCTGGATTTATGTGGATGTGCTGGATGCCAATAACAAGCCCTTAGAGGGTTGGCACAGCTGCGAATTATTTGGCAACACCACCGACAGAACCGTATACTTTGGGGATTCCAAAGACGTTTCCTCCCTTCAGGGCAAGGTAATCCGTCTGCAGTTCACCATGCGTCAGGCTGATATCTACTCATATAAATTTGAATAAAGGAGAAAAACCATGCTTCACCTCATTCCAACTCCAAAAAAACTGATTGAATTACCAATCGCATTACAGAAAAAAAATCTCACTCTGATGAGCGAGCTTTCCGATTCCCGTTTACAGGCTGCAGCAGAAAAACTGCCTCTGTCCGATGGCGGGATCCCCCTATACATTACCTATGGTGAAACAAAAAGCGAAGCGTACACACTCACCTTAACCAATGAAAAAGCTGAAATCATCGGAGAAAGTGCACAAGGTGCTTTTTACGGCATCCAGACTCTCCGCCAGATTTTCACCAACAGTAATATCACCGAGCTTTCCATCTTCGATGCCCCCGATATGGGCTACCGAGGCTTCTATCACGATGTAACCCGCGGCAAGGTGCCGAAAGTGGAAACCATCAAAATGCTCATCGACCAGATGGCATACTATAAGCTGAATTCGCTCCAGCTTTATGTGGAGCATACCTTTGATTTTAAGGAGTATGCCGATAGCAAAGAACGCACCGGCTATTTCACTGCTGATGAAATCCGTGAGCTGGATGACTACTGCTACGATCATTTCATCGACTTTATTCCCTCTCTGTCCTGTTTCGGGCATTTGCAGGAACTTTTGGAAAACCCCAAATATAAACACCTTTGCGTACTGGAAAATCACGAGCCGGAATATATGCACTGGTCGGAACGAATGCTCCATCACACCATTGACCCCACTCTGGACGAAAGCTTTGAGCTGATGAAAAGCTTAATCGACCAATATCTGCCTCTGTTTCGTTCCAACACCTTTAACATCTGCTATGACGAAACCTTTGATTTGCAGATTGGAAGAAACTGGAACAACGATGTGGGCAGATTGTATATCGATTTTGTAAAAAAACTGATTACCTATCTCCAGTCCAAAGGCAAAACCGTTATGATGTGGGCAGATATTCTGCTGCATCACCCCGAAGTCATCAAGGAATTGCCCGACGGTGTGGAATACCTGAACTGGTGGTATGAGCCGGAAATTCACGAAAATGATATTGAGCTGTTTGAAAAAATGCAAAAACCGCAAATTGTCTGCCCTGCTACCTGGAGCTGGGAAGGCTTTGTGGAATGGGTGGAAAAAGAAGAAGGCAACATTATGAATATGGCAGATGCCGGCTTCCGCCACGGTGCAAAAGGAATTTTAAACACCAACTGGGGCGATTACACCACACCCTGCTCCATTGATATGTCCCTGTACGGTATGGTATTGGGTGGTGCGAAAGGTTGGGCAAAGGACACTGCTCCCACCGACAGCTTTAAAGCAGACATCAACCATCTGCTCTACGAAAACGATAAGGGCTACTACTATTTGAGAACCTTAAGCGACTGCAATAAAGAGGTTCGTTTCCTGTTCTTTGGAAATGCATACTCCAATGTGTTATGGAAAAAGAAACGTCCCCTCTTTGTACCCACCTTTGAAATGGTTGGGCACATTCAGAAAACCTGTAAGCAGGTGATGGAGGAGCTGTCAAATCAGGTATGGAAACAGGATGAATTCCGCAAGCAAATGCTCATTGCCGCAGAGGGTATCATTCTCATTGCGGAAATTATGGGTAAGATAGCAGGTCATCCCGTAGAACGAATGACCGATACCAAAAAATGGCTGGAGATTTATTCCGAAGATTGGCTAAAGAAAAACAAACGAAGCGAGCTGACCGAAGTGCAGGAGATGTACCTCACCTTAGACAAAAGCTGTTAAACTTATATAAAAATTGCAAAAGCACTTGCCCGTTTGGGCAAGTGCTTTTGCAATTCAAAAAAAAGAAGTGTCAAAGCTACACGAGTCTTTTATGTTATTTTTTATAGAAAGCAATCGCAACAATGCCGGGACCTGCGTGAGTTCCGATTACGCTTCCCATAAGAACCGACCGGGAGGGAGCTGTTCCGCCCTGCCAGAAGTCTTTACTGTCCTCAAGAAATTGTTTTATGCCTTGATCAGTTTGTCCGCTATGACCAAACAGGACAGGCTTGGTAAAATCAACCTCTCCCACCTTTTCAATTTCCCGAATCAAGGTCTGATTTCCCATTTTTGCACCCCTTGCTTTGGCAATCTGATGAATCTCACCATTATACACCTCTACAATGGGTTTAATATTCAAAAGCTCTCCGGCAAAGGCAACCACGCCGGAAATTCTGCCTCCCATTTTCAGATATTTTAAGGTATCAACCATGGCAATAATATGCACATTTTTCTTATCCCTATCCAGGATTTCTTTCATTTCTTTTGCCGATTTTCCCTCTTTCAAAAGACGAATTGCATATTCGGCAATCACGCCAAATCCAACGGCAACATTTTCACAATCCACAACATAGATATTATCAAACTCTTTTGCAGCAATCATAGCACTCTGACAAGTGCCGGACAGCTTGGAAGCAATGGTCATAACCAGGGCTTCGTCTCCTGCATCCTTTACTTCCTGAAAGACTTGTGCAAATCTGTCAGGAGTAATCTGGCTGGTGGTAGGAAGGGTGTCTACCTGCTCCAGCTTCCGGTAAAATTCTTCATTTGTGATGGTTACTCCGTCAATATATTCTTCGTCTCCAAAACGAACCGTCATCGGAAGCACCGTTACCATATCATAAAATTCCGGGCTCATATTTACAGTGGAATCTACAATAATTCTTGTATTCATACTATTCTCCTATATGTTATATCGGTTACGATAAACCGTTTTTATTGATTTGGTTCAAATTGTCTGCAATCACCTGCAAAGCAAGATAAAAATGGTCTCGCTGCTCCTCGGTAAGACCGCTTCCACCCTGCTCTACCGCAAGCTGAATCCGTTTCCTCAAAGCAACGGAAATTTCCTTTCCCTTTTCGGTCAGCTTAATTCGGGCACGATAACCATTTCCCGTTACACTTTCCCGTATTACAATCCCTTTGTTTTCCATGGTTGACACAGCACGGGATACTTCCGCCTTGTCCTTATTGCAAATCTCGCATAAATTGGCAGAAGTCAAACCGTCATGATGCTTGGAAAGTGCAACCAGATATACTGCATAATTTCCCTTTAATCCAAAAGCCTTCAATTCCTGTACGGCAAGCTTATTCCACGCGGAATTCACCCGGGAAAGCCCTAACGCAAAGGCTTCAAATCGTTTTACCATGCTTAGCATCACCTTATAAAAAATAGACTTGTTGTTGAAGCAACAAGTCTATTTTACCACGAAGATGTTGATTTGTCAACATCTTCGTCAATATTTTCCAAATTCTCATAAAAATTTACGGATATCCATTGCCAGACCTTCCTCTAAATCAATGAGTCTTTTTGTGATGCTTTTGGAGTCCTCGTCAGCCGCCTGATACTGATTGAGATACATATGAAGCGATTTCACTCCCATATTACAGCCGTCTGTCATCAAATCGGCAACCGTCTGGTCGGAGGCATTCATCAGAAGCTTAACATTGGTTTTCATCCAGGACATTCCTTTTGCAATTGCCGCAGGTTCTTTTCCGTCATCATGGTATTTGTCCAGAAGCTTTTCCAGGTCACGTTCCAGATGTTCGTGATCTTTCTTGCAGTCGCTTAAAAGCTGTTTTAATTCCTTACTCTGTGTAATAGGAATCACATCTGCCAAGGAAGAAACTCCCATTTTCACTCCGGCATCACATTCCCGGAGCAGTTTTATGGTATCTTGTTCTACCATATTATCACATCCTTTTTCTATTAGTATGCCGGACAAAAAACAAAATATACATCATTTTATAAAATAAAAACCGTCAAAATCTTCTGACTTTAACGGTTTTTAAAGAATGAGTCGAATGATTTAGGTATCACATTAAATCAAACATATTTCCTGAATTTCAGAATTGCTTTAAACATATCACCGTCTAAAACAATTTCAAATTTACCATTGCAGATTTCAGTATGCTGATACAGTTTGTATTCCAAAATTTGATTTTGACGATAGTTTTGATTTCATTTCAACTATAACGCAAGCTATCAATGAAAACATCGAAAAAATAGTCAATGGTCATATAAGACCTTGTGAAGAAAATGATTACGACGATGATTATGACGAGGATTTAAAATGTTGGGATATTGAGGATGAGTATGAAGCTGAAGCAGATGAAGCATATTTAAAACATTTTCAAGAACAGGCATTAAAAAAGCAAGCTGACGAAACTAATGACGATGATGTATTATGCGAAGAAAACTCAGAAAGGGGGTATGAATGGTGATCGACTTAGGAAAAATCAAGCTCACGATTTCGCAGGTTTTGGATGCAGAAAAATTCATCCTTTTAGCTCAAACAGAAAAGACTGTTTACGACGACGGCAAGCCAACTGATAAGAAACAGATTGTCGCAACAGTTACAACTGCGGAAAGCTTATTTGAAAAAGTAGATGTAAAACTTGATGGAGTCGCTCTTCCTATAACAGATGAAGTTCTTAAAGAGCGAATTGAAAAATTCGACTTTGTCTATGTTTCGTTTGAGGCTGATGAAGTAAGGTTTTATCGAGATTTCACATCAGGACAGAATAAGGTGACCGCAAAAGCAAAATCTATTCAATTGTACAATGATGCTGAGATAGATTTAGACTAAAACACAGGTGTAAGGGTTAGGGGTGGGAATTTTTAATGAAAGGAGAAAACTATGGAAAATAAAATAAGTATTGCAAAACTATCTTGGTGGTTAAAAATATTCGTTGCAAATATTTTCTGCGAAAAAATCGAAATATTTAGAATTGCTGGACCTCAATATATTAAGGTGTTTGCACACGACAATTTTATATCTTTAAATGTACGAAAAGAAGCAACAGCACCTAAGAAAATTTTCAAAAAGGCTCAAGCACATATTTTGGAAGAATATCTAATAAGTAAAATTCCGCTGATTTATAAATCAATTTCTATTTGCGAAAATAAAGATAGTTACACAATAACCTTGTATTTTGATACTGAAACTTTAAAAAATTCAACATACTTCTTCAATATCATTTACTTATGCAATGCACTTGAAAAATATCTTTTTTTCGTTTTTAAATATGAATTTTATCATCCATTTATGGATGATTGGGATTTGGAGTATTTGCCGAATGATGTATATGGCATTTCACTTCCGCCCCATAATTTTATGCCAAGCATACTAAATGGCAATAAACTTCATATGTTTTTTAGAAAAGAAGATTATGAGAATAACTTACCAGATGACGAAGAAAAAGAAACAATTATGCGAGAAAGAGAAAACGAGAATATTCATCAATTGAAAGAAATTCTTTTCGATGCATTACCAAAGGTTTACTCAACTTTTAAGATAACGCCTTTCAAGACACATTATGAAATCGTTATCACTTTATTAAAAGTATGCTGAAATGAATTTATTTTAAGAATTTGGTTTATGGGACAGGGGTGAGAATTTATATGATGGGAGAGTTTAAAATGAATGATGAATTAAGAAAAAACTATATGCGAAATGCCATATCATTATCGTGTACACTTGCAGATGAGCAGGAAACTTTAATGATTGAAACACCACAACCGCGAGAGATGATACGTGCTGACGGATTTAGTGAGAACAAATTTTCATACATAATAAAAAAGAGAGTTGCAGCACCTTTCAAAACTCTTGAAAACGCCGAGGATTTAGAGGATTATATAAAGAAAAATTGGACAGATGCGAAAAATTTTAGAGGTTGTGAGATTAAAGCTTCTGAATTTAACACACATTTTCTAATCACTATAGAAAGGGGGAAAGCGTAATGAGTTATGGAAAGCGTTATGTTTTAGGCAGATTGTATTGGAATGATGCTCTCAATATGCTTGATGCAGTGCTTGAAAACGGCAATAATCTTTGCGGTCTTGAGCTTGGAAGAAACTTTGATATTCTTATAAATGGATATTGGGTAAATACTTATCTCGTAGAGCGTGGCGGTATTCTTCTTTTTGCTAATATCGGTGCTGTCGGCAACTCTTATTTAGGCGCTACTATTCGGGTGTCTATTTAAGCAGATAAAAGGAACGGAGTGGCGGTGTAGCGAGAGCAAGCCGTCGCCCGTTCCCTTTACTTGTTTTATTTCTTGAATAAAAGCAGATATATAAAGGGGGGGAAAATGGGATTTTATGGATATTAAGAAAGTTGAAAACACCGAAGCACGAATTAACACTAAGAGCAGAGTTACAGTTAAAAAAACGGGAAATGTGATTGAGATTAAACATTCAAGTGGTTTTACCGGAAGTAATATCGAGCTTATAGATTCAGACCATTACATAGTAAAATCTACGGGAGAAATTCGTGAGGTGAGCCACACAGAAAAGCGTATTGAAAATACCGAGAGCATAAAGCAAAGTATGAAGAATTTGCGTGATATCATAAATACTAACTGTGATAATCCTAAAAACTGCCTGTGGCTTACGCTAACCTATAAGGAGAATATGCAAAATCAAGAGCAGTTGTATGCAGACCTTAAAAAATTCTTTATGCGATTACGCTATCACTTAGATAAAAAGTTTGAGTATATTGCCACCATAGAGCCACAAGCAAGGGGCGCATATCATGCTCATGTAATTTTGATATTCGACAAAAAACGACCTTTTATAGCTAATGAGGTTATGGCTACCATCTGGGGACATGGTTTCACAAAAACCACCAAAATTGACAATATAGATAACATCGGCTTATATTTAACTGCATATTTAACCGATATTTCCGTAGATGAAGCATCAATCCTTGATATAAAATCAGCAAAGAATATAAAAGATGTTGAAGTTGTAGAGGGTGGAAAGGAAGTCCCCAAGAAGATAATCAAAGGCGGTAGGCTTAAATACTATCCGAGCGGTTTCCGTTTATATCGATGTAGCAGGGGCATTAAAAGACCTACTATATGGAAAACCACAAATCAACAGGCTATGGAATACATAGAGGAAAATGGACTTGATTTGTTTTATGAGAAAACTATCAAGCTGACCGATGAAAGTAAAAATTTTGAGCGTGTCATCAATTATAAACAATTCAAAAAGCCTATAAATAAAAAATAGCGGTATTCCCTAAAGAATACTGCTATTTCATCGGGTATTCATACCACCAGAGTAACGCCACATATCATAGTTTTGTCCCATGTACATTGTGTATACTTGCTCAGCATTAGGCTCCCATTCTTTTTCTTGAAATATTACATTAAAGAATTGCTCTGTCCCAGTTTCTACTTGTATAACATCGTTTATTCCAGATGTCATATTGAGAGTAAATGCAAGAGCATCTGTCGACATACTAATGATCATTATTAAGCTTAATAGTAGACTTAATATTCTTTTTGATTTCATCTTAGATTTTCCTCCTGTTCTCATTATTTTGCTTTACATCAATAACTTTTCCAAGTTCCAGACTCTATTGAATAAGACACAGTATACGAAGAGGCTGCTTTGTCTGTAGCCTTATCTGCTCTTCCCTCTATACTTATCTGTATACCATAGCAATCACCATCAAGTGTAATAGTTCCTGACTGCTGTGAACCTCTATAAACTGTGCAACCCTGCATGTTTCCATTTACATTCTTGTAGTACTTAACCACTACTTCGTGATAGTCAGATTTTAAATCAGGTACTGTCACTGTTGTTGAACCACTGTTAAACTGTACTGTAGATTTTACCTGGTCTACTATAGGTTGTGTATATGCTTTGCTTAACTGTTTTTCAGCAATGTTTGCCTTACCATTCAAGATATAATCGTAAGAATTTACATTGATATCTTTAACTTTGTACTGTAATTCAGCAGGAGCATTTGGATTGAGAACAGTTTGCTCTGTCATCTGTGTCTGTCCTGGCTGCGGTGTTACTGTACCACTTGTAGGTAATTTTTCCCAACCATAGAACTTGTTCTTTGTATAAGATGCTGTATTCTGACAAGTTGTCTGTATCAATTTAAATACTTCTGCTCTTGTTACATTATCAAGTGGATTGATATGACCTGCTCCGTCGCCGACCATAATACCTTTAGCCTGTAAATACATAACTGCACCAGCAAATCTTGCAGGTATGTTTCCTGCATTCATTTGAGACTGTTCTGTACTTAAATCTACATCAGTTTTTACAACATTTATAAAGTCTACATAACCTGCCATCTGTGATATATCACCGCGTTCAGCTTTTGCTACATAGTCTTTTAATGTTCCGTCATCACATACAGATGCAAGTACATATGCTACTTCACATCTCTTCATGTTTGAGTTCATATATTCGGGTGTCATTAGTGTACTATTTGGATATGTAAAAGCTTTTGCGATAGCATTATAATATTTATTATACCATTGTTCGTTAAAATCTGCGTTGTTAAGTCCGTCAACCTCTTGGATGGTCAACTCATAAGCGGTAGCAACTATTTTTGCTAACTCGCAAGCCTTAACGCTTTGGTTTGGTTTAAGCGTTCCGTCTTCATATCCATTTAACACATTAAAATAAATCGGTAAGGCAATATATTCATTCCACCAACCACTTTCAGCTATGTATGTATCATTTATAACATCCGTTAATACTGATTTAACACCATTGTAGCGATTTGTAAAAAAATCAGTTTTAAGGGCATCATTCATAGTGAATATCGTATTATAGGGCATTCCCATAATAGTATCAATTTTCTTTTTTACGCTCTCTGTATTTGCAAAAGTTGTTAAAGATGTTGCTATTGTTATTGTGGTTGCCAAGCATACGGCAACTGATTTTTTTAATCTGTTCATAATAACCCCCATATAAATAAAAAATGCATAGTCCATATCACAGAACTATGCATCGAAAAACGCACAGGCTCTGATGATAGGTTGCTAGACGCTAATCATTATACTTTAAATCACAAAGCATTTATCAGAGTAGTGTACGCTTTTACCAAAATAGCGTACGCCTTGTGACTAAAAGATATACTGCACCCAGTATAATGATTATAGTCTAGCATAAAGATTATATCATATACCTTCGTTTTTTTCAAGTATTTGGACAACAAAAAAAGAACCGCTTACGTTTTGTAAACAGTTCTTTCTTCGTTTGCGATTATAAGATATCAATTACTATAATCAAATTCTTGAAACAGTAAAAGTTCTTATAATCTTTGGATGGTGAGCCATCGGCGATTCGAACGCCGGACAACTTGATTAAAAGTCAAGTGCTCTACCGACTGAGCTAATGGCCCATATATTGGCTGGGATAGCTGGACTCGAACCAGCGAATGCAGGAGTCAAAGTCCTGTGCCTTACCGACTTGGCGATATCCCATCATATCGAAAAAATATAATGGGGTGGATAATCGGATTCGAACCGATGACCCCCAGAGCCACAATCTGGTGCTCTAACCAACTGAGCTATACCCACCGTAAGGATTAAAGTGGCGCGCCTGAAGAGATTCGAACTCCTGGCCTACTGCTTAGAAGGCAGTTGCTCTATCCTGCTGAGCTACAGGCGCATAAAAATATGGAGCGGGTGATGGGAATCGAACCCACACAATCAGCTTGGAAGGCTGAGATTCTACCATTGAACTACACCCGCATCGGATACAACCATCTGTTGGATTCAAGCATTCGGCAGTCCACATTACGCTGTTTAGACCCCTTAAGTGCTTGACTATTATACCAAACAATTTTTCATTTGTCAATACTTTTTTTTGATTTTTTCAAAAAAAATTCATAAAGCTTCCAAATGAGGCAAAACAAAGGGATTTTTATATGCTTTTGCCCCGGTTTTCTACCTTATCGTTCCCCGATTTTTTAATTTTATAACCGAACGGGAATATTTTTTTCTTTCATAAATTCTTTCACTTCGCGGATGGTAAGCTCCTTGAAATGGAACAAGGATGCCGCCAGCACTGCATCGGCATGTCCCAAAAGCACTGCATCGGAAAAATGAGACAATTCTCCTGCACCGCCTGATGCAATAACCGGAATTTTCAATGCATCAGAAATCTGACGGGTTAATTCCAAATCATAGCCTGCTTTTGTACCGTCTGCATCCATACTGGTAAGAAGAATTTCTCCGGCACCTAATTTTTCACATTGAATCGCCCATTCGATGGCATCCAATCCCGTATCGTTTCTGCCCCCGTGGGTGAAAATGTTAAATCCACCATCTGCCCGACGCTTGGCATCAATGGCAACCACGACACACTGTGAACCAAACTTGTCTGCCGCCTCGGTAATGAGCGTGGGATTGTGAATGGCTGCCGTATTCACCGACACCTTATCTGCCCCTGCCAACAGAAGCTCACGAAAATCCTCCGCTTTTCGGATTCCGCCCCCAACCGTGAAGGGAATAAACACATTCTCCGCAACCCGTCTTACCATATCCACCATAGTTTTACGGTTATCGGAGGACGCGGTAATATCTAAAAACACCAATTCATCTGCACCCTCTCTATCGTAAACACGGGCACACTCTACCGGGTCTCCTGCATCAATCAGATTAACAAAATTCACTCCCTTTACCACTCTGCCGTTGTTGACATCCAGGCAGGGAATCACACGTTTTGTGAGCATATTGGTTCTCCTCTTATTGTTTGGATAAATATCTTGCCAATTTCAGAATGGCAACGACTGTTTTTGCATCCTTGATTTCGTTTTGTTCTACCATCAAAAGAAGCTCTTCCAGGGAATATCGTTCCACATTTAAAAATTCATCTTCATCAAGATGCTGTTCTTTTTTCGTAAGCCCTTTGGCATAATACATATAAATCACTTCGGTTAAAAATCCAACAGAGGGATAAATAGCCCCGAAATCTATATATTCCTCCGCCTCGTAACCGGTTTCTTCCAAAAACTCCCGTTTTCCGCATGCAAAGGGGTCTTCTCCGTAGTTCAGCTTTCCTGCCGGAACTTCCAGAACAGTTGTGCCAAAGGGAGCGCGATACTGCCGAACCATTAAAATCTTGCCGTCACTGTCCATCCCGATAACACAGACTCCGCCGGGATGCTCCACAATTTCACGGCTTGCCACAGCTCCGTTTTCCAACTCAACGGTATCTTCTCTCAGGTTAATGATTCTGCCCTTAAAATGGCGTTTACTGTCGATGACTTTTTCGGTTAATTTCATTAAAATACTCCTTTTTTCACAAGAACCACCCGTTCAACTCCAAAATAATCGGTGATAATTTCCGCCCTTCCCAAAGGTTTAAAAATATCTGCCACCAGCTCATGCTGGTTGATGCCGACCTCTGCTGCCAAAATACCGCCGTCACAAAGAAAGTCACGGGCAAGCTCCATAAGACGTTTATAAAACACCAAACCGTCTCCCCCGTCGGTCAATGCCATTTTTGGCTCATAATCCTTGACATCGCTCATTAAAAGAGACATATCCGAAAGCGGAATGTAAGGCGGATTGGACACAATCACATCATAGGTTTCCTCAAGCGACTCCTTGAGAATATCCTTTTGATAAATACGGACTCGGTCAGCACCGAATTTCTCCGCGTTTTCTCCGGATACAGAGATTGCCTCCAAGGACAATTCGTATAAATCGCAGGTGTTGCCCGATTCTAAGGATAAGGTAATCCCGATGCAACCGGAGCCGGAGCAAACATCCGCTATCCTTACGGAGTACTCGGGCAACCGTTCCAGAACGGCAGAAACTAAATTTTCGGTTTCCGGCCTGGGAATGAGCACTCCCTCCCTCACCGCAAATTCACGGGAAAAAAACTCCTTTTTCCCTGTGATGTAGGATAAGGGTTTACAGTTTTTCCGCTCTTGGAGCAAGCTGAAATATACTGCTTCAATTTCTTCTGCCGAATCGTTGTAGCAAAGCGGTAGCTTCCCGAATTCCACACCCAGAAGATGCTCTAAAATAGCTCTGGCATCGGTTTTCGGAGATTCGGTATCTGTTAAATAGACGATGCCCTTTTCATAAAGCTCCCGAACTGTCATGGCACTTACCACTTGGTAGATTCATCAGGACTGTCAGGCAACACGGCAGTCAATGCTGCAATCGCTACTTCAATCATGGAATCATCGGGCTCTTTTGTGGTGAAATGCTGCAGCCATACTCCCGGCTTGGATAACAAACGGGTAAACCAGTTGGAGCATTTCCCTGCATATTTAATCAGCTCGTATGAAATGCCTGCTACCACGGGCAACAATGCAATTCTCCATAAAATCTTATTGAGAAGGGTGGTAGAGGGAACAAAGAAAAATACGATAATCGAAACAATCATTACAAGCACCAGAAAGCTGGTACCGCATCGGGGATGAAAACGAGTGTGTTTTTTTACATTTTCCACCGTTAATTCATCACCGTATTCAAAGGCGAAAATGGTTTTATGCTCCGCACCATGATACTGAAACACACGATGCACGTCCTTCATTTTGGAAACAAGCAGCATATAAATCACAAATAAAGTGATACGGATGACCCCTTCAATCAAAACGGAAAGGCTCTCGTGAACATTGGTTCCCAAAAGCTTGCCCACCCATTCTACGGTAAGCTTGGGGAGCACCATAAACAGCCCTACCCCCAACACCAAGGAAATGAGAACCGAGAGATACATTAAAATATCGAAAAGCTTATCGCCAAACTTGTCCATAATCCATTTTTCGGTTTTGCTCATTTCGTAGGTGTCATCCTCCAAATCATATTCTTTGGCAGAAAACATCAAACACTGAACCCCGGTAAACAGAGATTCAAAGAATGCTAAAAACCCTCTCAAAATCGGAATTTTATTCAATTTATACTTGCGGATAAAAGATTTATCCTCCTTTTTATCCACTAAAATGCTCCCGTCTGCCTTACGGATTGCCGTTGCCATACAGCCGGGGCCTTTCATCATAATCCCTTCTATGACCGCCTGACCGCCAATGGAGGTGGGAGTACATTTTTTCTGTTCCATACTTTTTTCCTTTCTATCATACAAAAAATCAGGTTTGTAATTATTTTTGTGAGGAGACATACCTCCACACATACAACATTGTACCTTACTTTTATGAAAAAATCAAGAACTTTTCTCCAATTCCGGTAAAAAAGAAATACTTTTTTCAAAATGCAAAAAAGACAAAAAATACCTTATTTTTTCCACAACTGCTAAAAAACGGGGAAAAACGAAATTTTTCGCCGCAAAATTACATTTTTTTCTTGTTTTTTGGGGTGCGTTTATGATATACTTCACAAAAATCAGAAAGAAAAAGAGGATTTCTTATGCAAACAGTGTTGTTCACAAAAAATCCGGATGCTTACATCAGTTGTTTTTCTCCCTGTCACATTGTAACAAAACCGGAACAATTAGCTGAATTTGTAATGGTTTCCCAGCCCGGTCTGATTTTGGTTGACCGGACTGTTTCCCAACCGCTGCCCCTGTTCCCCGAGTATCCTGATTATACTCCCACTGTGATTTTTGCAACCGAATCCGTTCTTTTACAGTATCTTTCCAACCACTACAAGGAGGAGCTTTCTGCAGAATTTTACCGCCTCCCTGCCAAAATCAACAGAATGCTGGATGCGGCTCTGCTGCAGTTTTATTTTACTCCCTCATTGAAAGGATATCACTACATTAAACAAGCTCTGTATTATCAGTATCTCAACTCCCGGGAGATTTCTGCTGTGAAAAAAGATATCTACGAAGCGGTGAGCTGCTGCTACAAAACCACAGTATATTCGGTAGAGAGAGGCATCACCTTTGCTATCAGGAAGGCGTTTACCGAAAATCGGCAGCTTTTTCGGACCATCTTTCCCAATGTCAAAAAGCAACCCAGCAACATGGCATTTTTAAAAACCTTTTTCATCTATTTAGAGCAAAAAGGCTACCTCTGACACCCGTTGGGTATTCTCACCCATTGGGTGTTCTTGTCCGTTGGCTGTTCTCACCCGTTGGGTGTTCTTAGCCAATGGATATTTGATTTCCCTCTCTTCTTTGTTGGACAGAAAGCAAAAGCACTTGACAATACGGCAGTCTGCTTTTGCCACGTAAGCTTCCCTATGCTTCTCAAGAACACATGAAATAGAACTCACCAGCATACAAAAAAAGGTATCGGCATTTGCCGATACCTTTTTTCATCAAAAGTTTCTTATTTAATAGCTTCTTTGAATGCTTTACCAGCTTTGAAAACCGGAGCTTTGGAAGCAGGAATTTTGATTTCTTTTTTGGTCTGGGGATTTCTGCCGATTCTTGCAGCTCTTTCTTTTACTTCAAAGGTACCGAAGCCCATAATAGCTACTTTATCACCTTTCTTTAAAGAATCGGTAATTGCGCCTAAGGTTGCTGCCAGAGCTTTTTCAGCATCAGCTTTTTTGAAACCTGCAGCTGCGATTGCTGCAACTAATTCAGCTTTGTTCATTTTTTTGTCCTCCACATTATATTTTAATTAGTTTTTTTACAATATCATTGTTCAAACCTTGCGATATATCTTTGGTTCTGACGATACATAGCAGTTTCCAAATCAATTTTCTCTGCTACGAACAACTCCACCAGAGTAGTCATCATTTCGCACAGAGTTTCTTCCTTGGATAATATATCCTCATTACCCATATTATCCAACATTTCTCGCAATTTGTCAATATTTTTTGAAAAAATAATTTCATTTTTGTGCATTTTTTTCGATTTTTCCGCCAAAATCGACATTCTCAACACAGCAGGAAGGTATTTAGCAGTGCTTTTCATGGTGTATTCTTCCTTTTTCTCACCCTTTTTTATTTCTTCCCAGCGGGTCAGAATCCCGGAAACGGACTTGTCCTCCACATCGCCAAACACATGGGGATGACGGCGAATCATTTTTTTGGAGATGGTATCCACCACATCCTCAATGGAAAAATCCTTTGCTTCTTTTGCAATCTGTGCATTCATCACAATCTGCAAAAGCACATCACCCAGCTCGTCACACATTTTTGCTTTATTCCCCTCGGAAAGTGCATCAATATACTCATAGCTTTCTTCAATCAGGTTTTTTTGCAGGCTTTCGTGAGTTTGCACCTTATCCCAGGAGCATCCGTTTTCACTCCGCAGCTCTGCAATAATTTCGCACAAATCTGAAAAGGTGTAAGTTTCTTTATTGATATCCATATTTTTCTCCGTTTATTTCACATAATTAGACGGGTTTTTGGCAACTCCGTTTTTTCTGACCTCAAAATGCAGATGGGGTCCGGAGCTGTTTCCGGTGCTTCCGATTTTCCCGATGGTTGCTCCCTTGGCAACCTTCTGACCGGATTTAACCGAAATACTACTCATATGAGCATACCAGGTTTCCATTCCGTTTCCGTGGCTGATTTTCACCATTTTTCCATAGGAGCCGTTCCAGCCGGCATAGGTTACTGTTCCCCCGTCTGCCGCTTTGATAGGATCTCCGGTTCTGCCGGCATAGTCAATACCCGTATGGGTGGATGCCCAGCGTGAGCCGCGGGAACCGAATCTTGCAGTAATTGTACCGTAATAAGGACGGGCAAACACCCCTGTCGGAGCAGTTGCCGGCTTAATTTTGGTTCCTACCGCTACCACCTCTTTGGTGGGATTGGCAAGAACTGTTTCGGAAAGAGCAGTTTTCTTGGTGACCTCATTATTCACCCGTACCACCTCATAAACCACTTCTTTTTTTCCTCTGGTGCCTTTGGAAAGCACCTTTCTTGTGCCTTTATAGATGGAACTGTCTTTTCGCTCCTCCACTTCGTAGGGAATGGATTCTTCTATGGTGATTACCTCGGTTGCTTCCACTGCAACCAAGGGCTGCGGTGCAGCAACCAGAATTTTTTCTCCCTGCTGCAACAGCTCGGGAACAATCTCAGGATTCGCATTCAACAACTGTTGTGTACCGATGCCGTATTTCAGTGCAATGGAGGAAAAGGTTTCTCCGGCAGAAACCGTGTGGGTAAGGAGCGCATCCTTTGTGCCATTTAACACCTTCACCGCATCTTCTTTCGACACAATCATTTCCGGCTGCACACGGCACTGCTGTACTGCAACCTGATTGGCAAAATGGGTTTCGTTATGTTCGTTTTTATACTGTGCCTCCACAACGGAAAGGGCTTCGTAACCGTCTGCCTCCGTTTCCAGAGCGGTCACCACCTGCCCGTCTACCGTTATTCCGTAGGCAGAAGTCAAGCCGTCAAAGGCGGTAACAATCTGATTTGTTAAAAGCTCCTCGCTTTGCAAACGGTCATGGCTGACCGGAACAAGATGACAGGAGGCTTTTTCAAACTTATAATCAGTTCCCCGGGCATTCACAATGGCATCATAAGCAGAAAATACTGCCCGTTTTGCCATCTGCTGTGTAGAAACTGCACCAAAACTTTGTCCATTGACTACTACGCGGTAACCAAAATCCAGCTTCACACTGAAGCAAAGCGCTAACAATATTAAAAAATATAAAAAATACGAATACCGAAACAAAGCTCCCGATGGCTGGGAGGTCAACTTTTCCCGTACTACTGCCGCTTTCCCTTTGGCAACCAAGAGCTTTCGACCAACTGCTGTAAAAAAGCCGGACCGCTCTTTCGACGTGCAGGATTTTGCTATCACCAAATCATCCTTTCTGTTCATTTTTTTAGTATCTATGCGATGGAATTGTCTAATGTTACAATTATATTACAAATTTTATTGTAACATACCTTTTTCAAAAAATCAAGAGGCAAGGCATATTTTTCAATTTTTTTCATAGGATGGAAGTGTCTCGGAACACCCACTTTTAAAAACATTGCAATCAATTTTAACCAAAAGGAGTATCTCACTATGTTTGTATGGTCTGTTACAATTACCAAAGAAAAAATCGCTTTACTGCTTGCTATTCTGCTGCTATTCACCCTGATTTCAGGGGTGTGTATCACCTTTCTCAGAGAGGACAGCCTCCGCACCAACCAAGGGCGAATCCGCTTTTTAGAGGAATGCGGTCTCCTTGTGGAGTCTTCCCCCTTTTCGGTGCAAACTTTCAAAATTCCAAAAGAATTGGATGCGTTTTATTCCGAATACGAAGCACTGCAAAACAAGCAGGGCCTTTCTTTGATGCCCTACCGCAATCAGACTGTAAAAAAATACACCTATCCCCTGGTAAGCCAGGACGGAAGCCACGTTGTTGCAAATTTGTTCTTAAAAGGCGGCGTTCTCATTGCCTGCGACCTGACCTGTCCCGATTTCAAAAATGGGTGGATAAAGCCCCTGCTGCCTGAAAAATCTCTCCCGAAGGAGTCTGTTTTATGAAAACTGTTCTGCACCTCCCCAAAAAAGAAAAAGGAGGATTTATCCCTCTTTGCCGACTGGTGATGCCTCCGGTCTCTACCAGGCTTGTAACACATGGCTCGCTGTCTGTTGCCGTCTGCACACTGAATCCTCTGTGGAAGCCCTTGTTGCCCCGCCTGATTCAGCACATTTCTCACCACCGGGAGGGCTTACTGCTTGATAATAGTATGAAGCAATACGCAAGCCTCCTAAAACAACCGGGCAAGGAAGAGCTTTTCTTTTCTCGTTTCCCCGAGCTTCTTAAGCTATGCTGTGAATCTTCCGTCTGCTACCCCACTGTCATCTGCCATCAGCCGGACACACGGATTTCCACAGTACTGAAAGCACTGAGCAATCACGCAAAGGCTGTCACAGTGGTAACAAACGATGACCTCTTTTTCGACCGGATTGCAAAGGATGCCATGCTGTTTTTGGGCTTATCCCTGAATCAACGCGATTTAGATTCTGTGGAATCTTCCGACCTTACCGTTGTTCTCTCTGTAAATCATGATACAAAAATCCCCGGGAACCGTGTCATCTCCCTCTGCGAAACCGAATTTTCTGCCGACGGTCAAATTCTGGAAGATTTTTCATCACATTCCACAACCAAATTTTTTTCTTCTTTTCCCCATCTTCGCCTAAATCACTGTTTTCTGGTTCCGGAAACAGAGTCCATTCAAAATTTAATATGGAAAATTTCAAAAAAAAGTTGACAAATCTTAAAAAATGTATATAATAGTATTTGCTATGTTATATTGCCTTTTTATGGTTTCGGGAAGGCTCATCGCAAATATTACCGAAACAAAATTCAATGTAGAGGATGATATCGAATGGAAAAAGCAACGATTCTGACCAGCGAAGGCTTAAAAAAATATGAAGCTGAGCTGGCATATCTGAAAGACACCAAGCGTATCGAAGTAGCAGAAAAAATCAAGGAAGCCCGTTCTTTCGGCGACTTATCCGAAAATGCAGAATATGATGCTGCAAAAAAAGAGCAGGCGGAAATGGAAGAAAGAATCGCAAAAATCGAAAATATGCTGAAAAATGTTACGGTTGTGGAGGATGATGAAATTTCTACCGACACTGTAACCATCGGCTCCAAAGTAAGAGTGTTGGATGTGGAAGAAAAAGAAGAGCTGGTTCTGCAAATTGTCGGCTCCAACGAAGCAGATCCCTTTAACGATAAAATCTCCAATGAATCCCCTGTAGGAGCTGGTCTTTTAGGCAAGAAAAAAGGCAAAACCGTAACCATTACAACCCCCACCGGTTTTACCACGAAATACAAAATTTTAGACATTTCCAAATAAGCAAACAAGAGAGCCGTGCAAGCCTGTCTTTTTAAGATATGCTTGCACCTCGTTTTTATAAGAAAGGAAGAAAAGCATCATGGAAGAAAAGGAATTATCACAGCTTTTGCAGGTACGGCGTGACAAGCTCTCCGAGCTTCAGGCAGAAGGCAGAGACCCGTTTCAGATTACAAAATATGACCGCACTCACACCTCAAAGCAGATTACCGAAGGCTACACCACCGAAGAAAGAACCATCACTGTAAGAGAAGAAACACAGCAGATTACCGCTAAAATTTCTCCCTTAGACGGTGAAACTGTATCCGTTGCCGGCAGAATTATGTCCAAACGCGGTATGGGTAAGGTAGGCTTCCTTCATATTGCCGATATTGACGGACAGATTCAGCTGTTCGTGAAAAAAGATATTTTAGGGGAAGAAGAATACAACCACTTCAAAAAACTGGATACCGGTGATATCATCGGTGCAGTTGGTGTGGTATTCACCACGCAGACCGGAGAAATCTCCGTAAGAGCTGAAAAAATCACTCTGCTCTCCAAATCTCTGCAACCCCTGCCCGAAAAATTCCACGGTATGACCAACACTGACTTGAGATACCGCCAGCGTTATACCGACCTGATTATGAACCGTGATGTAAAGGACACCTTTATCAAACGTTCCAAAATTATTTCCACCATCCGTAAATATTTAGACGGACAAGGCTTTTTAGAAGTGGAAACTCCCATGCTGGTTGCCAATGCAGGCGGCGCGGCAGCCCGTCCGTTTTTAACCCATTCCAATGCACTGGGCGAGGAATTTAAGCTCCGTATATCTTTGGAATTGTACTTAAAACGTCTTATCGTAGGCGGTCTGGAACGAGTGTATGAAATCGGCAGAGTATTCCGTAACGAAGGGGTAGACACCCGTCACAATCCGGAATTCACCTTGATGGAATTATATCAGGCATACACCGATTATCACGGTATGATGGACTTAACTGAAAATCTGTACCGCCATGTGGCACAGGAAGTGCTTGGCACTACCAAAATCGTGTATAACGGCATCGAAATGGACTTAGGTCAGCCTTTTGAACGAATCACTATGCTGGATGCCGTAAAAAAATATTCCGGTGTAGACTTTAACGAAATCAAAACCCAGGAAGAAGCTCAGGCTGTTGCGAAAGAGCATCACGTGGAATTTGAACCCCATCACAAAAAAGGCGACATTTTGAATCTGTTCTTTGAAGAATTTGTAGAAGAACATCTGATTCAGCCTACTTTTGTAATGGATCATCCGGTGGAAATTTCTCCCTTAACCAAAAAGAAACCCGAAAATCCCGATTATGTGGAACGCTTCGAGTTCTTTATGAACGGCTGGGAAATGGCAAATGCTTACTCCGAATTAAACGATCCCATCGACCAGAGAGAACGTTTCAAAGCCCAGGAAGAGCTGCTCTCTTTGGGCGACGAAGAAGCAAACACCACCGATGAAGACTTTATGAATGCATTGGAAATCGGTATGGCACCCACCGGCGGTATCGGATTCGGTATCGACCGTATGTGTATGTTATTAACCGACTCCCAGGCAATCCGTGATGTACTGTTGTTCCCAACAATGAAGCCGTTGGATAAATAAATGGCGTAAAATGGGGCTTTTCGGAGGTTTTGGTACTCCAAATTACTCCATTTGTACTCCACTTTATGCAAGAATATATGTTGAAAAAGGAACTGCTATTTAAAAGGGCAATGGAATTTACTCCATTGCCCTTTATGTTATTTTATACAGTCATAAATGTATCTAAGGTAATTGTTCAGGATTATCCATACAATCAAAAACGGTAGCTTCTATATAATTAATTAAACTTTCATCTAAGTCCTTCTCAGTAATACTATTACTTATTTCTGGCAATTCTTTTCTTTCAAACAAAGTCAATTTTGAAGCGTATTCTGTTATCTTATTCTTTACTAATTCGCCTAGTCTTGTAATAATCTCCGAATTATTTTCTTTATCAGTATTTTCGGTAGCACCAAAAACATAATCTCCTAATTCTTGCAAACATTCGAACCCCTCCATTCTCATTGTTGAACAAGAATTACGATAAAAGTTATCTTCTATATATTCAACATATTGGTTAATATTCTCAACCTCATTTTCAAAACGCTCTTTCGTATTAATAACAAACAACTCCTTTTATTATGATGTATCTATTTTATTCAATATATGGCACTTTAAAATATTCCAAATACTTTTTAAACTTATCCTGTGCAGATAGGCAGGTGTCAGTCAAATACCCTTTTTCGTTATTCCATTCGGAAAGTCCCCTGTAATAGAACATTTTAAGACTATCATCAATAATAAACGGAACAATATTATTTTTGAGACATTCCTTAAACATAATAAGTCTGCCAACACGACCATTACCATCCTGAAACGGATGTAATGCTTCAAATTGATAATGGAAGTCAATAATTTCTTCCAATGTATGCTCGTTCTTTTCATTATAAGATTTCAAAAGTTCTTTGATTTTCTGTCCCACAGTTTCAGGACTTGCAGTTTCTTTTCCACCGACTTCATTAGGAAGTTTTTTGTAATCACCAACATTAAACCAATCTTTTCTTGAATCAGATGTACCGGACTTTAAAGTAAAATGCAATTCCTTTATAAATTTTTCTGTGAGTTTGTAAGTGGCATTATTAATTATCATATCAATACACTTGAAATGATTTGCGGTCTCTATAATATCGTCAACATTCAAAGCATCGTTTTCTACACCAATAGTATTAGTTTCAAAAATATATCTCGTCTGGTCGTGGGTTAATTTGCTACCCTCAATATGATTTGAATTATAGGTAAGTTCTATTTGAATTTTATGATAAATACCGCCTTTAAGAGAAGACTTTTTCTCTGCTCTTAACCTTTCGAGAAGATTTTGCGGTTCATCAATCTTTTTGTTTATTCTTTCGGGTTTTTCTGCATTTTCTGGGATATTCCAGGTCTTACCTGTCAAGAATGCTCCGGGGATTTTATTTTCAGCACAGTATTTTCTAACACCGCGCTCGGACATATTCCATTTTTTCGCCATTTGCGATACAGATAAATAGTTCATAAACTCACTCCTAACTTCTGTATATATTATACCACATTACAGGAACAAAATCAATGATTTTTAAAATATTTTTATCATATTTGTGCCGATAACGGCATATTTGCAACTAATCACACCACTATAATCATAAAATGCCTGCAAACGCACCTAAAACGACCTGTATCGCATTTCATTCTATCAAAGGTCTAATTACCTTCCAAACTCTATTAAATGTCACAAAGTACAATTATTGTCTAAATTCAAAAGACACATTCAACTCGTGCATTTGGAATATGGTTTGGCATAACCAAAATCATTTTTTAAATTTTATAACTATTGACGTATATAAAGTTATACGATATGATGTAAATACACTCCGAGGAGATTTTAACTTTTACATATAATGTATTGAAATGAAATTTTCTTTTTGGAGTTATTTGCTTTATATATTGACGCAAAAAATAACTTGCGGTAATATATACATGTTCGAGAATTTTTTAATTTAAGAATTAAGTAATTTATTTGTATAGGCAATAGAACTTATTGCCTATTGTCTCCTGTTATCACAATAGGAGTGTATTGAAACGTGCTGAAAAGTACAAATGTGTATAGAAACGCACCAAAAAGTGTTAATGTGTATTATAACACATTAAAAACAGAAAAGGCAATCTAATTAAGGTTAGGTTGCTTTTTTCTTGT
This sequence comes from Clostridia bacterium, assembly GCA_017936745.1. Taxonomy (GTDB): domain Bacteria; phylum Bacillota; class Clostridia; order UMGS1840; family UMGS1840; genus SIG452. Next base: position 86,076 of record JAGBEY010000012.1, read on the forward strand.
AAAAAAAATAAGAGACCATATCAAAAAAGGTCTCAATTTCATTTAATCTTTAAATTCAAATAATTTTTTTAGTGGAATGTTAAGTGCATCGGCAATATCAATTAAGGTATCTAAGGTACAGGAACATGCGGCAGTTTCAATTTTTTGCATATATGTTCTGCTTATATCACATTTTTCTGCCAGTTCAATCTGTGTTAACCCCTGTTCTTTTCTATAATGTAAAATATTAAGTCCAATTGCTAACCAGACATCAAAATTTTTATTTTTCATTCGCACTCACCTCTATAATATATATTATATGCTCAATAAAGGTTCTTTTCGACAATCAGAATTTTCTTAAATGCGAACAAAATGATTGCATTTCTGTTCGAAGTATGGTATAATGATATTATATTATTCGCTTTTGAGATATAATAGTATGCTTTTATAGTATATTTTCTCTTGAATGAATAAAAATACAATTGCAAATGGAGGGAATTTTAATGAAGAAAATATTATCAGTTTTGATATTTTTACTTTGCTGTTGTCCTATATATTCTCACGCTGCATGGTATGATTCGGAATTGGCAGAATTGCAAAAACAAAATTTTATTAATGCAGTACATTTTCAAAATCCGGATAATCCTATTCTACGTGAAGAAATTTGTGATATTTTGGTTTCACTTTACAAACATCAAAACCCTGATAATGAAATCGAAAATAAAGCAAATTGTTTTACAGACATTCAAAACAGTGCTTTTAAAACATCTATCGAAAACGCCTATTCATTAGGTATAATTCAAGGTGTTTCAAACACAGAATTTCAAGGACAAGGTACTTTGACACGAGAACAGTTTGCAACTATCATTTATCGGATGCATGGCTCTCCTATGTCTGCCGTAAGACTTTATCGTGATGAGCCTGAAATCTCAGATTATGCGATTTCTGCCATTGATTATTGTATTCAGCAAGGAATTGTTAAAGGAACACAAAAAGATTTTTTCTCTCCTAAAAAATCGCTTACAAAAGCAGAAGCATTGGCAATAGTAAATCGTCTGGTAAAAAAAGAGGAAAATTTATCAGAAGATGTGCAAATTACCAACAACATAATTGAAGAGAAAGAAAAGGTGTATCTGGCGGTTGTTGCAAGTAGATTTAACAACTCATCTGATAACGGAATAGTTATTATCGATAAGACAACTGAAAATCGTACATGGATACCACTTGCAAAACAAATCGAGGGACATCTGTTTGATTTAGGTGATTTTATTTTAATTCCCACCTCGCAAGAAGATGACCCATCCTACCCTTCATATCATGGAGCATATGCACTGGATAAACAATCACTAACCATTACAGAATATGACTTACCTGAACTGAGCAATGTATGGGCATTTTATAATAATGGAATATATTGCACAGTCTATGAAAACAATGTTGTAAAGATAGCACGTTATGATTTGAATACAAAAAAAGTAACATCCGGTGCAGAAGTTAATATGTCGTACTTTTGGGAAGAAAGAGTTGTATATGGGAAGGAAGATAAAGTATATTTTTATTTACGCAGTTATGAAAATAAATCCGCAAATAAAGTCGATGCGGCGACAGTAAATATAATTGATTTAAATGATTTAACAATACAAACTATTGCCTATCCCCAAGTACGAGAATTTGACTTTATAACAGATAAGTACACAGGTTATTCTGAGTACATTGACCATGGTGGGACAAATTGGGAGCACAACATTATTATTTGTGATACAAACAGCGGTAATCAAATAAAGAAGGTTAACGCAAAGGAATTGCTAAACACATTGCCTTACAACAATGATAAAACTGAAAACAGGTACTTAAAACGAATATCTGTGGATTTTAAAGCAGTTTGTGTAAATGATGAAATATATATTACAGACCAAGACAGACGACGATTAGTTTGTATTACAAATTATGATTTGTTTGATATTTGTCTCGGGAATAAATATGATTTCAATTACTCATTAATGGGTAAAGACGGAACAGAATATTTTCAGTTGAATAATGACAGAACATATTCTGTGAGCAAAGATGCCTCATATACAAGCATATATAACAGGAAGTTTTTTGAAGGCAATCAACCTCTTAGTGAAGAGTGTAAAAAAGAACTTCAACTGCTAAGAGTACAGAAAGACTATTGGTGCTCATACCATAACAAATACGACCTTATAAATGCTGTAAACAAGTATTTAACACATTCCTGTAATTATGATTATGTCGCAAGAGATAACCCGAGCAATCCTGCTTATGCGAAAGCATGGTCAGCATTAGGAATTATTGAAAATCAAAAGGCAGTTTGCAATGGTTATGCTGAATATTTTGACTTTGTTTTGAAATATTCAGGAATTCCATCAAGGTTATTGACAGGGCATGTTGATTTTAGTCCGGAACCCCATGCTTGGAATATAATTTATCTAGACGGAAAATATTACCTTTTTGATTGTACCGTAAATTCATCACTGAAAAATGAAAATTCATATTCATGGATAACAGAACAAGATTCTTCGCATTCTCCTGCGTCCATGCATGCCCCATATTTACCATAAATAATTTAATTTATTATAAAATAAACACTTATAGAAAGAAGGATAAAAAATGAAAAAATTTAGAAAGATAATTGAATAAGCTGAGATATAAGCATTAAAATATTTTGTGATTCAAGAGAATATTCTGACTGAACACAAAAATGTAGATGCTTAACTACTCTGCCGTCAATAGAGAATTTTGGCACAGAAAGTACTGAAATAATGTTTTTATCATCTGCCGGCATCATGCGAATAAAGAAATCGAATTTGTTGATGTCATTTTCGGTATGAGACGGATAGATGATAGAAAACTGTAATTCTGTCTGCATGTAAAAACCTCCCTTCATAATTGATAATTTCAATTTATGTGGGAGGTTTATTTTTCCTTTTATTCAATTAACTTATCTTCTTTATATTTTTGAGTAGCATTTTTTAGTATTTCGTTTAAATCAGCATCGTAATTTGCACTTAATTTCTTTATAAATTCAAAATCAACAGCAATGACATCAAAAAGTCTAGTTCCAAGAGTCATAAAATTATCTCTAAATTTAATAAATTCGGTTTCGTTTTCGTTGATTGTTTTTCTTTTAAAATACCTATCTACATACTGATAAAACTTAAATGCATCGGATGTCAAATCCATATCGCTTTTCATTTTAGGAAGTGTGAATAATTCTAGTTTGCTTATAAGTGGAATTTCGATTTTTTCCTGATGTAGTTTTATGCAAGTTGCTTTAAATGCTTCATCTTCTGTTTTTTCTGTATTTAAATAGTATTGATTAACAATAGAAAATAAATGAACCAATTTTATTTTTCCGCCACAAGCATTGCATATCTCTTCATCATAATAATTATCAAAATATTTTTTTAATGATTTAGAGTTTCCATCTTTATAGCTTGTTTTGTATTTGTAATAAAATACCGGCAAATTATCTTTGGTGGTTTCCTTTTCTTTATTATCGCGGAAATATAAGCAATCCTCACTTTCATAATCAAAAGGATTGTTAATATGTTCATTTCTGCCAAGGATTTTAAAAATAGGTAACCATTCAATCTTTTTTTGTCCATTTTGCAAATAGCATTTTTTTATAAATTCATAACATGGGTTATAAATTTCTACTTCTTTGTACAAAAAATACAACGCGAACAACCAATATTCTTGTTTTAAGTAGTTTTGATTTTGAATCGAAATTATTTTCTCTATCCTTGCAATAATATGTTGTTGAATTCGTTCTAATTCTTGATTGCTTTTTTCCAGTCTTTCCCTCTCGGTCTCCTTTTCTTTTTCGCTTTTGCCTGGTATTATCCCCATTGAGAATTTGTGAAGTTCGTCTAAAAGCGAAGGTGTTGGGATTTTTACATATCGAGCCTCTTCCGGGAACAATTCGTCGTCAAATATTTTTGCATCATATCGGTTGGGAACAAAAAACTTTCTATCAATAAGGCATTTTTGTTCTGTAAATATTTCAATTGGTGGTTTACATAGGGAGGGGTTTTTTCCTTCTACAATTTTTGCTTTATTTCCAAATATTTTTCGCAAAGTCATTTTTGGTTGGATTTTACCATCTTCAATCGCTTTATCCAAAAGTCTTTCCATTGCATTTCTTTTTCTAATAAAAAGATGGGTATTATAATCAACTGCAAATATTGCGAGCAATTTTTCTGGTGTAATAGAATTCATTCTTATATTTTTACACATGTAATAACTTGCTGATTGTTCTATGTTTAAAATCTCAGCAAATTCTTCGTGCGTATATCCCATATATTGTTCTCTTATTTCGTTTATTAAATTTGATAAATTTGGCGTTAGCTTGTATTTGCTTTGCACAAAATCCCACCTTTCTAAATTTTGCTTTTAATTATAATACCATATTTTCGCCCGATGTTCAATAGAATCGGGCAATTTTATTCTCATTTTTTCGTATATATTCTCAATATTCATTAAAAACACTTTATTTTTGAGAATATATTAACACATCTAACTCACGAAAAATCTGGGAAAGTATTGGTTTAAACAAGATTCGTCAGTTATCAGACAGAGAAGATTGTGAATTTGTCCTCTGGGTAGGTACAAAAAGATTAATCAAAAGAAGAAAGTTTGATGAATATATCGAAATGGCATACTCAGTATGACAAATAACTAATATGTATTGAAATTAATGGAAAAGGCGACTTGCTTTATTGTAGTATTTACGATATACTCAGTATATAATAGCAGTTGCCTTTTTCAAATACTTTTACAGAAAGGATGTTGAAAATGGCAAACAGAAGATTAGATAAAAACAGAGTGACGCTCCGCAGGGGTGAATATCAGCGTAGCGATGGTAGATATTGCTTTCGTTGGAACACCCGCGATGGTAAGAGACATTGCATTTATGGGAAAACTCTTGATGAATTGAGGCGTAAGGAGACGGAACTTACTGTTGACCAGTTTGATGGAATTCGCACAGATAAACAACATACAACCATCAATGATATGTTTGAACTTTGGTGCGAGTTGAAAAGGGGGCTAAAAGATAATACATTTCAAAATTATAAGTATATGTACAACAATTTTGTGAGAAATGTTTTGGGAAGGATGAAAATAGTTAGTGTTAAGAAAACTGATGTGAAGAAATTTTACAATACGCTAGCAGACGAGAAAATATTGAAAATTTCTACAATAGACACAATACACAACATTTTGCACCAGGTCTTTGCTCTTGCAGTAGATGATAACTATATTCGTATAAACCCTACTGATAATATGCTCAAAGAGTTGAAACAATCTCACAATTTTACAGTCGAAAAGAAAAAGGCTTTGACTGTCCCAGAACAGGAATTGTTCTTGGATTTTCTTAAAAACAATTCCAAATATAACCACTGGTATCCCGTATTTGCTGTTATGCTCGGAACCGGAATGCGCGTGGGCGAAATAACTGGTCTCCGCTGGAATGATGTATGCTTTGAAGAAAATGTGGTACAAATTAAAAGGACTTTGGTATATTACAACAAAGGAGACAATAATGGGTGTTCATTTGCTATCAATTCAACAAAATCCCCAGCCAGTTATCGTACAATTCCAATGTTAGAAAGTGTTAAAGAAGCATTTTTATTAGAAAAAGCATATCAGGAAGAGGTTGGTATATCCTGTAATGCTCAGGTTGATGGTTATACTAACTTTGTATTTGTTAACCGCTTTGGCAATGTTCAACATCAGGGGACATTGAACAAGGCGATTAGAAGAATTATACGAGATTGTAATGATGCAGTTTTATTAAAAGAGGAAGAAGAAGCTACTCTTTTGCCGCCATTTAGTTGTCATAGTTTAAGACACACATTTGCTACTCGCCTATGTGAAAATGGTGTAAATATTAAGGTTATTCAAGAACTGCTGGGACACAGTGATTTTTCTACAACTATGGACATTTATACTGATGTTACAAAGGAACTGAAAGAAAGTGAAATCAATAAACTAAAAAGAAATTTGAGTGATGAAGTGATTATTACTCCAAGTACTCCAATTTCTACTCCATTTCTCCTGTAATGTATGTAGAGTTATGTAGACTTATATAAAAATCAAAGTTTGAAAATCCCTTGACATAAAGGGTTATGTAGAGTTATAATAACTTATGTAATTATTGGGACTAAAATCCCCACAATGAAAAGTTTGGATAAGTAAGACAATCCATCAAAAAAGGACGTAAAAAAGGCAACCGTTTGAAACGGTTGCCTTTTTTTGTTATACCACTTGTTTCACCATGATAAATTCCACGGTTTTGTCGGGATACTGTTCCTTTAACTGCTTTTTGGCTTTGGCAGGGGTATCGGCATCTACAACCAGTCGGTCTATCTTACCGTCTACCTCGACGATAATTTCATAGGATTTCAAAAAGGTTACGCCTCCTTATGCTACTTTACATACAGGTCAATCAAGCTTACAATGTAATCCCAAGTGAAAATTCCTTTTTCTACGGGAATTTTTAGGTATGCACCATTTAAGTTGATAAACTGTTCGTAGGAAACCAAGCCTTTAAAATCATCGTAGGTGTATAAGCCGTAGGTTTCCATATCCTTTTGGAAAGCGTCAACATCATACCTGAGGGTATCTCCCATTTCAATCCAGTTATAGAACTCGTCGGGAGGTGCAACGGTCAGCAGTCCTTCTGCCAGAGCATTGGCATTGCCTGCCGAGGTTAAAGAATATGCAACGGTGGTTTCAAAGGTTTTTTCAGTTGCGGTTAAGGTTACCAAGCTGTAGCCATCCGCATCCATCTTCACGAACCTGTGACCTACATATTCTTCCATATTGTCTACGGTTAAGTAAACATATTTGTTTAAGTCGTAATCGAACACACCGTGGTCACCGATGATTCTTAAGGCGGTTCCGTCGGAGAAGATCAGGTTGGCAACGGGATAAGTATCTTCTCCGTGACAAATCAGAAGTGCAACAGCTTTTGCTTCTACTTCGCCGGTAAAGAAGTTATAAGACAGAATGGTATCCTCTGAAGTGATTTCAGAAATTGCCTTTTTGCTGCCATCTGCCAGGGTAATGAAAGTGTCTGCGGTAAAGCAGCTACTATCTCCTGCGGCTTCCAGAGTGCCTTCACAGAATTTGGTGTAATTATATTCATTTTCCTTATCTTCTGCTACACTCCAGGTATGGGAGAAGGAAAGGCTCTTACCGTTTTTATCGGTAAACACATAGGATACGGGAACATTTCTTGCAGTGTTTCCGCTATTCACCAAACCGGAGCTGCTGGATGCCACAAAATAGAGCTTGTTTACTCCGTTCACATCCACCACAACGGGCATTGCATACACTTTTTTACTGGAGTGTACCTGTCCGCCGGTTACAGTTAAGGTGAAATCTTCATTTTCGGGAGTATAAGTCCAAACGGTATCGGTGCCGTTTTGTTTCCCAAGGGTTGTGGGGGTGTAATCGGAGAGCAGAATGGTTTTATACTGGCTTTCCGCTACGCTCCAGTAGGTAATCTGTACTCCTTCCAAGGCAGGAGCTGCACCGTGCCAGGTGCCACCCTTGGAGGATGCCACACAAAGACCAGCTTCCCAGCTTGTTGCAGCCAACACAGGAGCATTCTTGTTGGATTCGGTACCGCTTACATAGAAGGGATAGGTATAGGTTACGGTTTTTGTTACTGCTTCCCCATTGTGATTATAGAAAACGTTATCAGTAACATTTAACTCATACATTTGTGTGCCTACCGTTACCGGAATGGTCTGACTGATATCCACAGCTTCTCCGTTTCGGGTTACAGTGTAGGATAAGTCCTTACCGTATTTTTCAAGAGTCAGCTTGGAAAAATCAAAGTTATAAGCGCCTTTATCCAGATTTACGGTGAAACGGTTAATCCAGCCGGTTTCGTTGATGTATTCTCGGGTAATTACTTTGGTTTCATCTGTTTCGGAATACACCGCAGTTGCCAAAATGTTGCCGTTTGCGTTGGATTCGTAGGTGGGATAGGTTGCTACCTCAGGGTCAGTTCCGTTGGTATTTTTATAGGAATACACCTTAACAGAGGTCATATCCAGAGTTTCATAGGGAACGGTGTCCTGATTGGTTCTGTTATCATAAATCACCGGATCGGAAAGCACAGGGTTGGTGCCGTCCTCTACCATATAGATGAAGCCTAAATTGAGAGAATCACGAGTGATACCGTCTTGATAAGTAACCGGATGGATGTAGTCGGTCTGACTCAGCACATAATTCACCATTGACTGCCCTTCCGCCGGAACATACTGCTTATATTCCTCGTTTGCCCAGGCATACTGGATGAGTTTTCCCTCCAGCGTAATAGGAGTGGTATTCCCCTCGATATCCGCAATGGTAATCAAGCTCAGACCCATTAAGGTTTTTGTAGTATCGTGAACAGTTGCAGTAATGGGTTCCTGAATCAGGGTAACATCTTTCATAGTCAGGCTGTTTGCTGCATTGAGATGAATATTTGCCGCTGCACCGCCGTAAACTGTGCTGTTATCTAATACCAGATCTCCGGCAGTTACATACAGTGCTGCACGTCCACCCTCAATATACGAATTCCGGATGGTACAGTCCCCGGAGGTCATAACCGCACTCCGGATGTTGTAATAACGGGTTTTGGTGCCGTCTATCTGATTGGGAGTGGGGTCATCCTTTTTATTGCCCTCATACAAAATTGCATAGGGGAAATGAGGAGCTTTCAGCTGCACATTATCCAGATTGCCGTTTTCCAAGGTCATAAAGGCATAGCCTCGGTCCAAAGCGGCAGAATCGGAGGAGATTGTCATAGTAAATCCGTTTCCGTAAATGGTGTGACCGTTGGAAACAACGAGCTGCCCCATGCCGCAGTCATTTAACAGCACAATATCTCTGTCGGTGGCATTGGAGGCAGAAGTCACATTATACGCATCCACAACCTCCAAAAATAGCTCGGTCGGCTTGGTCGATTCCATATCGTCTGTAACGGACAATTTCACAAGCCCTGTGCCCTGGAAGGTGATTTTTCTGTTCTGCCAATCAGCTTCCTCGGAAATGACTGCCGTAGCTCCGGTTTCGTCCACCGTTTCCCAGGCAAGGGTTACATTGCCGATTTCGGCATCGGCAACCGGTGCAAACAGCTTGTTGACAGCAACACTGTTTTGATTTCCGATACGATATAAATAGGTATCGGTATTGGGAAACAGTGTTTCAAATTTTTCGGTCAGGACAGGAGCATATGTGATGGTTGCCCCGGGGAGCAAGGGACGAATGGTGTCATCATCACTCCAGCAGAACACTTTCAGCATTTCCGTGTCTCCGACGGTGATGTTCCCGGTGGGAACGGTAAGAATATCTCCCGTCATTCCGCCGGTCACAACGATGGGTTCCATCTTTGTGAGCTTTCCGCTCTCTGCTTCATAATGACCCACAAACACCGAAATCATACCCGTTCTGGGCACAGTGGCGGTTGCTTTTGCATAGAGAATATTCACTCCATCCAAGGTAGTGATAATCTTTTGTGTTTCGGCATTGTAAAACACAATTCCCTCTGCTTTTACCAAAAGAGAAGAAAGCAGTAGTACAACCATAGCGATTGCCAGAATAAAACTGAAAATGCGTTTCATGAAAAAAATCACATCCTTTTTTTGTTTCTTAATTTACAGATACATTCCAATCAGCTCTACAATATATTCCCAGCTGAAAATACCTTTTTCTACGGGAATTTTTAGGTACGCACCGTTTAACTGAACGAACTGCTCATAAGTGACATACTCTTTAAAATCGTCATAGGTATATAAGCCGTAGGTTTCCACATCATTCTGGAATTGTTCGGTATCATAGCGAAGTTTTTCGCCCATTTCTACCCAGTTGTAGAAATCATCAGGCGGTGCTACGGTAAGAAGTCCCTCTGCCAGAGCATTTGCATTTCCTGCCGAGGTAATGGAATATGCACCGGTTACCTCATACGTTTTTTCTGCTTTATCTAAGGTAACAAGCTCGTAACCGTCTGCATTCATTTTCACAAAGGTATGACCGAGGTAGTCTTTCATATTGTCTACAGTAATGTATACATACTCATTCAAATTGTAGTCAAATACCCCGTGGTCTGCAATAATTTTTAAGATTGTGCCATCAGAGAAGGTAAGGTTTGCAACCGGATATTCTTCTACTCCGTGAGAAACCAGCAAGGCAACCTTGGTTGCTTGTGCCTCTCCTGTAAAGAAATTATAGGATAAAATGGTATCCTCAAGAGTTACATCTTTTAGAGCTTTCTTACTGCCGTCTGCCATGGTGATTAAGGTATCTTCGGTAAAGCATCCGCCACTGGAGGAGGCAGATACGGTGACATTGGAGGCAGGCATTGTAAAGGTGTAAGTTCCTGCGGCGGATTTATCCAGTAATTTGTTTCCGTTGCTGTCGGTAACAGTCAGAGACAAGGAGCGGCTCTCACTGAAGGTTACAGTTACGGTCATAGAATCACCATAATATGCAGTTTGTCCGTTGGTAACTCCCGTTACAGTTGCATTGCTTGTAGAAACCGTAATAGTATAGGGAGTTTTTACCCACTGTGCATATAACGCGATGCTTTCTTTGGGAACATAAGATGCGCCTGCCGTTCCCACTTTTGTTCCGCCCTCAGCGGCTGTGAACCAGCCCTGGAAGGTATAGCCCGTTCTCTGGGGTGTGGGCATTGTTAAGGGCGAACCCATATAGGTCTGGCTTTCGGTGGCACAGGTGCCGCCGTTTGCATCATAAGTTACCACAGAGGGTGCTTCCCAATGAGCATATAAGGTGATATGTGCAGTAGGTAGATAGGTATCGCCGCCCATACCAATGAAGTCTCCACCGGTTTCTTCGGTGTACCAACCGGAAAATGCACGGGCAGGGTCAGAGGGTAAGGGCAGGGTCAGAATAGTTCCCTCGTAGTCTGCCGACTGCGGTGTAACACTGCCGCCCATTGCATTGTATGTAACAGTATAGACAGGACTCCAGCCTGCATAGAGAGTGGTATCTTTTACGGGATTTAAAATCACGCCATCCATTCCGTAAAGCTTGCTACAAGCGGTATCCTCATACCAGCCGGTAAACCAATATCCGCTCCGTTGAGGAAGCGGCAGAACGATTTGTTCTCCCTGATAGTCCACAGTCTGGGGTGTAACACTGCCCCCCGTTGCATCAAAGGTAACCGTACAGGGCTTGCCCCACTGTGCATAGAGGGTAACATCACCGTTTGCAGTATAGGTGTCCCCTGCTCCACCAATTCTCACTCCCTTTTCAGGATCAGTGTACCAGCCTGCAAAGAGATAACCGTAACGGGTGGGGTTCGGTAACATCACAGAAGTGCTGTAATTGGTCTGATAGCCGGCTGCCTGACCGCAAAGACCGCCGTTTGCATCATAAGTCACGGTAGCAGATACGGTAGCGGAGAAGGTTCCCGTAGGCTTGGTAGCACTGGAGGCATCTACACCGGATGTACCAAACATTACAGTACCCGAATTGATGACAACACCATTATTTCCGGTAAATTCGTAGTCATATACTCTCCACTGCTGACCGCTATTGGCAGTACCTCCGTCATTTACCACATAGAAAATGTTTTTATTGGTTTTGATAGAGCCGGAATGAGTAGAACCGCCTGCCGTTGCTTTTACGTCAAGGTCGATTTTTAACACACCGCCGTCCACCAGTTTTACGGTGATAATATGGTAGCCTTTGGCTTCCCCTGTGGTATTCAAGTTTTCGATGGTAGCAGAAACTACTTTCTGATAAGCATTATCGTCACCGTCGAAACGCAGATATCGGGTTTCACCCATATAGTCGTAAATTTTCAGGCCTGCTAAGAAAGGCATAAACTGAATTTTATCACCTAAGAGTGCCTTATTGTAGTAAATCACCTGCTTGGTAGAATCAAACTCAAATTCCGCATCGGGAGTGGAGGTATCCTTTAGTGCCACCGAAACAGGTAGTTTTTTGGTGTAGGTAATGGTTTGGTCGATTGCTTCTCCGTTTTCGTTATAGAAGATAGAATCAGTTAAGGTATAAGTTACGGTGTATTCCTTGGCATCGGCGAATGTGAGCTTACCGTTTGTCAGAGGAATGTTGGTTCCGTTTTCATCGGTGCAGGAAATTCTGGTTTGTAAATCCTGACCGGTATATTTGGCAATGTTGAAAATTTTGGTAAAGTCAATTTCCATGGATTCCCCTGCAGGAATCATAATTTTCAGGGTGTCGGAATCCATATAGCAATATTGATTGCAGCCGTCGGTATTCTGGATATACTGGCCGCCTAAAGTAGCATGGGGATGAATCTGGGGTTCATACCATCCGTTTTTGTCACCGCTATAGGGGAGAACGCCATCGGTTTGAGGGTCATAACGATTATCAGCAGTCACACTGCTGCCTGCCGCTACAGAATACACTCTGCCGGTTGCTCCCAAGAGGCTTACTTTATTTAACACATAGGGAATTTCTGCCTTGTTGGTCCGTTCATCTATAATGTTGGCAGGATAAGAGGTCAAATAAGCAATCCCCAAATTCACGGTATTTTTGCCGTTTACTGTGTGCTGATATGCACTTTCCTTTAAAGCAACCTCCAGCACGCTCTTTGCATAGCTGTTGGAAACAGAGGAGTGGTCACTGGTTACCCAGTTATACTGCTTAAGATCGCCTTTTAACAGAATATACGGATTGGATTTGGTATCCGAATCGCCCACTGCAATGCCAAGACCCATCACATTTTTTGAAGAATCGTAAGAAGATGTGGTCATATACTGAATGGTGGTAACATCTTCCAAGGTAACCGTAAAGGCATCAGAGCTACGAACGATTTGAATATTGGAAAGGCTTCCGCATTCGGTCACGGTGTTCTTCACAATGGCATTTCCGCCGCCGATAAAGATATTGTTTCTTGCACCGTAAATATAGCAGTTGGAAATGGTGGAATCATCTGTCAGAAGCACCGCAGATTTAAAATAATCATATCCACTGGCATCCGAGGTGTAAAGATAGGATTCCGGGAAAATATCACAAATAATTCTTGTGTTATCTAAGATACCGCCCTTGGACACGGTAATAAAGCCGGTGGTTAAAAGCTTATAACCCGGGTTTCCTGTTCCTGAACAGGTTACAGTAAAGCCGTTTCCGTAAAATGCATACCCGTTGGAAACGGTAAATGTGCCGGAAATATCATTCAACAGCACCACGTTGTTTGCAGTTGCAGAGGTGGCGGTGGTGGTATTTTTCGCATCTACAATTTCCAGATAGATGGAATAGGGAATGCTTTCTTCATCAGAAACAGTTAATGCTACAACCCCTGTGCCGGTAAATTTCAAAGTAGATTTGGTCCAATCAGTATTTTGGGTGTAGGTGTGCGTCACGGAGGGAGTCTGCTCCATCGGTGCAACATCTACACTGACACTGCCCACAGAAACCCCGTCTAACGCTTTGAAAATGCTTCCCAGCGCCACAGTGTTCTGATTTCCAACCCGATAGAGATATTTTTCGTGATTGATAAACTTCGTGTCGAATTTTGCCACTGAGGGAGCTGCCAATTCTATTACGGTTACGGTAGCAGAGGTGGCAGTACAGTAGAAACCGTCAGTAATGGTAATGGTATAAGTGCCTGCATCACTAAAGGTTACAGTGCCGTTATCCCAGGTTGTACCATTCGTGAAAGAAGAAGCACCGGTTACAGACACGTTAGCATCCTGAATCAAATTACCGTTTGCGCTGAACAGCTCGCCTAAGGTTTTAGTTACTGCAACCCCTTTTTCAGTTTCAAAAGCCAAATCAGATTTTGCAGTCCATTTGGTAACTGCTGCCGGTTCTTTTACGGTAACAGTTGCGGTTGCAGTATTACAGTAGAAGTTATCGGTTGCAGTAATGGTGAAGGTACCTAAGCCGGTAACGGTGATTTTGCCGTCTTTGTAGGTTGCACCGGTAACAGTGATATCTTTTACGGGATATGCAGTGTTGGTGTCAAACAGGTCTGCAAAATTGTAGGTTACAGTGTTATCTTCAATGGTTGCTAAGGTATGAGTGTAAGTTACGGTTTTACCGGTAAACTTATCTACATTTGCTGCATCGTTTACAGTGATCGTAGCGGATGCTTCGTTACAGTAGAAGTTATCGGTTACAGTTACGGTGTAAGTGCCAACAGTTCCGGGAACAGTGATTACGCCATCTGCGTAAGAA
>JAGBEY010000013.1 GCA_017936745.1 Clostridia bacterium
AAAACTCTTAGAATTTTCAAGGTCCATTATGTTATTCAGTTTTCAAGGTTCATTCTGCTATCTCTCGGAGACAGCTTGCTTATTCTACCACACCTTCTTCCATTTGTCAACCCTTTTTTTAAACTTTTTTTAATTTTTTTCATTTTTTTTGAAAACAGGTGCTTTTTGTATACTATTATATATAATACTGCGAAATTTTACCCCGCATCTCCTATAAATTCGGTTTGAATCAGCTCTCTGGTTTTTGCCACATCACAAATCACATAAGATGCACCGTTAATGGTCTGCGTATTCATAGGCATTTCAAAGGTACGAATGCCGTCACCCTTTAGACTGTCAAAAATCTTCAGGAAAATGGGAATATCCGAAACGGTAAAGTTGGTATCCACACAATCTGAAATATGCTGAAAAATTTCTCCCGACTTCATCAGATATTCCGGTTTCAGCTTTTGTTCCAGAAGTGCCCGCACAAAATTCTGTTGCGCCTCAATTCTGCCTAAGTCGGCATTGGCATAACCGCTGCGGAACCGGCAGAACTGTTCTGCTTTCTTTCCGTCTAACAGCTGATAACCGGGTTGAAGGTCGATGTATAACCCCTGGTCCGGGTCGGTATAGTACATCCGGATTGGAACATCCAGCCAGACTCCCTCCAAGGTATCAATAATCCGGCGGAATCCGTCAGGATTTACTACCACATAATAGTGAACAGGAAGCCCCGTCAACTCCTTGATATATTCAATTGTGCCCTCATGACGTTCTCCCTCTTTTCCCAATGCATACACCGCGTTCAGCTTCTGATAGCCTCTGCCATACTGCACCCGGGTATCTCTGGGAAAGGACATAATATTGATTTGTTTCCGGTCGGAATCACAGGAAGCAAGCATCATCGTATCGGTAAGCAAGCCGCCTTTGTCGGTTGCCATAATCATCACATTGATTCTGCCACCTATTGCAACATCCATACTACTGGGCATAATCCGTTTTTCCGGCGCAATATAAAGGTAAGCAAGCCTTGCTCCTGTTGCAACGGTAAAGCAACACAGGACAGTTGCCAAAATTCGTCTGAGCAATTTCCAGAAGGTTTTTGTATTCATATCCGATTCTCACAATCTCACATTACAATTTTGGCGGGACAACTCCCGGCAGGGATTTATTATACACCAATTTTTTCATTCTGTAAACCCAAAACACAAAAAATTCACAAACAAACTTTCTGTCTTTTTACAAATTGCGACAAAAACCGGAAAAACGGGAAATCTGTATGCGGATTGAAATTTTTAAAAAAATATTAAAAAAATGCTTGACAAACCTATTTTCGTGTGTTATAATTGGCGAGGTGAAAATGATGATTGAACTTTTCCCCTCACTTTGCTGGTGTAGCTCAATTGGCAGAGCAGCTGATTTGTAATCAGCAGGTTGCGGGTTCGAGTCCCATCACCAGCTCCACAATTTTAATTGAATACGGAGGGGTTCCCGAGTGGCCAAAGGGGGCAGACTGTAAATCTGTTGCATCTTGCTTCGATGGTTCGAATCCATCTCCCTCCACCAAAAAGACATCCGAATGGATGTCTTTTTTCATATAATCAAAGATGGATGAGAACCATATGGTTCGTCGAACAAAAAAGCTGTAATTCCGGGTTGGAATTACAGCTTTTTTCATTTTACTCTAACCGTTCTTTTAAGTCGGCGGTTAATTTGTCCATCAGTTTTTTGATGTCGTAGGTGAAGTCGGAAACATCGGCTTTGGATTTTTTGTAGCGTTCTTTTTCTAAGTCCGCTTTCTTTTTTGCTTCCTCCACGATTGCCTCTGCCTGTTTTTTTGCTTCCTCAATGATAGCATTGGCAGATTCTTCCGCCGTGAGGAGTGCTCTGCCGATTTTTTCTTTTTCCACGGTAAACTGAATTTTCAAATCGTCCAGCTTTTCTTTCAGCTCGTCTTTTTCTTTCCGGAATTCTTCTTTCATTCGCTCGGTTTTTTCGGAAAATGCTTCCTTCTCTGCACAGAGCTTTTCTTCATAGGACTTTTTCTGGTCCTCCAATGACTGCTTCAATTCTTTTATTTTATCTTTTTTGTCGGAAAGCTCTTTTTTCAAATCACGGATATCGTCATCCTTATTTCTGAGCTTGGTTTCCACATCCTTGGACATCTGATCCAGATAGGTAAGAACCTCTGTTTTCTTAAGACCGCCGAACATTGATTTTTTAAAGCCGTTTACCTGCATATCCACACACTCCCGAATTGATTATTTTACCTCAACGGTCCAGCCCATATCGTCTTCTATTTTACCCCACTGGATGCCGGTGATGGTGTCATATAATTTCTGAGAAATTTCGCCGATTTCGTTGTTGTTAATCAGCATTACATCGTCTTTATAACGAAGCTTGCCAACCGGAGAAATTACCGCTGCAGTACCGGAACCGAAGCATTCTTCCAGTTTTCCTGCTTTCTGAGCGACAATCAGCTCTTCTGCACTGATTTTTCTTTCTTCCACAGTGTAGCCCATTTTTTTGCAGAGCTGAATGACACTGTCACGGGTTACGCCGGGTAAGATAGAGCCGTTTAAGGCAGGGGTTACAATTTTGCCGTCGATTTTGAAGAAGATATTCATTGCGCCGACTTCTTCAATATATTTCCGTTCTACCCCATCCAGCCAGAGCACCTGAGAATAGCCGTCATCGTGAGCTTTTACCTGTGCCGCTAAGGAGGCAGCATAGTTACCGCCGGTTTTTGCAAAGCCGATACCGCCTTTGACCGCACGGACATATTCATCTTCAATCCAGATGCCAACCGGCGCTAACCCACTTGCATAGTACGCTCCGCTGGGAGAAAGAATAATCATAAATTTATATGTTTTAGAGGGTGCAACCCCTAAAAATTCATCAGTTGCGATAATAAAGGGACGAATATATAAGGAAGTGCCGTCTGCAGTGGGAATCCAGTCCTCATCCACCTTTACCACAGCCTTCACCGCTTCCACAAAATCTTCCACGGGAATGTGGGGAATGCAGAGACGGTCATTGGTGTTGTTGGTTCTTTTTGCATTCATTTCAGGACGGAACAGACGAACCTTGCCGTCTTTGCCGCGGTATGCTTTTAAGCCCTCAAACATTTCCTGACCGTAGTGGAATACCATACAGGCAGGATGGAGGCTTAGGTTATGAATAGGCACAATTTTGGCATCATGCCAACCGATACCCTCGGTATAGTCCATTTCAAACATATGGTCTGTAAAAATTTTGCCGAAGCCTAAATTAGACTGATCCGGCTTTTGTTTGAGCTGGGTAGCTCTGGTGATTTTGATTTCCATCTTTCATACGACCTTTCTTTTAAAACACGCCCGGAAAAAAATCCAAGCGAAAAAATGTGTTTCTTTTTTTATATTCAGGGCGAAAATCCGCCGATACAACAAATATTATTCGTTTCCACCTGCAAGATGTGCCAGCTCCATTTCCTCATACAACCGTTGGGTTGCCTGTTCGGCATAGGCTCTTGCATCTACTTCAATCTCGTTGGTGCGGTATGCTTCACCGTCTTCTGTGGTGTAGTGACTGTAGCCCTTTTGAAATTCGTTGGCATCCTCAAACAAATGGAGTGTGCGGTATTCCTGCGAAACCTGCATCATCGCCTCTACCGCAGCATGCTGGTAAGCATGTCTGACCTCGTGCATCACAACGTTGACTGCCGTCTCAGCCGGAATGGTTTCAAAGGTTTTCCGATTCAACTGAATCTTCTTGATTTTGCTTTGATAATTACCGCGTACATCCCGCTCCAAAAAAGCAGGCTCCACAGTAAGCTCATAGGGAATGTTCAGCCAATTTTTTGCAATATTGGCAACCGTCTGCATCAGCTCCATACGCTGTGCAAGGCTTTTCTTCTCCCAATTCTGCTTTTCAAGCCCCGAAAGCTCCCGGATTTTATTGGAAACTGTCCATTCTTCTGCAGTCTGCACATCAATCAAACGGCTCTGCTCTTTTTGCATCTGATAATCCTCAATCATCCCATAAACACCGGTTAGAGCAATCACCATAAGAAGCCCCATGCTGACAACCGGACGAAGCATCACTAAAAAATCAAACACCCGCTTCTTGAAAATTATCCACGGGTCGGAGCAATGCCGCGGTTTCCCGGAAAAGGCAATACCAAGCAAAAACAAAACAACAAGAGCAAATGCTCCGCCTACCACAACACCGTATGCCAAATCCCGGTAGCAGTAGCCTATAAAGGTGAAAAGCACAAACGGGAACGACACGTCGGAAATCAATTTATCTGCATTACGCTGCTCATGAACGGCAACCCGGGTATATACGCCAATGCTGACAAGAACTGTCCCGAAAAGCATCCATCTGTCGGCAACGGTGCTTGACCCAAAAAAGCCATAAATCAAAATTAGCCGATATAGCGGATAAATAGCTAAAACCCAGATAATATGCCAGGTAAAAAATCTGCGGAGGCTCATAGTTTTCTCGTAAAAAAAATCGTCATCAAAAAAATCGTCTCCGGAAGCATCCTCCTGCCGTTCATATAGCTGCAGTTCATCCTCCGGACATTGGTACTCATATTCAGTTTCCAAGATTGGTTCCATTCACAATCATCTCCGTACATCCGGACAAACCGCTGGATTTCATCATATCAACTTACATTATACAATAGTTTTCTTAAAAATTCAACTGTTTTTTATGAAAATCCCAAAAATGATACGAAAAATGCAACAGAATTTTTTCTTAAACTAAAAAAATTTCATAAATGTTATTGAAATTTTCACAAAACTATAGTATAATAAAATGAATTTTAATTGATTGATATGTCCGAAAAAGGAGATGCTCACTATGCAAAAAATCAGGATTCTCGTGGATACCGCCAGTGATATTGATTTAAAAGCAGCGGAGAAGTATGATGTAAAGCTGCTCCCTATGACGGTTACCATCGGGCAAAAAGAATATAAAGAAGCTTACGATTTTACCAAAGAGGAATTTTATACTATGCTTCCTGAGGGAGACGAAATTCCCACCACCGCTCAGGTGCCTCCCTTTGAATTTTTAGATGCCATTAAAGCAGCCTACAAGGATGATGTGAAGGAGCTTATTATTGTCACCATCAATCAGAAAGCCTCCTCCACCTATAATTCTGCACAGCTGGCACGAAAAATGTTTGAAAATGACATTCCCGACAGCGGTATGAACATTTATATTATCAATACCATGGCGTATTCTGCTTGCTACGGATATCCCGTGCTGCAGGCAGCAAAAATGGCAAAAGACGGAAAACCGGTAGAAGTTATTCTGAACTATCTGGAAAACTGGTTCTCCCGTCTGGAAGTGTATTTTACCGTGTTTGATTTGAAATATGCCAAAAAATCTGGCAGAATCGGAACAGCAGCCGCCATTGCCGGAGAGCTTTTGGGAATTAAACCCATTATGTGCCTCACCGGGGGCGACTCTGTAACCTATCAGAAGGTAAGAGGAATCCCCAAGGCAATGGACGCTCTTTTGGAAATTGCCAAAGAAAAAATCGGAGAAGATAAACAGTATATCTTATTCCACGGTAAAAACGACCCGAAAGAGTTTATCAAGCTGATGAAGGACGGGCTGAAAGAAAAAACGCTGGACCCGAATCTCATTGGTCCTTGTATTGTTATCAATGCCGGTCCCGAAGTGGTTGGTGTTGCTTTCCTTGGCGATAAGCGTGACGATGAAATCATCTGCTGATAAAAGAGAGGTTGCCTATGCATACCGTAGAATTTTATAACGAGGCTGAAGAAAAGTTTCAAAAAGAAGACGAGCTTACTGCATTTGTGATGCGGTGTCTTTCGGAGATTAACCCGCCCTTTCCCGTTTTGTTAACCGTGACGGTTACCGATAACGAAAATATCCGCGAGGTAAATCGCGAGCAACGAGGCATTGATAAACCCACCGACGTGCTTTCTTTCCCTATGCTCTTTTTCAAAGCACCCGAGGTGCCGGAAGAAATCACAGAATTAGACTATGACCCCGAAACCCATCAGGTGATGCTGGGAGATTTGCTCATTTCCCACGAAAAAATTGAGGAGCAGGCAAAGGAATACGGTCACACTTTGGAACGGGAGCTTTGCTATCTTACCCTCCACGGCATTCTGCATCTGTTTGGCTATGACCATATGGTTGAAGGGGATAAAAAGCTGATGCGAAAACGGGAGGAAGAAATTTTAGCACGGGTAAAGGAGTAGCCGGATGTTTAAACAGGTTGTAGGGCAGAGCCTGCCCAAAGAAATGCTGAAAACTGCAATCCAGACGGGGAAGCTGAGTCACGCCTATATTTTCCACGGAAAAAAAGGAGTGGGAAAAACCACGCTGGCTCTGGAATTTGCAAAAGCCATTCTTTGCGAAAATCATACCGCCTGCGGAAATTGCCCCAGCTGTAAACAGTTTTACTCCACTTCCGATGTAAAAATCATCGAAAGCGAAAAAAGCATCCCCGTGGAAACAGTCAGGGAACTGACCTCGGAAATTTTCTTAAAACCCTTTCATTTTCCCAGAAAAATTTATCTCATAAAAGATGCGGATAAAATGACGGTTCAGGCACAAAACGCCTTGCTCAAGGTCTTTGAAGAGCCTCCCTCCTATGCGATTATCATTTTAATCACATCCAATCTTTCCGCATTATTGCCAACCATATTATCCCGCGGAACAGAGGTTCGGTTTCCGCCTCTTACTCCAAAAGAACTGAAAGAATATTTTAAAAATAATAAGCTGAATATCCCAAGTGACGAAATTTTGTCCCGTGCAAACGGTTCGGTTACCGAAGCATTGCTGTTAAGCCAATCCGACGACTCTGCAAAAATCGGAGAATCGGTGGGACAAGCCATTCTCTCCTTTTTGGAAAAGAAAACCACTGCCTCTATGCTAAAGCTGTATCAGGATTTTCTTACCTATCAGGAGCAAAAGGAGCAGCTTTTCGATTTGTTTTACAGCTTTGTATATGACACAACAATCACAGACCCTACCCTGAAGAAGCATCCCAATCAAAACGGTTCGGTTTCGTTGTCGCTCGCTACAGCAAGTAATATTTACCGTGCTCTTTCTCAGCTTGTGAAACGGACGGCTTCCAATGCAGATTACGGTCTCACCGTCTTAACATTTCTGATAGAAGTCAGAAACCATCTTATGGAAGAAAGGAATTTTTAACCTATGATAGAAGTCATCAGCGTAAAATTTAAGGATTTCGGCAAGGTCTACTACTTTGATCCCAACGGACTTACAATCACCACCGAGGACTCGGTCATTGTGGAAACTGCACGGGGCTTGGAATACGGCAACGTGGTTCGCGGTAATTCCATGGTTGCCGAGGAGGACTTAGTACCGCCGTTAAAACCCGTGGTACGAATTGCCACCCCCGAGGATGAAAAGCAGTTGGAGGAAAACAAGGAAAAAGAAAAAAAAGCCTTCGGCATTGCAGAAGAAAAAATTAAAAAGCATGGTTTGGAAATGAATCTTCTGGAAGTGGAATACACCTTTGACCGGAGCAAAATCCTTTTTTACTTTTCTGCAGACGGCAGAGTGGATTTCCGTGAATTGGTCAAAGACCTGGCGAGCGTGTTCCGTACCAGAATTGAGCTGCGTCAGATTGGGGTAAGAGACGAAGCAAAAATGCTTAAATGCTTCGGCACCTGCGGACGTCAATGCTGCTGCTCCACTTTTCTTTGCGAATTTAAACCGGTATCCATCAAAATGGCAAAGGACCAGAATTTATCGTTAAACCCCACCAAAATTTCCGGCGCCTGCGGCAGACTGATGTGCTGCTTAAATTATGAGCAAAGCTCTTATGAGGATATGTGGAAGGATACTCCCCGTCACGGCTCAATCGTTAAGCTGCCGGGCGGAAGTGAGGGCACGGTAATTGACGTGAATGTGATCACCGGAATGCTCCGCGCCATTTCCTCCGATACGGAAGCCATTGTTTCCTGTCACAAAAAAGATGTAAAGCTTATTAAGCAGGCAGCAGTTCACGATGATACCGATACCCCCGAAATGAAAGAATTAACCAAAGAATAAAGAAAAAAAGCTGTAGCAACTGCTACAGCTTTTTTGATGCGTTTTTATCGAGCCTCTGTCCGTGATAAAATCGTTTCGGAAGCCTGAATCCAATTTGGGTATACCGACGTAAAAAAATTGGTAAAATCCACAACCGGCGATAGGAAGCAACCAAATAGCATACCGCCTGAAACCGGATGTGTCCGTAGAATCATTTATAAAAAACAAAAAGCCTCTCAATCGCTCAAATAAGAGTGTTTGAGAGGCTTTTTCATCGGGTTACTCTGTAACGTGTCCAAAAAACACATCTCAAATCAGATGGTTTTTATTACTTGATAATTGTTACCTGACGGGATGCTTCGTCCCAGTCAACTTTCAGTTCTAAGCTTTCCATGATAAAACGAACCGGGAGATAGGTTCTGTCGTTTTGAATAAAGGAGGGGCTGTCGAGTGCCTGTTCTTCCCCGTTAACCTTGGCAACCGATTCGCCAACAACCAGACTCACGGCTACCTCGCCTAAGGTTACGGTTACGGTACGGGTTTCCTCCTCCCAACCTACCGTTGCACCTAATTTTTCTGCTACAAAACGGATGGGAAGCATTGTTCTGTCATTCACAATGACGGGCGCAACATCGTTCACAAACATTTCTCCGTTAATGGTTGCTTGTGTTTGGTCAATGGTCAGCACCAGTTTTACAGAGGGAGCCACCTCTACCCATTTTGCATACAGAGAAATGGATTTTTTGATACCGGTTGCAAAATCAAACAGCTGTGTCAATTCTGCATCCTGATACCAACCATCAAAAACATATCCTTCCTTCGTGGGATCCTCCGGTTTGGAAACGGTTTTTCCGCTTACAACATTCACAGCTTTCACTTTGCTTCCGCCGTTGGAGTTAAAATTAACGGAATAGCTTAATTTACCGCCTCCACCTACAGGAGGAGCAACCGCTTCTCTGGTTGCTAACGTATACAGAGAAAATCTATTGGCATAAAGAGTAATGGTATTTCCGAAAACAGTAAGATATTCGCCATAAGCATTGGGAGTTCTGGTGATGGTTTCCACAGTTCCGTTATGGTCACGGAGAATGATGTAATCTCCTTTATTTTTTAAGCTGTCGGGAATTTCAATTTCAAAAGCGACTAAGGCGCCCGGTTCCGAAATGGATTCAGGTGTGTTTCCTTCTTTCACTTTTTGCAGGGTAATATTCAGGGTCATTGCCACAGTGTACTGAGTGTATTCGGTAGTAAGTTCATGATTGATATTGGTGTTGGCAACTGCCACAGAAACAGAAGAAGTCACAGTGTAACCGTTTGCCACTTCTTCCTCGGTCAGTAATTCATTCAAGTCCTGAGTGGGTGCTGCCACGAAAATCGCATGGAAAGAAAGGTCGCTGTCGGGCATCACTGTCGGAATTTCTGCATCCCAGCCGGCAAAGGTTTTGCCCTCTACGGTGGGGTTTGCTGCTAATTGCTGAATCGGAGAACCGCAATCTAAAACAACGGTATCAAACACTGCACCGTCGGCATAGTAAGTAATGGTTCGGCGGTTGCTCAGCAGAATAGACTTGGTTACGGTTTCAGTTTTGGATTCCGCTTCATTTGCAAAGGTAATTACAATTTCTTTCATACCGCTTTCGGGTGCTACAGTGTAGGTTGCAATGTTGTTTGCAGGTAAATTGGTGTAGGTACCGTCACCTACTTTATATTTGGTATAGCCATCTACGGTGAAACTTAATGTCAGATTTTTATCGGTTGCCATATCGGCACCGTCATTGATAACAAAATCAGCCGTATATGTGGGATTGATTGTCAGCTCCGGAATGGTAATCACATAGGGTTTTACATTGTTGGCATCTTTTGCGGTTGCAATCTCCAGACGAATCACTGCCTGATAGGTACCGGAAGCCAGGTCGGCAGGGAGTGCGAACTCCAGTTCATACCAAGCTGCACCATATTCAGTGGTCAGGGGGATTTCGTCAAGAGTCTGCGTATAGTTGACTCCGTTTCCGGTATAGGTAATGGTTGCAGGAGTTTCAATATTTTCCTCATACAAGTTGGAAGCATATATCAAACCGAACTGCATCCGCTGGGGAACATAATCATCGACATCGCTATAGGTTATGGTAGCTCCTTTTTCTGCATTGACATTGGGCAGATTGAAATGAAATTCGGTTTCGGTATCTTCACTCATTGCCACAGGAGCGGAAAATTCAGAATCCTTCGCTAAGAAAATATCGGAAGATAATGCCTGTACTGCCGCCATTAAGAATGCGGATTCTTTGGGATATTTTTGAGGATCTTGATTATAATAAATATCTACCTGCTGATTGAAATAGTAAGGAACATCATTGTCTGTGCTATAATCCTGATAGTCAGAGGTTGCACCACTTTCCTCCTGACCATAAACAAAATCAATGGTTCCATCAGGATAGCCAACAAAATAATGCACATAGTAACCGCCACAATATGCATCTGCCAGAGGAGTCCAACGAACCTGACCATCTACCAGAGTAACATTTGCAGGTACATCCAGAATGTGAGTAGGTTCCTCAAACTCAAACGGAGTACTGGGCTGCGTGGTTTCATTACCAACAGTTACTGTGTAGGTATAGATTCCGCTGCCCCCCTCTAAAATCTCATCTGTCAGATAAGAACGGGAGAAAATGCGATCGCTTTCAAGTGTGGAAGGATGCAAAGATGTCTGTATGGTATCAAATAAGACGTCATCTTTGTACAAATTGATTCTTAACGTGAAATATTCCGTCAAGTGTTCGGGTATGAACATTTCAAAATAACCATTCTTGGTGGAACTCCACCTTAAGTTGGTGGGTAAATTGCTGGTGGTTTCTGCAAAACAAATCATAGAAAATGTTTGCAGCAGTAAAAAGGTTGCAAGAATCACGCTGAGAAGTTTGCTTGTTTTTGTCATAGTTGGTTCTCCCCTTTTCTTACCGATTATTTCGCTGATTGCTTATCGGTATAATATCATATAAATTGTATCACAACATTCCAGAAATTGCAACCTTTTTTTCAATTCTTTCCATATTGTACCTTATGGCACAAAAAAGGCATAGGAACCCCTATGCCTTTTTGAGTTTATCTTATTATCTCGAACCGGTCGGCGAGGAGAAAAGTCCCGTTGGGACTTCTTTTTCAGAATGAACAAACCGAATCAAAGCTTTGCTTTGACAATGCCCGAAGCCGTACCGAGTGTACGGCAAGCGGTGAGGTTCATTCATTCCGGACGATTTTGCCGAGCGAAAAGCGATGAGAAAATCGCCGAGAATCTGTCAACCACGCCCGCAGGGGCACCCGAAGGCGTACACAGGTACGCCGAGAGGCGTGATTGACAGATAGCAAAAGGCATTTCAATTAAAATTTGCGTATGCAAATTTTCACCTTATACAACAAAAAGGCATAGGAAACCCTATGCC